>DASZNJ010000384.1:0-3376 GCA_035551575.1 Gemmatimonadaceae bacterium
GGTACCGGCAAGTCGGTGCTCGCGGCGCAGTACGCCTGCGCCGCGGTCACCCGCGGCGAGCGCGTATTGTTCTTCCTCTTCGACGAGCGGCTGAGCACCTTCCGCCTGCGCGGCGAGGGACTCGGGCTCGACATCGACACCCCGGTCGCCGACGGGCGGCTGCGGCTTCGACAGATCGAGCCGACAGAGCTTTCCCCTGGCGAGTTCGCCAACCAGGTGATGTGCGCGGTCGAGCGGGAGGGGGTGCAGCTGATCGTCATCGACTCGCTCAACGGCTACCTGCAGTCGATGCCCGAGGAGCGGCTCCTCCCGATCCAGGTGCACGAGCTGCTCAGCTATCTCGCGATGAAGGGCGTCACCTGCGTCATGACGCTGGTGCAGCGCGGGATCTTCGGCAGCCCGGTGGACGAGGCGGCGGAGATCAGCTACCTCGCCGACACGGTGGTGCTGCTCCGATACTTCGAGGTGATGGGGACCGTCAGGCAGGCGGTATCGGTGGTGAAGAAGCGAAGCGGTGACCACGAGCGGACGATCCGCGAGACGCGGGTGCAGCGCGGCGGGCTGCACGTCGGCGGGCCGCTCCGCGAGTTCCAGGGAGTGTTGACGGGGGTGCCGAGTTTCACCGGCGCTTCGGACGACCTCCTCCCTCAAGTCTCCCCGGCCAGCGCGCCTCCCCGCGTCCCCTGATGTCGGCGCCGGAAAGGGGGGCGATTCGCGGGGCCGCGCCGGGAGAGGCCACGGCCGACGCCGGCGGCGCGAGCCCGCCGCTGGCGATCCTCGCGCCAACGGGGCGGGATGGCGCGGTCGCGGCGACGGTGCTCGACGGCGCCGGCTTCTCCGTGATCGTCTGCGAGGACATGGCCGCCCTCTGCGCCTCGATCGACAGGGATGTCGGGGTCCTGCTGGTCGCCGAGGAGGCGTTAGGCAGGAAGGCGCGCGACATGCTGCTCGCCGCGCTCGAGCGCCAGCCCTCGTGGTCCGACGTCCCCGTGATCGTGCTGACCGCGGAGAGCGAGCTGTCGCGCGTGCTCTCGCCCCCGCTGCGGGAGCTGGCGGCGCGCGCGAACGTGACGCTGCTCGAGCGCCCGGTGCGCGTCGCGACGCTGGTGACGACGCTCCGCTCGGCGCTCCGCGCGCGGCAGCGCCAGTTCGACGTCCGCGACCACCTGGTGGAGCGCGCGGAGAACGAAGTCGCGTTGCGCGCCGCGCGCGAGCAGGCGGAGTCGGCGAACCGGACGAAGGGGGAATTCCTCGCCGTGATGTCGCACGAGCTGCGGACCCCGCTCAACGCGATCGGCGGCTACGCCGAACTGATCGAGATGGGGGTGCGCGGCCCGATCACCGACGAGCAGCGCGCCGACCTCCGCCGGATCCAGCAGAGCCAGCGGCACCTCCTCGGGCTGATCAACCAGGTGCTCAACTACACCCGCGTCGACACCGGAACGGTGAGCTACGACATGACCGACGTCCCGGTGCGCGAGGCACTCGCCGCGGCCGAGGCGCTGATCGTGCCGCAGCTGCGGGCGAGGGAGCTGCAGTACACGTTAGGCGCGTGCGCGGCGTCGGTGGTCGTCCACGCCGACCGCGACAAGCTGCAGCAGATCCTGCTCAACCTGTTGACGAACGCGATCAAGTTCACGAAGCCGGGCGGGGAGCTGCGCGTCGCCTGCGCCGCCCACGGGGACACGGTCGCGATCTCGGTGGAGGACACCGGGATCGGGATCGCCGCCGACAAGCTGGCGAGCGTGTTCGAGCCGTTCGTGCAGGTGGACGCAAAGCTGACGCGGGCCCACGAGGGAGTCGGGCTCGGGCTCGCGATCAGCCGGGACCTGGCGCGCGGGATGGGAGGGGACCTGTCGGTGCGGAGTGAGGTGGGGAGGGGGAGCACGTTTACGTTGACGTTGCCGGCGGCGGGTGGAGAGCGGGTTTCGAGTAGTGAGGTGTGAACGTGCTCCGAGTAGTGAGGTGTGAACGTGCTTCGAATAGTGAGGTGTGAGGGTGCTCCGAATAGTGAGGTGTGAAGATCCACTGCGAGGGTGGCAGGGGGTGGTCGAGGGAACGTATCGTAGCCCCATGTCCGTGGACGTCCTCCTCGAACAGTTCCGGCCCGCGCTGACGGGACACTGCTACCGAATGCTCGGGTCCATCGTCGACGCCGAGGATGCGGTGCAGGAGTCGATGCTCCGGGCATGGACGGGGATGGAGAAGTTCCGCGAGCAGTCGTCGCTGAAGACCTCTTCTCCTTCAGCGTCAACAGCCGCGCCGAGGTGGACGCCACGGTGAAGAGGGCTCTCGCCAACGGCGGCTCGACCGACGACGAGCCGGAGGATCACGGCTTCATGTACGAGTGGAGCTTCCGCGATGCCAACGGCCGCGGGTGGGGAGTGTTCTGGATGGACCCGGCGGCGGTGCACGGGTGAGACGGCCCGGGCGCGTCCGGCCGGCGGCCGCGACGCCCCCGGAGTCTGGCGATTCTCCCGTCATGGCTGTCCCCTGACACTTGACACTTCTACTGTCCTGCTGAATGATCATATAGACGTTTTTTCGCGACGCTACCGGCCGCACTGACGCGGCGATGGACACTCGAGTCCCCGGCGGCACGGAGCCGGGCCTTCATTGGAGGTTTCCATTCGCCGCACGCACCGCCGGACCGGGGTGATCGTCGCCTGCACCGCAGTCTGTCTCGGCGTCCTCGCGCCGGGGACGGCGACGGCACAGCGTGAAGTTCCGCAGTGGGTCGTGCGCCGCGATGCATTCGCCGACCTGTGGTACCACGGCCTCGCGACCGTCGGCGCCGCGGACTACGGACCCTTGCCGCTCTATTCCGCGTCGCACCTGCGAACCGCGCGCGAGGCGAAGCGCGCGCATGGCGTGACGACGCCGCTCGACAGTTCGGCGCGCGCGCTCCGCGCGGCCTTCGCCGGTGACAGCAGCTTCGACGCGTTGCACTTCGTGCCCCTGTACTTCGTCGGGACGGATCCTGGCGTCGCATTGCGCGCGCTGCGCGAGGCGCTCGCAGGCAGGGCGGCGGCGAGCACCGTGCCTCTCGCACTTGCCGCCCGGGCGGCGGCGGTGGCGCGGTCGATTCCCGGCGCGCGCAACCGGCAGGCGCTGCTGACC
This sequence comes from Gemmatimonadaceae bacterium, assembly GCA_035551575.1. Taxonomy (GTDB): domain Bacteria; phylum Gemmatimonadota; class Gemmatimonadetes; order Gemmatimonadales; family Gemmatimonadaceae; genus JABFXC01. Next base: position 3,121 of record DASZNJ010000384.1, read on the forward strand.
TTCGTCGACGCGCTGGAAGTCGAGTGGCGCAACGTCGTGCGCGACGAGCGCGCGATGTGGCAGCCGTCGGCGCGCACCCTTCTCGAGCTGCAGCGAGACTGGGACTCCCGCCTTGCCGGCCCCCTGTCGAGCTACCTCGCCGCCACTGGACGATCGCGAGGAACGATCGTCGTCGTCCCCGCCCTCGGGAGCGAAGGGCGCATCGTCTCGCTGCGCGGCGGAATCTCGGTCGTGATGGTGGGCGCCGATCCCGTGG
>DASZNJ010000385.1:0-11162 GCA_035551575.1 Gemmatimonadaceae bacterium
ACGCGGTCAGGATCGCCGGGTTCGTCGGGCGGACGTTGTGGAAGATGTCGCCGGCGATGACGACGATGTCGGGTGCGAGCTCGATCGTCTTGTCGATCGCGTTGCGGAACGCGCGCGCGACGTCCGCCTCACGCTGGTTGATCCCGGCGGAGGTCAGGCGCTGATACTGGCGATAGCCGAGGTGGAGGTCGCTTAGGTGAACGAGTCGCACGAGTCCATGTCTGTCCCGGGAGTGCGCCGCTCACCGCGGATCGTGCACTTCGGAGGCCAGTATCAGGTTTGTAGCATTCAGCGCCGTAACTGAATGCAATGTAAAGATCTACATCCGTTTGCGCCATGCACCGTGAGCGTCGGGCACGGGGGCGGAGGAGCCTCAGTCCTGATTCTCGGCGCGCATCTTCTGGATCACGCGGACGGTGACCTTGAGCGGGACGGAGGGCGCGTTCGGTGTGGTCACCGTGGAGTGAACGGTCATGTCGGTCAGCGCCGAGACGATCCAGCCGCGCCGGCGGTCGAGGGTCATCGCGCCCGTGATCGAACCGCTCACCGCGCCGGCGCTCTCGCCGGTTCCGCCGGCCGGCGCGCGCTCGTCGCGGCGCATCGACCCCTTCATCGAGATCCATGCGTAGCGGCCCGCGCTGGTGAGCGAGTCGAGGCGGAAGACCGCGCGCACCTCCCCGGCGCCGCGCGCCGCGTTGCTCGACGGGATCGGCATCGTTCGCGTCCACTTGCCGCCGACGGCCACCGGGGTCCCGGGGAGCGTCGCCGGCATCACCGCGACGAGGCTCCCCGACCGCCCGCCTAACGCGCTGTCGACTCCCTGCCCCGTGCCGTCGGGAAGGATGCGCAGCCGCGAGACGGTGCCGGCCAGGGCACGAATCGCGTCGGCACGCATCGCCTCGGCATGGTCATCGCTCGTCTCGAGGCGTACCGAGTCGGTATGCGTCGCGACGATGCTGTGCGCAGGGGTCACGCTCTCGACGATCGTCCGCGCGAACATCACCATCGACGACGTCACCCGCGCGGTCGAGTCGCGGCCGCCGATCCGGCGCGTGCCCGTCATCTCGACGCGCTGCTCCAGCCTGACGCTCACCGTGTCCCCGGCGCGCGGCCGCACCTCGAGCGCCACCGCGCCGCTGGCCCCGCTCCCGTTCTGCGCGGCGCAGACTGCGGGCGCGAGAAGAAGGAGGGCGGCAATCCGGGCGATGACGAACGGCGGCGACATCAGCCGTTGCCGTACGGGTCGTCGAACGGGGTGCCGCGGATCGCGATCCCCGCGGGCTTCGGCTTCAGCGGCGTGCTCCGGATGAGCGGCGGAAGCTGCGCGAGGAAGAAGCTCTTCACGTCGCTCGGCCGCATGCGGATCGTCGCGTTGCGTGCGCGGACGACAGCCTGTTCCTCGTGGATGCCGATCGCATCCTGCACCCACTGCAGCGTCACCGAACCGTCGAGCGCCCGGAGCGAGCGGAGGATCGCCTGGTCGAGCCCGACCGCGGTCGCCTGCGGAAAGCGCTCCACGCCATCGCGCCCGCGCATGATCGACGGGCGGGGAAAGCGGACGAAGACCGGCTGCGTGAAGTGCGGATGCCTGACCATCAGCTGACCCTTCTCGAGCGTCGCGAGCTTGGTCCTGATGGCGGGACTCAACACGGCGTAGCCGGGGGTCGCCAGCTCGTCGGCGTCCATCCGGCCATACATCGCGCTCCCGGCGTTCCCGACGACACGACGGTGCACCTGCGAGCGGAACTGCTGCGCGCCGAACAGCACGAGCCCGAGATAGCGCCCGCGCTCCGCGATGTCGAGCAGCATCTTGCGAACGTAGGTGTCCTGGCCATCCGAGGGCGCATACTTGTTGAGCTCATCGACGAAGACGACGACATGGTTGACGCCGAGGTCGCGCCGCTCGAGGTGCTCGCGGAGCTTCGTGACCACCCGGGCGAAGACGAGATCCTGCGCGTCCTCCTCGAGCCCGGCGACGTCGATCACATACACCGTCCGGTCCTCGAAGCTCCCGAAGGGGAGGTCGCTCACTGCGCCGTCGTCGGTGACGAGCCCCGCGCAGCGCGTCGAGATGTTCGAGAGCCGGTTGCGGACCTTGCGGATCGTCGCGACGTGGTGGGTCCGCCAGCCCTCGGCGTTCTTCGCCTCGAGGGCGCGCAACACGTCGCGAAACCACTGCTCGAGGTCGGCGAACGACTGGACGCGATGCGTCCGCGACAACATGGGATCGGTGAAGTCCTGGCCGACGACGTTGCGAGCGATGAAGTCGATCAGCGCATCGGCCTTCGCGTCGATGTCGTCCTTGTTGAGCAGCACTTCGGCATACTGGAGGACCTCGTGCAATCCCCAGGTCAGGGGCTGGACGTTGTGCGCGAGCGCGTCGTTCGAGCGCAGGGTGTTGAGCGAATGTCCCTTCGAGTGATACGGGGCGAAGTACTGCGTGTTCTCGAACGGCTTCGCCGGGACGCCGAGCTTGTCGTAGATCGCGCGGTCGCGCTCGTCGATGTCCCCCGGCTGGTCGAGGAAGCAGAGGTCGGGACCCTTCACGTTGAAGGTGACCGCGGCGACCGATCCCTTCTGCCCGGGGAAATGCGCGAAGATCGACTGCAGGAGCCACTCGACGGCGCTCGTCTTCGTCGCGAGCCCGGAGACGCCACTGATGTTGAGATGGGCGGCCTCGGGACCGAGGAGGAAATCCGCGTCGAGGTAGATCGGGGCATCGGTTCCCCCGGCGCGATAGACGCCGATCGGGATCCCGGTGCGCGATCCCTCCTTCAGGTATCCGTCCATGCGCAGTGCGACGGCGACGTCTTCGTCGGCGGCGAGGAAGACCTGCCCCATCGGCACCGGCTGCAGCGGCTCCTCGGGGAGCTGGCGGAGCACGGCCGCGGTGTAGAGCCGGATCTCGGCGCGCTCCGTCGGCGCGAAAGCACCGCCTGACGGCGAGCCGTCATGACCGATGACGTCGTGCAGCGGCGACTGCAGGTCGGTGTAGCTGAACCCTTCGACGACTATGCCGTAGATCTGCGGGATCTGCCCCTCGACCGGCTGCATCCCCTCGACGCGCACGATGGTCCCGATCCCGACGGGGGAGTCGAGCGCGGTCCAGAAGTGGAACTCGTGCGGGGTATTCGGGCGTCGCTCGGTGGCGACGACGCGGCCGAGTGGGTGCATGCGAGGGGATGCCTGCTGTGGGGATACGAACTGTAACGCCGGTGTTCCGCTGTCGGCTATACGATCAGCGATGGCGATCGGGGAACGAATCGCGGGATGTCGGGGCGATGAGGATGCCAGGCTTGGATCGGCGGGAGTCCGCGGCCGAGATGATCTCGCCGGGCTTTTCCCGCCGGACCGTGGTGGCCAGCGCGCGAGCGCGACGACTGGAATGCCGCGGCGGTGCTCTTGTGGTTCAATCCCGCCGCACGCGGACCGGGATCTGCGCCACGTTCACGTGATCGCCTTGAGGAATTCCTCGGAGTCGCGGATGCCGTACGCCAACCGGTCCCACCGCGAATCGGGGAGTGCGAGCGGGCTGCCTTCGGCGAGGAGCCAACGCGAGACTTCGTCGGCGCGCGCCGAAATGTCCTGATTCGGGTCGCGAGCGACCTCGACGCGGACGAGGCCGAAGGTCGGGTCACGGCCGGTCGGGTCGCGAAGTCGGAGGTACCAGCTGGCGACCGCGGTGCGGCGTTTTGGCTCGAGGAGGAAGACGGAGGTGCGCTCGGCGGGGCCGAGTCGGAGGACGACGTTCAGGGCGTCGTCGACCGCGTAGAGGGTTCGGTGGCTCTTGACCACCCCGACTACACACGAGTTGCGAGCGACCCGTTCGCTGCCGCTGATGCCGCCATCGAGGAAGAGGGGACGGCACTCGTGGTCGCACCAGCGCTCAGCGAGGCGCTGCTCGAGCTCCTCGCGGTGTTGCTGGACGAGGTGGACGGCTTTTTCCAGCGTACTGAGTGGATGGCGCGACGGTGGTGGCTCGTTACTGTCGTGAGCCGATGAATCAACTGGCTGGAGCGGGGCGAGCTGCTCCCAGATCTCGGGCGGCAGGTGCTCCCGCGGCGCGTAGAGCCGGTATTCCACGCGGGAGTGCCAGGTGTGCATGCGCCTGTCGCGGCGCTCGCGGACGACGGCCGCCGCGGTGCCATGGACGACCGGCGCGCCGTCGATGTACGCAACGACGCGGCTCTGCTGGACCCCATCGAGGAAGGCCACGAAGCCAGGCTCCGGCCGCCCCCGGACCGGGCGCGCGGTGAAGGCGCCGCTTTCCATGGGGCGGACCTGCGCCGTACGGGGCGGTTCGTCGGTCCGCTGGAGTTGCTCGAGCGTCGCGCGAGCGTCCTGTATGTGGACCGATGCCCCGAGCGCGGCTCGAACGCCGCGTGTTGCGGCGCGGAAGCTCGCGTCCGGAGCAATGGGCAATGAGTGCTGCAAGCTGATGAGGCCGGGGACGTCGCGGTTGGGTTCGCGGCGTCGCCGGCGACCCTCCAACCGGAGCGCGCGCATGGGGCGACGTCGCCTTCTCGCGACCACTCTAATTCTAACGCTGGGGTGCGACAAGGCGCGGCAGCTGGCCGGGGGATCGGCGAGCGCCCAGACGCCTGAAGCGCCCGCGGCCGCGCGCCTCGACCTCACGTCGCGCCCCGACATGCTGTTCCAGGTGTATGGGGAACGCGACGATCCGCGGATGATCCCCGTCGGCGTGCTGCGCAACGGGAAGATCGAGCAGATCACCCTTGGCGCCTCCGGCTGGAAGCAGTTCGACGACCTGTACGGGAAAGTGGGCGCCCAATATCCGGTCTACCAGGCGGGCCACGCGATCGGCCACGTTACCGTCAGGCAGGGGATGTGGGAGGCGGGGAAGGATCCGCTCTACACCCTTCCGAACTGCGAGCTGATGGTCCCGCAGTCGGCGGTGACGCTCGATGCGTCGGGGCGGCCGGGCTACACGGTGTCGTTGTTCGCGTCGACGCGCGCGCTCCACGAGGCGCCGGTGACGCCGATGGCGCAGGGCGAGGTTGACAGGATCGGGAGGCAGGTCGCGGAGCGCGTGGCGGCGGCGGTCGGCCTCGACAGGGCGGTCGTCGACAGCCTCGACTTCCACGCGGTCGCCGCGTCGACCGGAGTCTCGCGGTGGCCGACGATCGTGATCACGATGATCGACCGCCGGGCGGACGAGCAGAGCTCGGCGCACGAACACACGTCGCACCTGCTGATCGTCGCCGACCGGGGCGAGGGCGCGAGCGAGTATGCGCCGACGTTCAAGCACGTCGTGGACGGCGATGCATCGACCGGTGACTTCCGGCGCTACATCGACGACGTCGACGTCGCCGGCGACGGGACGGCCGAGCTGGTGCTCGAGGGATGGAAGTTCGGAGGCGACACTTTTCTGCAGTTCCTGCAGTATACCAACGGCACCTGGACGGAGCTCTTTCGCGGCCGCTCCAACTGGTGCCTCGACGACGGCGCGCGTTAGGCGCGCGCACGGCGGGCAGCTCGAACCCCCCACTCGGAGTTCCACATCGATGGAGACGTCCACTCTCGCGCGGCGGTCGGCTCGCGCCGCGCTCGTCGCGCTCGTCGCGGTCGGCACCGCCTGCCAGCCGAAGCAGGTCAACAGGATCGACCCGGCCGCGGTCACCGACCTGTCCGGGCGCTGGAACGACACGGACTCGCGGCTCGTCGCGAACGAGTTGATCAAGCAGAGCCTCGACGGCGCCTGGGTCAGGCGCTACAGCGATGCCCACGGGGGCGCGGCGCCGAGCGTCGTCGTCGGCGACTTCGCGAACAAGACCTACGAGCACATCGCCGTCGGGACCTTCGTCAACGACCTCGAGCGCGCCTTCACGAACTCCGGAGCGGTCCAGGTGATGGTCAGCGGCGCGGACCGCGACGCGGTCCGCGACGAGCGGGCTGACCAGCAGACGAACGCCAACGCGTCGACGCGGGCGCGGATGGCCAACGAGACCGGCGCCCGCTACATGCTCCAGGGCGAGATCCAGGCGATCGAGGACTCGGAGGGGAAGGAGAAGGTGGTCTTCTACCAGGTCGATGCGACGCTGGTCGACATGGAGTCGAACGCGAAGGTCTGGATCGGGCAGCACAAGATCAAGAAGTACATCCTGCGCAAGCGCGTCGGCCTCTGACCTGACAGGTGACCCCATGAGCACACGCAACATGACGCGCGTCGCGGCCCTCGGCGTCCTCGCCCTCGCCGCGTGCACACAGCGGAAGATCAATCCGGAGCCGGTCACGATCATGCGCAACGGCGAGCGGGTGCCCGACGCCGACGCGAAGATCGCCGAGGCGCGCGACCGCGTCGCCGGGCAGCAGGCGAGCACCCAGTACTCGCGCGACTCGATCATGGCGGCGGCGATGACCGGGTGCACCCCCGACGTCTGCGCCGCGGTGACGCGGGGCGAGGTCGCGTTAGGCATGAACGAGGCGCAGCTGATGGCGGCGACGCGGACGACTCCGGCGGCGTGGTCGGTGCGGCGCTCCGGCGACGCCGCGGTCTACACCTCGGCGATGCAGGACCAGACGCCGCGCGACGCGGTCGCGGCGGTCGCGCTCGTCCAGGTCCAGAACGGGCGGGTCGCCTCCTACGCCTACAACGAGCCGAGCGGGATGCGGATCGTGCAGAAGCAGGGTGACGCGTCGGCGGCGGCACGGGCGGCGGCGACCGGGAACGCCCTCGTGCAGCAGGGAGACCAGCTGGTCGCCTCGGGGAACGCCGACCTCGCGCTGGCGCGCTACGACCAGGCGAGCGTGCTCCTGCCTAACGACCCGATGGTGCAGTACAGGATCGCGACGCTGCTCGACCAGCAGCTGCGGCCGATCGAGGCGCTGATGCGCTACAAGCGCTTCCTCCACCAGATGGAGCTCGAGCGCATCAGCGCCGTCGGCGAGGCGTATGCCAGGCAGGCGGAAGCGATCGCGCACGCGAAGGAACGCATCATCGTCCTCGAGAAGCGCTAGGGAGCAAGCGGATGGCGGGGCGCGCGCTCGCGGCAGGCCGCATCCGCGCGGTGCTGGCGGCAGCGCTGCTGTCGGCCGGCGCCGCCGGGTGCGCGCACACCGCACGTCCGCGCGTCCTTCTCCCGCCCGAAGCGATCCGCGCCGGGCTGACCGAGTCGGACTGGCTGCTCCGCCGCTCGCTGGCCAGCGGGGGGTTCGACAGCGCGGCGGCGCTGGTCGCGCCTGACGGTGCGCTGGCTCCCGACGACGCGCTGCTGGCGTCGCTCTACCGCGGCTCGACGCTGTACTACGCGGGGAAGTTCGGCACCTCCGGCTACGCGCTCGACGCGGCGGCGGTGCTCGCCGACGACCGGTTCACGAAGAGCATCTCGAAGAACCTGCTCGCGCTGATCAGCAACGACGGCGCACTGCCGTACGAGCCGTCGCAGACCGAGCGGCTCATGATGAACTACTACGGGATGCTCGACTACCTGCGCCGGGGCGACCCGATGGGCGGCGCCGTCGAGGCCCGACGGATCAGCGCCCTGCTCGAGAGCTTCGACACGCGGAAGGACAGCGTCGACGTCCGCACGCGGGCGGTGCTCAACTACCTCGCAGGTGCGACGTTCGAGGCTGCGGGAGAGAAGACCGACGCCGACGTGTCGTACCGCGTGGCGCGCGCGCTCGTCGGCGACTCGGTGCTTCCCTTCCCGCTCACCGGCGAGGCGAAGCGGAAGGCCGTCGCCACCGCGACGCGAATCGCGGCCGCCAGGAGCACGCCGGACGGGGGTGCGGGGCAACCTGCGCCGCCGAGGAAGAAGGGCGCGCGAGCGACGGTCCCGCCGCCGATGCCGACCGGGGAGGTCGTCGTCGTCGTGGAGCACGGATTCATCGCCCATCGCGTTCCGCGAATGCTGCTCGTCCCGGTGACGGAATCCGAGTTCGAGAAGTTCGGCAGCGGCCCGGCGGAAACAGTCGCCGCGGCCGCAGCGATCAGCCTGCGCACCGCGGCGTTCCTCGCCCTGCAGCCCGGCCAGTTCATGTGGCGCGACTCCGACGACGACGGCACGAGCTTCACGGTGCGCGACTCGTCCACCGTGCCGATCGGCTACCTCATGCCGGTCGCCTGGTCGACGCTGCGTCGGCCGTACCATCCTCCCTGGACTGCGACGCTGGTCGTGGACTCGGTCGCGACGAAGACATTCGGGGTCACCGCCGACCTGTGCAACGCGATCGCCAACGATTTCCGGCGCCAGCGCGGTCCGGCCCTCGCGCGCGGGATCGCCCGCGCCGGGATCAAGCTCGCCCTCGCCAGGACCGCCGAGAAGAAGGCCGAGGAGAAGCACGGCGAGTTCGCCGGGGCGATGGCGAAGTGGGGGATGAATGCGCTCAACGTCGTCACCGAGCGACCGGATCTCCGGCAGTGGCGCCTGCTCCCTGGCGAGCTGTCGATCGTGCGCATGATCCTCCCCGCCGGGACGCACGACCTGGCGATCGATTACGCCTCGAGACCCGGCGAGCCCCCGCGGCGCCTGACGATCGGCCCCACCGAGATCGTCGCCGGCAAGGTCGCCTTCGCGACGACGCGCATCTGGGACGACGGGGTGACACTGCCAACGAACAGGCCGCTGGCCATCAGCCGTTAGGCATGGCGGTGCCCGGGGCCAGTCGTCCGGCACGGCGGAACGGCATTGCGGGAAGGACGGACGGTAGCGTCGTTCGCCGGCGCCCGGCACCCGACACCCCCTACTCCACCCCGATGTCCCACGCCTGCTCGAGGTCCTTCTTCGAGTAGGCGCGGAAGGCGGTGAGCGTCGTCGTCCTGAGGAGCCCGGGAATCGTCGGGAACACCTCCGTCACCACCCGCGCGATCTGCTCGTACTCGGCCACTCGCACGATCACGACGAGATCCCATTCCCCCGAGACCGAGTAGACCTCGGCGACGCCATCGCATCCGGCGAGCTTCATCGCGGCCTGTGGGATGAGCCGGGGTTCGACGCTGCAGAGGACGATGGTCGTGATCACTGGTCGAGGGGGAACGGGGGAACGTTCAGGAACCAGATGCCGGCGACCGTGCCGGATGGCTCGACGTCGACGAGCATGTCGCTGGCAACACGGATCGCGCGCGATTCGGAGCCGGGACCGAAGCGGAAATGGAAGATGCGCTCGGGATCATCGACCTCGGCGCTGAGCGGACTGTCGACCGCGCTCGCCCCCGCGCTGGCATGCCGCGCGGGAAGGACGACATCTCCCGGTTCCGCCGCGGGCGGGCTCAATGCCGGAAGCTTGCGGACATCGGGCCAGACCGCGACCTCGACGCCGCGAATCCGCCCGCCGCGAACGTCGAGGATCATCCACGAGCCGTCGAGCCCCTGGACCTCGACGGTCGCCGCAGGTCCCTCCGGTGGCGAGCCCTCCACCTGGGCGCTGAGGATGTCGGTATCCGTGTCCCAGCGATACGACACCGACGGGGTGGCGCCGCGGGGAGGCTCGATCTGGACGGTCAGGCTCATTCGCGTTCTCCGCTCGAAGTGCTGGCCAAGCTCCGCGCCCGCGCCGCGCGACCATCACCGATGGGCCGCGCCGGTCATCCCGGCTACGCCGCCCATGCGGTGCGGCCAGTCGCGGGAGTATCTTCCAGACTCGCGCAGTACGGTAGCACGGCGGCAACGACGCCACAACGCCAGGACATATCGTGGAACAGGACGCGAAGGAGAACGCGGGAATCACGCGGAGCCAGCATTCGGTGCTGATTCTGCCTCACGACCGCTCCGCGGCGGCTGCCTTTCTTGGCGCCGCGCTGGAGAAGGTCGATGCCGGTGCCGCGGAGGCGCAGCTGCTGATCCTCACTCCTGACGCCGAGTCCACCGCGCTGGTGAGCGGCGTGGCCGGCGAGCTGGCCGCGGCGCGGGGCGTGGATGTCGTACCCGCGACGAGCGTCAAGCGGGCGATCCGTCTGCTCGGCGAGCGTCGTCCGCAGGTGGTGGCGGGTGGTCCCGAGGAGATCGCCGCCCTGATTCAGGGCTCGTCGCTGAAGCTGGGCACCCTGCGCGCGGTCGTCCTGGCGTGGGTCGACGAGATCGCCGCGGCTGGAAGCAGCGCGACATCGGCGCTCGAGACGGTAATGACCGAGGTCCCCAAGGACGCGGCGCGGATCCTCGTCGCGACGCGCCTCGGCGCCCAGGCACGCGAGCTGGCCGAGCGCTACGCGCGGCGCGGACTGCGCACCGCCGAACCAGCCGCCGAAGACGAGGCTGGGCCGGTCAGCCTGCAGTACGTCGTCATCTCGCCGACGAACCGCGTCGCGGCGCTGCGTCGCCTGCTCGACGAGCTGGACCCGGCACGCGCGGTGATCTGGACACGGACCGCCGAGTCGGAGCGGGAGGCCGCCGGCGCGATCGAGGGGCTCGGCTACCGCGGCACCAACGCATCGGTGCAGGTCGTCCGCGCCGCGCCGCTAGGCGAGGCCGGGCTGGCGGTCCTCTACGACGTCCCGGCGACGCGGCAGGAGCTGCTCGCCGCCCTTGGCGGGACCCCGAGCGCGCCGCAGATCGTCGCCCTCGCCCAGCCGCGGCAGATGGAGCTGGTGCGTGCGCTCTCGAACGGCGGCCGCGTCGGCCCGCTGACGTTAGGCGGTCCGGCGTCGGCGGCCCGGCGGCGCGAGGAAGGGGTCCGCGCCGAGCTGCGCGTGGTCCTCGAGCAGGGGTTGGCCGTGCGCGAGCTGCTGACCCTCGAGCCCCTCCTCGAATCTTACGACGGGATCGAGATCGCCGCCGCCGCGTTGCGGCTGCTCGAGGAGCACCGCGCCGGGACCGCGGCGGCGCGGAGCGAGAGTCCGCGCGTGGGGGTGGCCCCGTCGCGCGGCGATTCCGACGCCGGGGCTTCGCGCGATGCGCGCCCGTCGGGGGGTGAGGGGGTCAGGATCTTCCTGACGGTCGGCGACCGTGATGGCGTTCGTGCCGGGGACCTCGTTGGCGCGATCGCCGGCACCGCCGGCATTCCAGGCGCCGCGGTCGGCCGGGTCGAGATCCGCGACACCCACTCGCTCGTCGAGATCGTCGGCGCGGATGCCGAGGCGGTCGCGGCGAAGATGACGGGCATCTCGATCAAGGGGCGGCGTGTCGTGGCGCGGCTGGAGCGCGAGCGGCCGCCGCGCGAGGGGAGCGCTGGCGGTGGGCGTGGCTACAGTGGGCGCGATGGTGATC
>DASZNJ010000386.1:0-25695 GCA_035551575.1 Gemmatimonadaceae bacterium
GAGCTGAGGCTTGATTCGTCGTCGGACACGATCCGCCGGGACGATCACTGCGACGAGATACGCCAGATAGAGGAGCAGCCCTGGGATCCCGGTCTCCGCGGTCACGTTCAGGTAGAGGCTATGCGTATCCCAGAGGTCATGAATGTGCTGGTCGAACTCCGGGCTCGCCGAGTAACGCAGGTGTGCGGGCTTGTAGGCGTTGAAGCCAACCCCCGTGATTGGATGGTCGGAGATAATTCGAGCCGCAACGCGCCAGATCTGGTATCTGAGCAGCGCTGAACCCTGCTCGCCATCGACCTGAGCGAGCTGATCGGTGCTGGTGGCCCGCCTGAGCGAGTCGAGTCTGTTCCATGCACCAGCTGGCGTCACGGCGATCAGGATCGCCACTACAGCGAGCAGGCGCACGCCAAGCTGCAGGCGCTTCCGGTGGCCAGTCAGCACGATCCCGAGAAATGCGAGGAGGCCGAGGAAGACCCCGCGCGATTGGGTCAGCAGGATCAGCAGCGGCAGCAGCGCGATCGCTCCCGACACGGCGATCCGCACCCATCGCTGCCGCTCGGTCGCCAGGATCGCCGCCGCCATCGAGAGCTGGAGGAGCGCCATGTTGGCGAGGTCGTTCGGGTTGCGGTAAAGCTGGATCCACGCCGCGCGTCCCTCGTTGTCTGTCTCGTGGAGCACGAAGTACGTGAGGAGTGTGCCCCGAATCGGCCAGAGCGCGAAACAACCGAGAAAGAAGAGCATGAAGATCCGGGCTTGCCCGCGGGTCTTCAGCGCGTTGTAGGCGACGAGCGCAATCAGCCACAGCTTCACGAGATCCATCATCCGCAGATCGAACCAATCCGGATACTCGGTCCGCATGGAGACTGCCAACACCCAGATCAGGAACACGCCGAGCACCGCCAACGGCGCTGGAAGCCGGAGCACCCGCGGCGCCGACAGGACCCCGAGCAACGCCAGCCCCATCGCGAGGTTGCCGATCGGTAATCGCACCGAGGTGAAGGCGACGACGTACGCCAACAGACCGGCGAGGGGTAGCGTCCACTTCAAGCGTTCCACATCGCGCACCGGCTGCATGGGCAGCGATGGTGCTCGGCGCGGCCGGGTGCTGGCGGTGGCGCTCCGGACCGAGCGCGCGTCTCTCGCGACGGCCGTTGCCCGCTCGATCATGCCTGGACCCCGGCGAGCCGTGTGTAGATTGCTTCGAGATGCGGAATGACGGCTGCCGCATGATACTCCGCCGCCGCGACTTCCTGCGCGGCGCTCCCCATACGATCCATGAGGGTCCGAGCAGCGAGCAGCCGGTCGAACGCGTCCGCGAAACCGGCGGCGTCACCGACACCGACGAGCACTCCGGTGTGCGAGCGCACCGCGTCGCAGTTGCCGCCGACGCGTGTTGCGACCACCGGCCGCGCCGCTGCCATCGCTTCGACGATCGAGTTCGGAAATCCTTCGCTCACCGACGCGAGTGTGGAGATGTCGAACAGGCGGTTCAGGTTCGGTCGTTGGGGTCGATATCCAGCGAAGTGTACGCGCGCGCCGATACCGGATTCCTCAGCAAGACGCTCGAGCGCAGCGCGAGATTCGCCGTCACCGACCAGCACCAGGTGAAGGCGTGGTCGGCGCTCGGCGAGGATGCGAATGGCGGTGATGAGCGTGGCGTGATCCTTCACCGGCGCGAGCCGGGCGATGCAGCCGACAACCTCCGCGCCGGTCGGGATCCCGATCTCCGCCCACAGCTGTGCCTTCGTGGCTTCGGCGACGTCGTCGAACGCGCTGGCATCGACGAAGTTCGGAACGATCAGCACGCGCTCCGCCGCGACGCGGTCGGTCGAGGTCACTGCCGCCGCGACTGCCGCGCTGTTCACCAGCACCCAGTGGCCGAGTCGATACGCCGCGCGATTGGCGATCTCGAGCTGCCGATTGCGGGCCGGGTGCAGCCACCGCCGGCTGGTGATCACCGCGCGCAATCGCGCCGCGCGGCCGCACGGTGCGCCGAAGATGTTCGAATACAGGTCGTGGCAGTGCAGGATGTCGATCCGCTCCCGGCGCAGCCACGCCGCGAGACGCCAGCCCTGCTGCACGGACCCGAACGCATAGAGGCTGGTGAGGCGGAACGGCACGACGCGAATCCCCCCGACGCGATACCGCTCGGCGAGGGGGCCGTCCGGCTGCAGCGAGATGATGGTGACGTCGAACCGCGAACGATCGAGTTGCTCGACGGTCCTGAGGGCGTTGAGCTCTGTTCCGCCGACCTGCATCGTGTCGACGCAATACGCGACACGGATCGCCGGGCGCGGCAGACTGGAGGTCGGACGTTTCAGTGCAGCGGACAAACGTTGGTCGGGTGGGGGCTCTGACCGGCAGCGTCACCCGAGCGACGCGGTGACCGTGTAGCGAGCTGTGTTTGCACCATGCGTGCTATGAACGGAGGGACGAGGACACCGCTCGTCCGCCATCGAACTGCATGCCCCCCTTCGCGTTACACCGGAAGGACCGTCTCGGTCGCGCCACGCGGAACTGGCGCGGTGTGGCGCCGATCCCGCTATCGCGCGAGGGGTGTGGCGTCGGGGCAACAGCGCGCGACGCGGTCAGCGTCGTTACGCGGGCACGGGAGGACGCCGAAGCACGGCGAGGATATCGGCCCCGAACCGCTGCCCACTGACGCTTCGGGCCGCGACGCGTCCGAGCCGCGCTTCTATTCGCCCCAGCGGTCCAGGCAGAATGGGAAACTCCGAGACGAATGCCTCGATCAGCTCCGGCACCAGGCCGGTGGCCCTCGACAGGCGCGCGATCTCCTCGACGGTGTTGCAGCGATACTCGGTGATGAACACGTCTTCCGCTGCGCGCCGCTCGAACACGATGCCATAAAGCCGGCGCAGCGCCGGCGGGACGAGGAACGCGGCCGTCCGGATGATGGGGTGATTGCGATTGGGCGTCACGAAGACGAAGGCACCGCCCGGCTTGAGCACCCGGCGGACTTCGCGAAACACCGCCTCAGGATCAGAGAGGTGCTCGACCACCATGTTCGCGCTGACGAGATCGAACGTCGCGTCAGCCCACGGCAGGTGTGCCGCATCGGCGACGCGGCGGTCGTGGAGATGCGGATGCTTGAGGACGTCCTCGCCGATGTCGCACCCGGCGAGGTATCCCGCGCGTCCCGCCAGCTCCTCCGAGCTCGGCCCCTTCCAGCCGCCATGGATCTTGTGGCCCGCGCCGATGTCGAGCCACGCACCGCCGCGTGGTACCAGCCGGTCGAGTTCATGTGCATAACGGTGCTGATGAAAGACGGGCGCAGCGGGTCCTGAGGACATCAATTGTTCTCCCGGTTGGGTGCTTCGCACGGAAGTGGTGAGTTCGCGCTGAACGTCACCGCGCATAACTTTGGGGCGGACGCTCCGCGTGCCGCCGGATCGCACGGAACTCGACCAGACGCCGGAAATGCGAATCGCGATCGTGAACGAAGGGCTGGGCTATCCTCCGAATGCCGGCAACAAGATCCGGACGCTGAACCTCATGCTGCCTCTCGCCGGGCGGCACGAGATCACCTACATCTGCCGCGGAACGGCCGACCCGGCGGAGGCAGCGGAGGCCAGGGCGTTCTATGCGGCGCATGGCATCCGCGCGATCATCACCCAGGACCATGCGAAGCAGAAGAGGGGCGTCGGATTCTACGCGCGCCTCGCGGGCAACCTGCTCTCGCCGCTCCCATTTTCCATCGCGACCCACAACAGCGCGAACGTTCGTACGGCGGTACGCACGCTGGCGGCGCACGAGCATATCGACGTCTGGCAGTTCGAGGCGCCAGGGTATGCGGACGTCCTGCACGGAACCCCCGCCCGGACGGTGGTGATGGCGCACAACGTTGAATCGCTGATCTGGCAGCGGCTCTGCGAAACCGAGCGGCATCCGCTGAAGCGGCTTTACATCGGGCATCAATGGTCCAAGTACGAGCGCTTTGAGCGGCGTATCCTGAGCGCCGCCGATCGGGTCGTCGCCGTGACCGACGAAGATGCGGCGCTCTTCCGCACCCGGTTCGGAATCGAAAGGGTGGACGTCGTCGACAACGGCGTCGACCTGAAGTTCTTCAGCGAGGTCGAGCGAACGCGCTCCGCTGATCCTCGCAGCATTCTCTTTCTCGGAAGTCTCGACTGGCGCCCGAATCTCGACAGTCTCGATTCGCTCGTCAACCAGATACTTCCCGTAGTCCGCGCAAGGGTGCCTGACGCTACGCTCACGATCGTGGGGCGCAATCCCCCCGCGTCGCTCGCGCGCATGGTGCGCGGCGTCCCTGGAGTCGAGTTGCACGCGAACGTACCAGACGTTCGGCCCTTCCTCCGGCGCGCTGGGGTGATGGCGGTTCCGCTGCGCATCGGTGGCGGATCGCGTCTCAAGATTCTCGAAGCGGCGGCCTCGGGTGTCCCTGTCGTGTCGACCCGCATCGGCAGCGAGGGGCTGGCGTTCAACGACGGCACCGAGATGGTCATCGTCGACGATGTGAGCGGGATGGCGGATGCACTCGTCGCGAGCATGCGGCATCCCGGTTTGGCGGCGCAACGCGCAAGTGAAGCGTTGCGGGTGGTCCGCAGCCGGTACGACTGGAAGGGGCTCGCCGACCGGCTCGAAGTGGTGTGGGAGAGCGTTGCGGCCGCGGCACCGAAGCCCCGGTGAACGCGCGGGTGAAGGCGCGGGTGAACGCGCGGGTGAACGCGCGGGTGAACGCGCGGGTGAAGGCGAGCTCCAAGCGGGCCTGGGATCCCGCTCACCCGCGGGCAGCAAGGTCCTCGAAGAGCCGAAGGTAGTCCGCACTCTGTCGAGCGAACGAAAAGTGCGCCTGCACCCGCTTCCGCCCCGCTGATCCCATCCGCGACCGGAGCTCGGGGGAGCGCAGCAGTTCCAGCAACCGTTCGGCTATCGCAGCGGTGTCACGCGGCGGCACGAGGTACCCGCTCTGCCCGTCGGCGACGACTTCCGGTGTCCCGCCGACGGCCGTCGCAACCACCGGAACCTGCGCGGCCGCCGCCTCGAGGATGACGTTAGGCAACCCTTCCGTGTGTGACGTCTGCACGAGGATGTCGGCGTCCGACAGGATCCGATCCACGTCGTCGCGGAAACCCGTCAGCACCACCCGGGCGCCGAGGGCTCGCCCGTCGATCGCACGCTGCAGCTCGCTGCGAAGCGGCCCGTCGCCGATCAGGAGAAAGCCAACGTCCGGCGCCTCCTGCAGGACGATCTGCGCGGCAGCGATGAAATCATCAAAGCCTTTCTCCGGACTCAGGCGCCCGACGGCGATCACCAGCGCATCGATCGGCCGGGCGAAGAACTCGCTGGCCGTCTCGCGCGGGCGGCGATCCGATTGTCCGAAGCGCCCGGGATCGATGGCGTTGTGAATCACCCGCGTGATCTTCGCTGGAACGCCGCACCGGCGCACTTTCACTGCCTGTCCCTCCGAGACGCAGACGACGGCGTCCATGAATCGGAGAAACCGTCGATCGAGTGCCTCGTTGAGGCGGACCTTGCGCGTGTGGCCGGTCCAGCCCCGCGACACCGACACGACGGGTGTACCGGTGGTCCGGGCCGCGATCAGCCCGAGAATGTCGGCCTTGTAGCCGTGGCACACCAGGAGGTCGCATTCACTGTCACGAATCCGGCGCCGGAGCTCCGAGAGCATGCGCGGATACGCCGGCGTCGCGCTTTCGAGCATGCCGCTCGCGACCCCCGCTGCCTTCAACTGGGCAAGGAAGGGGACGCACGAAGCGTGTTCACGAAAACAGAGAACCGTCGTGCTGATCGTGCTGGGCAGCGCTCGGGCGAGTCCGAGTATCTGCCGCTCAGGCCCCCCGAAAAATGGGGAGTCGGTGAGGTGGAGGACGTTCATCTACTACCCGAGGGAGTTCCGAAGAGGCGTGCAGGACGGGGTCGGCTTCGGGCGAGCTCATTCGCGACTGTCATGCCGGGGGTCACTGCCGCCTGCATGCGACGCCTGCACCGTAGGTGCTGGCTCCCGCCTTCGCTGGTCCGGCCAACTGTTGACGCGACGCAGCACCTGTCGCGGCGCAACGATGACAACATCCGCAGCATACCCGCCCGCCAGTCCCAGCTTCCCCGGGAAAACGCACGGATCGACACCATCGGGGATCGGTACAGAGCATGCCTACTCCCTCGCGCTCACGCGCGTGATCGATACTCCAGCCCCCCATTGTGGAATCTGCATACTGGATCCTGGCAACGCTGGTTGCCTGGTGCTATCTCGGTTACCCGTTGTTGGTCGCTCTCCAGGCCCGGTTCCGGGCGCGTCCGGTTTCGACCGCTGGCGGTCTCTCCTGGCCGTCGGTGGTCGCCGTCGTCGCGATTCGTAATGAAGCGGGGTTGATCGATCGTCGACTCGAGAACCTGCTCGCCCAGGACTATCCTGCGGAACTGCTGCGCATCGTCGTCGTGTGCAATGGGACGACCGACGGCGGCGACGGGATTGCGTCAGCGTTCGCGCGCAGGTCCGAGCGCGTGAAGGTCATCTCGAGCCCGCTCGAGGCAGGGAAGTCGGGCGCGTTGAACTGGGGGATCGCCGAAGCCCGTAGCGACGAAATCGTCGTCTTCGCCGATGCCCGGCAGACGTTCGCGGCCGACGCGGTCCGCCAGCTCGTGCTCCCATTCGAAGATCCGTCCGTTGGTGCCGTGACCGGACAGCTGAGGGTGACGAGGGCCGGCCGCCCCGCGGTCGACGGGGTCCGCGCCTACTGGAATCTCGAGCGCAGGCTGCGCGCCTGGGAAAGCAGGAGCGGATCGGTGGTCGGCGCGACTGGTGCCATCTACGCGGTGCGCCGGCACCTGGCGACGATGCTTCCCCCAAACCTCATCCTCGATGACGTGTACCTGCCGCTGACGATCGCCATGCAGCGGCGTCGGGTCGTCATGGCGGAACAGGCGGTCGCCTTCGACGTCGCCGCGGCGGACGAGGCGGCTGAATACCGCCGCAAGCGGCGCACGATGGTCGGCAACATCCAGATACTCGCGTCCATCGACGGATTGCTGTCGCCTCGCCGCAACCCGCTGCTCGCGCGATATCTGTCCCACAAGCTGATGCGGCTGCTCAGTCCATTCTGCCTCGCCGGGATGCTGGCGGTCGCTCTCGCCATTGGCGGACCACTGTATGGGTCACTGTTCGTCGCGCAGCTCGCAGTCTATGTGCTCGGTGTCCTCGGCCTTCTCATCCGTGCTCCGCTCCTCTCGATCCCGGCGGCATTCGTCCTCATCCATGTGGCCATCTTCGCCGCCGTGTACCGCTGGAAGCAGGGCGCCTCCGACGTGTGGGTTCGCCCGGAACAGCCGGCGCCGGAGCGGCGACCCGTTCCCGTGACGCACCTCCCGCGCGAGGTATCGACGAGTGCCTGACGAAGCGATGCCGATCGCGACGACTGCGCCGTCGGGCTTTCGCACGACGCTCCTCAAGCGCGCACTTCGTGATCCACTCCGCGCCCTCGCTCATGCGTTGGCGCTCGGCAAGGGATTCGCCTATCCGTACTACTACCGCGCGACGGGGCGCCGAGTCCGGGCTGGGCGGAGGTTCGCGGTGTTCGGCATCCTCAGCGTGCGCGGGCCGGGCGAGGTGGTATTCGGTGACAACGTTGCGCTCTGGGGGCGTGTCAACACCTGGACGTACGACCGCAACGCCCGGATCATCGTCGGCGATGGCGTCATGATGGGGGGAACGCGATTCGGCTGCGTGCGCGAGATCCGCGTCGGGGAAGGATGCATCCTCGCCGACGCGAGCATCCGTGACACCGATTTTCACAGCACGCGAGCCGACCGACGTTCGCCTAACGCTCCGGTCCGGGTCGCGCCGGTCGACATCGGCGTCAATGTCTGGGTCGGCGCCGGCGCGGTGTTGCTGCCGGGCACCGTCATCGGGGAGAACTCCGTCGTCGGCGCGGCGGCGGTCTGCATGCGCGGCTTCCCCGCCAACAAGGTGATCATCGGCAACCCCGCAAAGGTCGCGATGCCGATTCCGTCCGCTGACGATCCTGCGCGGGGCGCATTCCTCGACGGCGCCGCCGCTGCGGACCAGCCCGTCGCCGACAGTGCACGCCATGGCTGAACACGCGCAGGCGCTACCGGAGGGGCTCGTCGTCGACATCGTCCCCGAGCGTCCGCTCGGCGGGACGGTCTTGCGGGGACTCGTATGGTTGGGCGGGGCCCGATGGGCCGCGCAGCTCTTCCTGTGGGCGTCGACACTCGTCATCGCGCGCCTGCTCTCTCCAGAGGACTACGGGCTGGTCGCGCTGGCGACCGTGCTCACCGGCTTCCTCGAAGTGGTGACCGACCTCGGGCTCGGATCCGCGCTCGTGCAGCTGCGGACGGTCGACAAGCGCGAAGTCGAGGCGACGATGGGCGCAACGTGGCTGCTCGGGCTCGCGGCCGCGTCGGTCCTCTTCGTGAGTGCGCCGCTCTGGGCGCACATCCAGAACGACGTTCGCATCATCCCGATCGTCCGCGTGCTCTCCTTCGGCGTGCTGATAACGACGGCGGCGAACGTCCCATACAGCATGCTGCATCGTCGCCTCGCCTTCGGGCTGGTGGCGCGCGCGCAATTCGTTCGCGGACTGGTCACCGCGGTCGTCACGCTTGCAAGTGCGTTCGTCCTCCAGTCTCACTGGGCGCTCGTCGTCGGCTACATGGTCGCGAAGGTCGCCTTCACGGCGATGCTGATGGCGGCGGAACCGGTCCGTCCGCGGCTGCCAGATGCCAGCACCAAGGTCGGCGGGCTGCTCCGATTCGGCGGCGTCCTGACGGCCGACCGCATCCTGAACTACGCGCGAAGCAACTTCGACATTGCGCTCGTCGGGGCGCTCCTCGGTGGCCGGATGGTCGGACTGTACGTAATGGCAACCGCGCTCGCCCGACTTCCCCTCGAAAAGCTCGGCAGCGCGTTCGAACCGATCGCATATCCGACGTTTGCGCGGTTGCGGGACGACAAGCCGGAGCTGCGCCGATTCTTCCTCGGCCTCTCGCTCGGCACGATGGCCATCGCGCTCCCCGCCTGCGTCGGCCTTGTCGCCACGGCCGGGCTCCTCGTGCCGACGGTGATCGGAGCGCAGTGGACGGCGGTCGTGCTCCCACTTCAGATCGCCGCGCTCGCAACGCCGCTCGCATTCCATCTCGGGCTGGTCAGCGCGTTGTTCAACGCCATGGGACGGGTCGACCTGAACCTCCGTGTCACGACAATCACCAGCGTCCTGACGGTCGCCGCCGTTTTTGCAGGAGTCAAGTTCGGCATCGCGGGCGTCGCGGCCTCAACCGGGATCGCGTTCGCGATCGCATGGGGATACGCCGAGATGCTCGCGTTCCGCCTGATCGAGCTCCCGGTGAGGGCCATGGCGCGGACGCTCCTGCCCGCGGTTTCGGCTTCGCTCGCGATGGGCGGCTGCGTCCTGGTCGCGGCGCGCGTACTGTCCGACGCGTGGCCGCCGTTCGGCCGCCTCGTGCTCGAGTGCGGCATCGGCGTCGTTGCGTACGTCTCGTGGGCGCTGCTGCTGCATCGGGACACCGTCGTCCGCCAGCTGCGGTCGATGCGCGCCGCCTGGCGCACCGCGTAGGACGCCATGCTGCGCGACCTGAAGCTGTCCCTGCTCCGCGCATCGCGCGCAGTGGGCGCCTTTGCCCTCAGTCGTGCCAGCGACCGGCGCGACCGGCAGCTCCTGATCCTGTGCTATCACGGGATCAGCATCAGCGACGAGCATCAGTGGGCGCCCGGGCTCTACATGAGTCAGGAGATGTTCGCCGATCGCGTCGCGCACCTCGAGCGCGGACGCTACGCCATACTGCCGCTCGATGAAGGCATTCGCCGGCTCTACGACGGCACCCTTCCCCCACGCAGCGTCGTGATGACGTTCGACGACGGCAACTTCGACTTCTACAGCCGTGCGTGGCCGGTGCTCGAGAGAAGCGGTTTTCCCGTGACCGTCTATCTCACGACGTATTACTGCGAGAAGAATCTCCCGATCTTTCCGCTCGCGATCTCGTATCTCCTCTGGAAGGGACAGGGCATCGCCGGCATCCTCGATGTCACCCGGGGCCATGAGGTCGTGATCGATTCCTCGTCACCCGCCGCGATGAGGCGGACCCAGGCCACGATCCTGCGCGAGGTCGATCAGCTCGCGCTCTCCGGGATCGAGAAGGACGCGGTCGCGAACCGCCTCGCTGACGTGCTGGGTGTCGACTTCGCCGACATTCGTCGCCGTCGTCTGCTCCACCTGATGAACGCTGCGGAAGTGGCGGAGCTTGCCGGTCGCGGTGTCGGCTTCCAGCTGCATTCGCATCGCCACCGATCGCCACTGGACCGTGACGAATATGTCGGCGAGTTGATGGACAATCGCGACCGCATCGCCGGCCTCACGGGCACGACACCGCGACATTTCTGCTATCCCAGCGGTGTCTGCATGCCGCAGTTCGCGGCCTGGCTGCACGCAGCGGGGGTCCTGTCCGCGACCACGTGCGAGCCCGGGATGTGCACGCCGAAGTGCAATCGCTTTCAGCTTCCGCGGTTGCTCGACCACTCGGAGATGACCGGCGTCGAATTCGAATCCTGGCTTGCGGGCCTCGGACATCTTCTGCCGCGTCGCTCCGTCGGCTTCCAGCCGGTCGATCGCGACGGCCGGCTGATCATCGGACCGCCGGCAGAAGCCGCGTCGCCGCCGCTCGCGGGGACGTCGCGCCGGCAGCGCTGATCCCGCGCCGCGCGGGAGGGGTGGAAGCGTGTACCCGCCGCCGCACGTTGACGCGACGCCTCGACACTCCTTCGCGGGCACTCCGCCGCCGCCCTGCGTATCCGACTCGCGATAAAACGTTCGCGGCCAACGCCTTCGCGCGAAACGACAGCGCCGGATCGAATCGCTCGACGTGGGGCGTGGGAGTTGCCATGCGCGTCCGAAGTCGCCCGGTCAACTACTCACACTCGCGATCGCGGAGTGTCACCCGTGTGGTTTCCAATCAAGCGCGCTGCCCTTCAGTCGGCACGCGGCTATCGGGCGATCGGCGCGGTAGCCGCGCTGCTCGCACTCAGCTCCTGCGAAGGCCGAGGCCCGACGCCGCCTTCGCACCGCCAGCCAGCGCTCGGAGGCCCGGAGGCCGCGGTGAACGCGGCTGGGGTGCCGTTTCCGGTGGAGTTCTTCGTCCAGGCGCACCAGGACGACTGGCAACTCTTCCTCGGTAATCGCGCGGTCGACGCGGTCCCGACCGCCAGCAAGGTCGTGTTCATCTACACGACCGCCGGCGACGCCGGGTCGACATCCAACTACTGGCATGCACGCGAGCTCGCCGCTCGAGCTTCCATCGACTCGATGACGCCAGCCGGCGTGTGGAGTTGCGCGAATCAGGCCATCAACGGCCACAGCATCCAGCGATGCGCGAAGGGCGGAGTGGTCAGCTGGGACATGCGGCTCCCCGACGGCAACGGCGATGGCCAGGGCTATCCACCGTTAGGCGCGAGCCTCGCGCGCCTGCGCTCCGGGGCGATCAGCCAGCTGGCGGCGGTCGACGGCAGCACGACGTACACCTCGTGGGGTGATCTCGTCGCGACCTTCCGGAGCATCGTGACGCTCGAGGAAGCAGGACGGACCGATCCGACCGTCGCGATCCACGCCCCGGAGGATACCCGCCGGCTCAACGATGGCGATCACCTCGACCATCTCACGACGGGCGACCTGGTCAGGGACGCGTCGGCGGGACGCACGTGGAATTCGTTCTGGTATATCGGATATCCGAGCCTCTACCAGCCTGCCAACCTCACGACTGCCGAGTTCCAGAAGAAGTGGAAGGTCATCGTCGCCTACGACAACGTGCTCAAGGGCGATTACGGGACTCTCATCGGGACCGGCCATACCGAGGAGTGGGCGTGGCGGACGATCTTCCGGACCGAGTGGTCGACGGGCGATCCGCCGCCCGCGCCCACGACGGTCCCGGTGGCACCGTCGGCGATGACGGTGTCGACGTCGGGCGCGAGTGGGATCCAGATCGCCTGGACCGACAACTCGTCTGACGAAGACGGCTTCCGCATCGAGCGCGCGCCGGACGTGGCCGGCGTCCCCGGCTCCTACGCCGAGATCGCCACCGTCACCGCGAACGTCACGTCGTACTCGAGCACCGATGTCGTCGCTGACACCCGCTACTGGTTCCGTGTGCGCGCGTACAACATCGTCGGGCCGTCGGCGTATTCGAACGAGGCGTCCGGGATCGTGCCGACGCCAGCCGCGCCCTCCGCCCTCACCGCCACCCCGTTCAGCGCGACGAGGATCGACCTCGGCTGGACGGACAACTCGACTGACGAAGCAGGATTCCGCATCGAGCGCGCACCCGATGTGTCCGGGGCCGCTGGCGTGTATGCGGAGATCGCGACCGTGGGTCCCAACGTCAGCTCCTATGCGAGCGCCGGTCTGCAGGGCAATACACGCTACTGGTTCCGTGTCCGCGCCTACAATGCGGTCGGGAGTTCCGCATTCTCCGCCTCGGCGAGCGCCCAGACGCCTGCGCCGCCGCCGAGTGCGTTCCCGATCGAGGCATATGTCATCGCGCATCAGGATGACTGGCAGCTGTTCATGGGCGATCGCACCGCCGCAAGCGCGTCGGCCGATGCGAAGGTCGTCATCGTGTACACGACCGCTGGCGACGCGGGCTCGACGCAACTGTACTGGCAGACGCGAGAGGCGGGAGCGAATGCGTCGGTCGATTCGATGACGGTCCCCGGCACGTGGAGCTGCGCGAGTCAGACCGTCAACAACCATGCGATTCAGCGCTGCTCGAAGGCAAATACGGTCAGCTACTACTTCCGGCTCCCCGACGGCAACTCCGCTGGCCAGGGCTACGGATCCGGAAGCCTCGAGTTGCTCCGCGATGGGCAGATCGCGAGCCTGTCCGCACTCAATGGCACCGCCACATACACGTCCTGGGCCGATCTTGTCTCGACGGTTCGCGCGCTCATCGTGTCCGAGACGACGGGCCAGACCGATGCAAACGTCGCCGTCCACGTGACCGATTGGGACCCGGCGGCGAACGATGGCGACCACCCCGATCACATGGCCACCGGCCAGTTGGTGCGCGACGCCTCGGTGAGCCGCGCGTGGAACCTGTTCTGGTACCTCGGCTACCCAAGTCTCTACCAGCCGGTCAACCTCGACGCGGCCCAGCAGGCGATGAAATGGAGGCTCATCGTCGCATACGACGACGTCCTGAAGCCGAACTACGGTACCATCATCGGCACCTCCCACGCCGAGGAGTGGTCCCAGCGGACGGTCTTCCGTGCGCAGCCGTCGAACGGGATCGTTCCCCCGACGGCCGGGCCGAACGCGCCGACCGGGCTGAGCGCAGCCTCGTTCCAGGGGACGCGCATCGACTTGAGCTGGCAGGACAACGCCGGCGACGAGCAGGGCTTCCGCATCGATCGCGCGGTTGACGTCTCGGGCTCACCCGGCGCGTACGCGCAGCTCGCGACCGTCGCCGCGAATGCGACCACGTTCAGCAACACCGGAATCGCGACCAGTACGCGATACTGGTACCGCGTGTCCGCGTACAACACGCTTGGCAATTCGGCGACCTCGAACGAGGCGAGCGCCATCCTGTCGGTGCCGGCAGCACCGAACGCGCTTTCGGCGACGCCGGTTGGTGCTGGGCGGATCGATCTCGCGTGGAGCGACAACTCCGGGAACGACGAACAGGGATTCCAGGTGGAGCGAGCGCCTGACAGCGGGGGCGCCGCGGGGACATACGCCCGGATCGCGACCGTGGGAGCCAACGTCACCGTCTACAGCAACACGGGACTCGCAGCCGGTACGACCTACTGGTACCGCGTTCGCGCCTACAATCCAGTCGGCGCCTCGGCCTTCACCACCAGTGCTAGCGCAACGACGCTCGCGCCGCCTAACGCGCCATCCGGCCTCACGGCCGCGCCCTACAGCGGCGTCCGGATCGACCTGGCGTGGACCGACAACGCGACGAACGAGCAGGGCTTCCGCGTCGAACGCGCACCAGACGCCTCGGGCGCCCCCGGCACCTTCGCCCAGGTTGCCTCGGTTGGCGCCAACATTCAGGCTTATTCCAGCACAGGGCTCGCCAACGGGACACAATACTGGTATCGCGTGCGTGCCTACAACGCCAGCGGGACGTCGGCGTACAGCGCGAACGCCACCGCGACGACGCTTTCGCCTCCTGCCGCGCCAACGAACCTGCAGGGCAGCGCGGCAAGCTCGGTCGCGATCGATCTCTCGTGGGTGGACAACGCCTCCACCGAGACCTCATACCGTGTCGAACGTGCGCCGGATGTCTCGGGGGCGCCAGGTACCTTCGGCTCGGCGGTAACGCTCGCCGCGAACACCACGACCTACCGCTCGTCGGGACTCGCTGCCACGACCAGCTACTGGTATCGTGTTCGCGCACAGAACGCCGTCGGAAATTCGCCATTCGCTCCGGCGGTGCGGGTGTCGACGCTGGCGTTCGCTCCGCCGACCGCATTGACGGCGACTCCATACGTGGTGGGGACGACCCGAAATGTCGACCTTGTCTGGACGCGAGGCAGCGAGCTGAGCGTCGACATCTACCGCGGATCGACACGGATCGCTGCGGCGCGTGCCAACGATGGCGGCCCTTTCACCGACACCCCCGCGGCGTCGCTCGGTGCGACGCTGACCTACCAGGTTTGCGCAGCGGGGAAGACCGGGTCAGCGAACTGCTCGCCTACGGCCACCGTGACATTCTGAGTGGCGAAGCACCGCCGCGCATAACCCCCGTCATCGCGCAGCGCTCCCGATTGCCGGCAGCGCGCCCGCCGCGCGCCCGCCGCGCGCCCGAGTGACCGTGATCGTTTCGCCCTCCGCAACATTGCGAAGGCATGCGCATCGATCATGGTCGCTTCACGCCGATCCGACGCCGGCGAAGCCAGCGCAAGTCTCGTTGTGCGCGATGCGGGATCGCCACCGTGACGCACCGCACTGTTGCGCGAGCGCGAAACGGAAGCCGAGACAAAGTGTCCGTCAAGGCACGCGCTCTGCGCAGCGCGTTCGCGTCAGGATCGGCGAGTTGGTCGAACGTTTCATCGGAGTGCGACTGTTCGGCATGTACCGCCGGGAAGTCATCATGTCCGAGGGTGATCCGGTGCGATGCCTCGGAGATTCTGATCGTGTTGGTGTTGAGTTGACGACGACGGACTGAACATCTGTTGCAACGAAGATGCGTTACGCCAAGGGCGCGTCTTCGTCGAGCAGTCGAAAGGTCCGAAGAGGCGGTCGAAGTGACGGATGTCCCGTACTTCGCTCCTCGGCAACGGTAGAGCGCACCCCTGTGGGGGACGCGACAATGGCAAACCCGGTGAAAGCCGGCGACGCAAAGCTACGAGGCTAACGCCCTCTGTTGTTGCGGGGCCATGCCAGTCGAGCCGCCGAACGATCCACTTCGGGAGGTTTGTTGTATGCGTCGGTTTACTAATCCAGCCTCGATGTTGGCACTGATCGCTGCGTGCACCCTGACGTACGCGGGGTGCGCCAAGGGGATCGTCGTCGGAGACGACGCATTGGTTGCCGCAGTCGTCGTCACCCCCGCTTCGGCGACGATCGTCGCGAACGCCAATACCCGGCTTTCTGCGACGACCGTCGACGAGGGCGGCGTCGTGCTGAGCGGCCGCAGCATCACATGGGAAACTTCTGCGCCGACGGTGGCGACGGTGGACGGAGGGGGGCTCGTCCACGGTGTCGCCGCGGGGCAGGCGATCATAACGGCGCGGAGCGGTGACCGCGCCGGCACATCGGCCATCACCGTACAGATCCCGCCGGTGGCTTCGGTCGCGGTGAGTCCGCCGGTGTCGACGATCATGGTGAACAACACCGTCCAGCTCTCGGCCGCCCTCCGCGACGCCAACGGCGCGCTGTTGGCTGGGCGGGCGGTCACGTGGCAGTCGTCGTCCACCAGGATTGCGACGGTGGACGCATCAGGGCTCGTCACCGCTCTCGCCGCAGGCCAGGCGACGATCACCGCAACCAGTGAAGGAAAGTCCGGTACCGCGACCATCACGGTGCAGCTGCCGTCGGTCGCCTCGATCACCGTGACTCCGGTGTCGCCATCGATCGGCGTCAGCCAGGCGGTGCAGATGGTGGCGACGCTACGCGACGCGAACGGCGTGGAGCTGACAGGCCGCACGGTTACGTGGGAAACCTCGGCCGCGGCGATCGCGACCGTAAGTGGGTCGGGGCTCGTCACCGGCGTTGCTGCGGGGCAGGCGGTGATCACCGCCCGCAGCGAAGGACAGGCCGGCAGCACGACGGCCACGGTCCAGCCGCAGGCGCCCGTGCCCGTCGCGACGGTCGCGGTGTCGCCAGCCGCGCCGGCCATTCTCGTGAATGGCACGGTGCAGATGTCGGCAACGATGAGGGACGCGAGCGGGAACGTTCTCACCGGCCGTGCCGTCGCGTGGGCGACGTCGGCGCCGGGGGTGGCGACTGTCAGCGCGTCGGGACTCGTCACCGGTGCCGCGCCGGGAAGCGCGACGATCACCGCGACGAGCGAAGGCAAGTCGGGAACGGCGACGGTCACCGTCCAGGTGGCACCAGTGGCTACCGTCGCCGTCAGCCCGTCGGCGCCGTCGATCGCGGTCAACGCGACCGTGCAGCTCGCGGCCACGCTGAGGGATGCAAGCGGCAACGTGCTCACGGGACGCACCGTCACGTGGGCCACGGCGGCGGCGAGCATCGCCACCGTGAGCGGGACGGGGCTGGTCACGGCTGTCACGGCAGGTCAGGTCACGATCACCGCGACCAGCGAAGGCAGAATCGGAACGGCGGTTGTCACCGTGCAGGCGCCGGCTCCGACTCCAGTGGCGACCGTGTCGGTGAGCCCGGCCGCACCGACCGTGGCCGCCAACGCCACGCAGCAGTTGACCGCGACGACGAAGGATGCGAACGGTGCCGTCCTGACCGGTCGCGTCGTGACCTGGCAGTCCTCGGCGACAGGCGTCGCGACCGTCGACGGCTCGGGGCTCGTGCGCGGCGTCGCGGTGGGTACGGCGACGATCACGGCGACCAGTGAGGGGAAGTCCGGGACGGCGACGGTGACGGTGAGCCTCCCGCCAGTCGCCACTGTCACCGTCGCTCCATCGACATCATCGGTGGTCGCGGGAGGCACCGTCCAGCTGACCGCGACGACGCGCGATGCGAGCGGCGCCGTCCTTACCGGGCGGACAGTGACCTGGGAAACGTCGTCGCCCGCAACGGCGACGGTGTCCGCCGGGCTCGTGAGCGGCGTAGCCGCTGGTACAGCCACGATCACTGCCAGGAGCGAAGGTCAGGCCGGTACCGCGTCCGTGACGGTGACCGCGGCCCCAGCGCCTAACGGCAACGCCGACCCGACGCTGCTCCCACGGGCGACCAGCCAGCATCCAGCCGCGGGCACTTACGGCAGGAGCCTGGCGGCGGGCCAGACCTACGTCGACCCGAACACCGGCGTCACGGTGCTGAAGCTGACCGACGCGTCGGTTCCGACGGCGAACGGCGGTATGTACCATGGCTACTCGGAAGGCGGTCCGAACATCTCACAGGCGTGGACCGGGACGGACGGCGAGACGTATTACACGCTGAAAGTCGGCGACTGGCTCGTCGATGTCCGTTACCGGACGCTGACGACGGTGAACTGGCGCCGCGTCAACTACTGGGGCGAGATCGGGTTTGCCTTCAGCATGAATCCGGCGACTCCGCGGATCGCATACACGGTCAACGGAAAACGAGTCGATCGCTACAACACCGCGACGAACGCGGTCGAGAACACGGGACGGTGGCCCTGGAACATCGCGACTGCCGGAGATTTTCCGCAGTGGCTGCAGACCCAGATGAACGACACCTGGTTCGTGGTCATGCTTCAGTCCAACACGACCGTGGTCGGCTGGCGGCCGTCGGACGGGCTCGAGCGTTCGATGTCCCCGGCCCAGGTCGGAAAGGCCATCGACGAGCCCCATCTCGACCGCGAGTTTCCGGTGGTCTACATCGCCGGCGACAATACGTTGCAGAACAAGATGTACAACCTCGTCACGGGAACATACTCCGTGCCGAACGACCCGACGGGCGACGTGATCGACAGCCACCAGGCCGCGATGCGCGGCAAGACTGTCGCGGAGGGACATTGGAAGTGCAATTGCATCATGGCGACTGGCATGGACGGCCGGACGTGGTCGGTAATCTCGCCGACGCCGACGGACGTGACCGGTGACTACCACTTTGCGGGGCAGTGGGTGTTCAACAACCCGCAGGAATACTTCGTGGTCGACCAGTGGGCCGCGAGCGGCAATAACGCGATCTATCGCGGCATGGTCGGATTCGTGAGCATGGGAGGGGATGTGCGTCTGCTCGCCGCCACCGACGCGGTGGGTACGGCGTACGGCACGGGTGGCCAGCCGCACCCGACTCTCGCCCAGGACGGGAAACTCGTCATGTGGACGAGCAACATGAATGGCTCATCGCGCTACGACACGTTCGTGGCACGCGTCCCGGTCAAATAGGCCGGCCGGCAGCGTCGACGGTATCCAGCAGACCCAGGGTGCGGCGCACCCTGGGTCTGCTGCATTCCCGTCGCATTCTTCGCCCCATGCGCGCCCGCGGCAATTCGTCGCCACGACGCCATCGGCGCGCGCGCAACATACGCCGTTGAGTCTCCTCCACATCGGCGACAGAAATCGCTCCGCGGCGGCTGGCTGTGGACCCGTAAGTTCCTCCAAGTAACCGAGATACGTGAACTGCGCCACCCGGCGAAGTTCTTGCGAAAGCGCGCATCGAGCCGCGCAGCGAAGGGCTCCGTTCGAGAAAACGAAGCGGTTCGCAATCGTCAGGAGGTCTCGTGATTGGAGTACCCACCACAGCGCTTCACTCGCCGCGCAACCGCCCTCGAGTCTCGTTCGTCGTCGCTTGGCAGGGATGCCTGACGGAGCTGTCGGGGCGGCTCAGAGTCTGGAATCGCTGGGCGCATGAAGGCGTCGACGTTGTGCTGGTCTGCTCCTGCCCCGCCGACGACCGCCGCAGCATCGGGCGGTCCCACCCGGGACTTCGAATCGTCGCGGCAAGTGGCGACGTCGGATTGGGTGCGATGCGACATCTCGGCGTGCTGGCCGCCGACGGTGACATCGTCGTCATCGTCGACGACGCCATCGCGTCGAGCTCATCGTGGCGCGATGAATTACCCGCGGCGATCCGCCGCGACGTTCTTCGTCACGAGCGACAGCCGTGGGCCGAGTTTCCGCAGTTCGCGCCGATCGTGGAAGACGCGCCAGTGCGATGAATCCGGACGGTCCGCGCCTCAGCGTCGTCGTCCCGGTCTACAACGGCGCGCGCTTCCTCGAGCGCTCGCTCGGGGCGATAGTTGCGAGTGACATTTCCCGGGAATCCCTCGAGCTCATCGTGATCGACGATGCCAGCGAGGATGAGAGTGCGCTGGTCGCCGGACGGTATGCGGACACGGTGGTAAAGCTCGTCGGTCGGCAGCGCGGACCGGCCTACGCTCGTAACCGCGGGCTGGAGCTCGCGCGCGGCGCAATCGCAGTGCTGGTCGATGCGGATGTCTGCGTGCACGCGGATACTCTGCGTCGCCTCGTCGAGCGACTGGAGTCCGATCCGACACTCGGTGCGGTCGACGCGGCGTATGATGCCGGCGAGAAGGAGAGTGGCCTGGTCACGGGCTTCCGCACTCTCCGACAGTGTCATCTTCAGCGCCGGGCTGCCGGGGATGTCGATCACTTCTGGCCCGCGTGCGGAGCGGTGCGGTGCTCGGTGCTCGAAGGCGTCGGCACGTTCGACGAATGGCACTACTGGCGGCCGCAGGCGGAAGGTGCTGAACTCGGCCAACGCATCCGAGCGGCCGGCTTTCGAATCGTGCTGGATCCCCGGATCCAGGCCACACATATCAAGCAGTGGACGCTCGCGAACGGCATCGCGACCGATCTGATCAACCACGGCGTTCCGTGGATGCGCCTGATGCTGCAGGGGGGGAGCCTCGCGCGCACGCGGATGCCGAGCCTTTCATCGCGTGAGTGGATCACCGCCGCCCTCGGCTGCACGTCCGTCACGGCGATGGGGCTTCACTTGCTGTTCCCGTCCGACGCGCTGCGGTGGGTCGCGTTGCTCGCGGCCTTCGCCGTGATGGTCGGATCGGCATCGCTCTTCCAGTTCATCGCCAGCGAGCGCGATCCGCTGTTCGCGGTGTGCTGCGTGCCGCTGCAGATGCTTCATTATGTGACCACGGGAATCTCGCTCGTCCTCGCCTGGTCGCTGCACCAGACCATCGGCGAGCCGAAGCGCGACGTGACCGACGATGCGTTCGCTGAGATAGGGCTGGAAACCTGGCCCCCTATTCCGCGTCGCCTGCCGAGCGACGCATGGAAGCCCCCAGCCGAGAACTGAGGCGCGCTCGCGGCCGCGATCGTCACGCGCGCCGGCTGCACCCGGGACGCTGGCGGCTCCCTTACCAGCCGCCTCGCCTGAACAGCATCGCCGGCATCGTGCAGAGCATGATGCGAAGATCCTCGGCGACACTCTGTCGGCGGATGTATTCCAGGTCGTAGCGGACCTTGGCCCGCACATCGTCCAATGTCGTGTCGTACGCCTGGTTGATCTGCGCCAGCCCCGTTATCCCCGGCTTCGCGCGGTGCCGAAGCGGATACTCCTCGATCGACTCCGCCAGCCGGCGGACGATGCTGGGCCGTTCAGGGCGCGGGCCAACGATGTTCATGTCGCCCCGGACGACGTTGATCAGCTGAGGGAGCTCGTCGAGCCGCGTCTGGCGGAGCAACCGTCCGAGCGGAGTGACCCTTGGGTCGTTTTTCGTCGCCCACTGAACGCCCCGGCGCTCGGCGTCCACGCGCATCGTGCGGAACTTGTAGATCCGGAAAACGCGTCCGCCGAGATTGCACGAACGCCGGTCGAACCGCGACTGGGGAATCGCTTGGCGGCGGCGATCCTGGCCGACTCGGGTCTGGGCGTAGATCAGCGGGCCTGGCGTGAACACCTTGATCGCCAGCCCGACCAGCACCATGACCGGCATCAGCAGCACAAGTGCGGTCCCGGCGATGACGATGTTCACGATGCGAACGACATTCAGCTGCGCGCCTGCTGTCGCCGACGTCGAAGCTTCCGCTAACCGGGACGCGATATCGGCATCGCTCGTCAGGGCGATTGCCCGCGGGCGCTCGCCGACCGGCAGCGTGCTCCGATCGATGACTGTGCGCCGTTCGTAAGGCTCGGCGCCTGGTGCGGCGTCCGGCGCGGAATTGAGGGGAGGAGTGTCGAACATTCGCGGACCGCCTATCGATGCTGAAGTGCGATGATACCAGCTGCCGAACCGATGAGGATCGCCGTGGTTTGCGCGAGCTGGGTCCAGTTGAACGGGCGCCTGGCGTTGACGAACACTTCATCGCCTGATCGAATGTCGAGATCCTCGATCGTCGCGCCTGAAGCCAGCGCCTTTGCAAAGGCGCCGGACGGCACCAGTGTCTTGCCGGCGCGGCGCACGCTCGCCAGATCGAGACTCCCGGCCGCGGTCGGACCTCCCGCGGCGGAGATGATATCGCTGAGCAGTGACTCGCCGGGGAGGTGAATGAAACCGGGGGTCCGGACCTCACCGAGCACTGCAAGCCGCGTGAGGGGCTCGGCGGTGACGACAGCGCCGCGGATCAGGCGCGCGATTTCCGTGTCGAGGTGTCGCTGGAGCTCCGAGCGCAGTACGCCGTCGAGCGAAACCTCGCCGATCTCCGGGATGCGAACGGCACGATCCGCGGTCACGCTCAGCGTGTCCGAGATTGATGTACTGCCGGTCACGCGCAGCACAATGCGATCGCCCACGCGAAAGTCGCCCGAACGCAGGCGATTGCGGATCGCTTCTTCGTCCGAAAGCGTCTGCCGCCGGTCGTCCGCCTTCATCGACGCTGCCGATGCTTCCTGTGCGTAGCGTGCTGCGAGCGCTTCCAGCTCGACGCGCGAGGCGCGAGCCGGCTGGGACCTGGCCGCCTGGGCGCCGAGTTCCGATGTGGCCAGAGCGACGACGAGGCTTGCGGCGACCACCAGGGGGTTCATGGCTCGTGTTCCTCCTCGGACAGCAGTGATGCAGGCGGCAGGCACGTGGTTCGTGGTGCTCATGTCCTGAATGCCGACAGGCGCCCCGCCAGCGTCCGCGGTGGCGCAACTTCGTTCTCGATGTCGGCGTAATTGTACGCGTAATAGCGGTATGCCCCAGTCGCGTTGACGGCGTTGAGCACCGCGCCGATGGCGCGGATCGGCAGCCGATCCACCAGCTTCAACTTCGCGTCGCATAGCTTGCGATCGGTTTCGCCGACGCGGAGGACCATCAGCAGGTTGGTCGTGTGGGTTGCCATTACCAGCGAATCGATCCCGGCGCTGAGTGGGGCACTGTCTGCGATGACGACATCGAACCGCGCCGAAAGCGCTCGCATCAGCTCGATCATTCGCTTCGACGCGAGCAGCTCCGGTGCACGTTCTCCCCTCGATCCCGACGTGATCACCGTCAATCCATTTTCGGTCTCGCGCAGGATCTCGCCCAGCGTCGCGTTACCGGCGAGATAGTCGGTCAAGCCGGGACTGGGCGACAGCGAAAAGATCTTCTGCAGCGTTCCGCGACGGACGTCGGCGTCGATGAGGAGCGTCTGGTAGCCCGCGCTGACGAACGACAGCGCCAGGTTCGAACAGACGAACGACTTCCCGTCGCCACTCCCCGGACTCGAGACGGTGAGCCGGAGCGGCCCTTCGTCCTTCACCTGGCTCACGCTCATCCGCAGCGTCCGGAACGCCTCGGTCACCTGCCAGGCCTGTTCGGTCCGGCCGTTCGACGAGCGTGCCTGACCCAGCCGGGGCACGACGCCGAGAATCTCCAGCCCGAGCTCGTGGGTTGCCTGCTCCGGGTAGCGAAACCGGCGATCCGCATGGTCGAGAAGGAGCACGAGCGCGACTGCTGCGCCGAAACTCAGCACGACCGCTGCACCGGCGATCACCAGCTTCGGCGACGAGCTTGGGTGCTGCGGAACCGCCGGATAGTCCAGGATGCTCATGTCCGGGAACGAGCTCGCTTCCGCAAGCCGTGCTTCCTCGTAACGGCCCTTCAGCGTCGTGTACAGCGCGAGCCGCGTATCGACGTCGCGCCGGAGTCGCATTTCTTCGATGGTGCGGGTGGGAATCTGCCGGAGCTCGCGCGACGACCCCGCGACCCGTGCGTCGAGATCGAGCTCCTGGCGCTGCAGCCGCTCGATCAGGCTCGATGCCATCGCCGGGATCGCGATGGTGGCCAGCTCGTTGATGCTCGCACGGAGCGCGATGATCTTCGGATTCTGGTCCGTGTATACCTCGCGATTCGCGCGAAGAGTCGCTTCCTTGCTCGACAGCTCCGTGAGCGCCGCGAGGAGGTCCGGCGCGAGGTGCACCGATGGGACCGCGAGCAACGAGCTCGGGGGTGTACGCCCCTCTCTCACCGCCGCAACCGTCCGCGCGAGCACCTCGCGGTCATTGCGCACGCTGTCGAGCTGCAGGCGCTGGTCGAAGAAATGATGGAGCACCGGGTCACGCGTCACCTCGAGGCCGGCGGCGACCGTGCCCCCTTCCGACGGGAGCGTGATCGTACGGACGCGGAACGTCTCGAGCGCGATCTCTGCTTCGCGCAACTGTTGCGCGGAGTACGAGAGCTGCTGGTCGAGTGCCGCCGCGAATTCGGCGAGGTTGCGCGTCTTCAACCGCGCCGCGGTCGCCTCGAACTGCGTGACGATCGCCTTCAGCGTTGCCGCGGTCAGCCGCGGGTCTTCACCGGTGAGGACGATTCGCAGCATGCTGCTTTCGCGCGAGGTCGCGGTGGACATCCGCTTGCGCAGCTCGACGGATGCTTCGCGAAGCGTCGTCAGCGTGAAATCAACGGTCGCCCCCGGTCTCAGGGTGGACGAGTCCGGAGCCCAGAGAAATCCACGCGCCCGGCCGATGGAATCGCCGACCATACCGCGGTCGACGACGTTTCCGCGAACGTCAGTCAGCACGAACTGGCCGTCCGGTCGGACCGCCAGCTCGTAAGCCCCGGGAACGAAATGCTCCTGAACTCCGAAATCGTCGAACACGCGCGGAGGCGCATTCGTTGGCTTCAGATAGAGCTGCATCTTCAGCGCGGCACTGTCGAGAATCGCAAAGCTCCCCAGCAGCTCGGGCCAGGACGAGGCGTTCAGCAGCTGCTCGGCCCGAATCGGGCCGCTCGAACGCGCTTGCGGCGACTCCGCGTTGATCCAGATTGTCGCGGATGCCTCGTACTGCGGTGGGATTCGACGCGCCGCAAACGCGCCAACCAATGCGCCTGCGAGGGTGATCGCGACGATCACCCACATGTAGCGGCGCACCGCGGACGCGTAGCGCCCCCAGGGTGGCGGCCCCGATGGACCAGGTCCGTGCGGACCGAATGAGCCCTGCATGCCCACCGGCGCATTGGAGGTCACGCTCGCGCCGGGCGCGATGCCTGTGAGCTGGCCGACCATGGAAGTAGTTGAAAGGTGAGGATGTCGGTCCACGACCAAGCAAGACGGACTCCATCACCTAAGTGCTTCTGTCACCGCACCATAACGGTCGCGAGGCGCGTGCCACCATTGCGTCGGCGCCACACTCGTGTAGCGCGGGTCGGCCGGCGGTCGCCGCTCACGCCAACCCCGAGTGCCAGCCGAGAACACGCGCGACGACGCGCGGGAGAAGACGGAGGTCTCGCGCCGTCGTGAGCGTCCAGACGGGCGCGGTCGTCGCGAGCCGCGCTGCGGTTGCGAGCTTGGCCGCCGCACCGTGCATCCCGACCAGCGAGTCGGCGAGCTTCGTCTGCCGTGCGAGCCCGATCGCCGCGGCCGCGCCCAGCAGGCGCTCACGATCGCACCAGAAGTCGCCCCGCGGCGCAACCGGCTGGAGGATGTAGATCGACCCCAGTGGCACCTCGTCGCTCGTCACCGCTCGTTCGGCGAACCCCGAGGCAGTGGTCTTCACTCCGCGCACCACGCTGTTGCAGAGCGTGTCGATCGGAAGCGCGGCGACTGCATCGTCCCACAGCCGGACGCTCGGTACGCCGGGAAGAACCATCGCCGGCGGACCCATCGAGACCGCGATGAGGTCATCACCGATCAGCCGCGCCCCCGCGGCGGTGAGCGCGGTGGCGAGCGTCGACTTCCCATGATACTTCGGGCCGAGGAAGACGATTGCGCGGCCACCGATCGACACCGCGCTGCCATGAAGGCAGAACGACCCGGAAAGCTCGAGCGCCAGGGCCAGCACCGGGCCGATCACGATGCTGCGTACGAGCTCCTCGATTGCGCTGCTGCGCCGGTACCAGACGATCTCGCCACCGTCGTGCGAAAGCTCGAACACCCCCGCGTGCGAGTACTCCAGGCGGATGCCCCTCGGGCTTCTCCAAAGCGTGTAACGCTCTGCGCCGAGCTGCCGCTCGCCAAGACACTCGGCCTCAAGCGGGGAAGGCTCCCCCTCGTCGATCCGAAAGCACCAGCGTCGCCGCTCCCGGGTATCCGCGGGCACCAGCTCGGGAAACTCGACGTCGGATTCCATCACCGAGCCGAACGCGCGATAGCGGAAACGCTCCTGCCGTTCGCGAGTGGCAGCCGCGCGAGCGGTGTCGAGCAACGTGGCGGGGGCGGCCCTCGTCACCGCGACTCCG
>DASZNJ010000387.1:0-3288 GCA_035551575.1 Gemmatimonadaceae bacterium
TCCGGGGTCCGGGGTCCGGGGTCCGGGGTCCGGGGTCCGGGGTCAGGGGTCAGGGGTCAGGGGTCAGGGGTCAGGCACGGCGAACAGGCTACGGCGGAACGGACGAGATTAGCGTCATTCCTGACACCTGGCACCTGACACCTGGCACCTGACACCTGACACCTGACACCTGACACCTGACACCCTGCAGTTACAGCGATCTCTTACGGCGGAACTGCGGCACCCGCCACTCCCGCGAGACCACCGAGCCCCCGCGCAGCACCTGCGGGTCCTCGACGGTGACGAAGGCGGTGTCGTCGAACCTGTCGACGATGCCGAGGACTTCGCTGAGGTGGGCGCGCTGGACGACGGACTGCACGATCTCGACAGCGCCGTCGCGGCCGAAGCCGGAGAATTCCGTCGCGCCGTAGCCGCGGTCGCGCAGCGCCTCGGCGATCTCGACGCCGCCGTGCTTCGAGACGATCCGCAGCTGGACCAGACCGAAGGCGACGAAGTTCTCGATCGTGATCCCGACCATCGTGCCGGTGCCGTAGCCGGCGGCGTAGCCGAGGATGTGCCAGATGCTGTCGAGGTGCTTCATCGCGTTGCCGACCGCGATGATCCAGACGAGCGCCATCAGGAAGCCGAGCACTCCCGCCGGGACGCGGCGGCCGCGCACCATGAACAGCACCCGCATCGTGTCGAGGGTGACGTCGACGATGCGCAGCATGAAGATGACGATCGGCCCCCAGAGCGGATCGCCGAAGATCGCGAAGACGTCGGAGCTCACTTCGTGGTCAGGTCGCGCCCGCTCTCATGCTCGTTGTCGACCGCGTTTTCGAGCGCGGCGACGCGCGCCTGCAGCCGCGCGTTCTGCTCCGACAGCTCGGCGATGCGGGCGATGACGTCACCGGACGCCGGCACCGCGTCGGCGGGGATCGTCGGCAGCGCGACGGAGCGCGAGGGCCAGAATGTCTTCACGATCGCGAAGATGAAGGCGACGACGAGCACGAGCTGCGCGAGCATCGTCTCGACCGTCGGGTACATCCCGATCGCGTTCACCGTCGGGAAGCCGGGGATTCGCGTCGCCGAGACGAAGTTCCCCTCCTGCAGCTCCTTGATCCCGCGGCCGGCGAAGACGAAGGCCATGAAGTAGAGGAGCGCGCTCGTCACGCTGAAGAAGGGGCGGAGCGGAATCCTCACCCCGAAGCGGTAGAAGAGCGTGAAGATCACGATCAGCGCGACGAAGCCGGCGACGACCCCCATGCCTAACGGGAAGACGACCGCGCCGCCCTCGCGGAAGAGCGCCTGGTAGAAGAGCGCGGTCTCGGCGCCCTCGCGGTAGACGGCGAGGAACGCGACCAGCGCGAGCGCCTTGCCGCCGCCGTGCTCGAGCGCGCTGGTGACCTTCTCGCGGATGAACTGCTGCCACTTCGCGGCCTCGACTTTCGAGATCAGCCAGTAGCTCACCGAGAAGAGCACCGCGACGGCGACGAGCAGCGTCCCACCCTCGATCAGCTCGCGGCTCGCCGGCACCGCGCTGAGGATCGTGCTGAGGATGACCGCGGTGATCGCGCTCGCCACCACCGCGAGGCCGCCGCCGATCCAGAGCGACTTGAGTCGCTCGCGATGTCCGGTCTTGATCAGGAATGCCGCGACCGCGCCGATGACGAGGATCGCCTCGAACCCCTCGCGGAGGATGATCAGGAACGACTCGAAGAAGGCGCCCCAGCCGCTCGCCGCCGGCTTCGTCAGCTCGACGACGGTCGGGAGGCTGAGGTCGATCGCGTCGCGGGCGCGCGACGCGGCCTCCATGTCCCCGGCCCGCACGGCCGCCTTGAACTCGGCGAAGTGCGCTTCCATCGCGGCGATGAGCCCGGGGTTCTTCGCCCGCGTCGTCGACTCGAGGGGCTCGAAGGCGATGTACGCGTCGAACGCCTTGTCGCCGGCATCGCTGGCCCGCCCGTCGCGCGCCGCGTTGAGCGCCTGGTCGAGGAGCGCCATCACGGTGCGCGGTGCGTCGCCCTGCGCGGTGGCGACCGCGGTGCCGCCGGTCGCGCCGGCGCGCACCGGGAGCGTCCGGATGTAGGCGACGATGCTGCGCGTCTCGGCGGGGGTGAGGTCGCGCGAGGGCGGCATCGCCGTGCCGGGGATCCCGTCGTGGATCGTCGCCGCGATCTGCGCGTCGCTGCGTTCGGCCTGCCAGCCTAACGTCGAGATCTCGGGGGGAAGGCGGGTGAGGACCCGGGCGAAGGTCGCGGTGCTCGCTCCCGTGCCGTGGCACGACGCGCAGCGCTGGAGGTAGAGCCCCTCGCCCTCGAGTACCGCAGCCGGCTTGGCGCGCAGCGACGTCACGTAGGCGACCACGCTCCACCGCTCGTCGGCGCTGAGGACGTTCGCCCAGCCGGTCATCGGCGTGCCGCGGATGCCGACGCTGACGACGCGGAAGACCGTCGCCGGGGTGACGGTGCCGCCGACGCTGTCGGCGCCTAACGCCGGCGGGACAGGGGTCATCGACCGTGCCGCCGGCCCGTCGCCCATCCCGGCCATCCCGTGACACGAGGCGCAGTTCTTCTCGTAGATCCGCTTTCCCGCCGCCACATCGAGCGGGCCGCGCGGCATCTCGAGTGCCCCCTCGTCGCCGAGCGCGAGGGCGAAGCGCTTGTGCAGCGCCTGGATCTCGGAGGGCGGACGCTTCGCCGCGACGGCCACCGTCAGGCTGTCGAGCACCTCGCGCGCCGTCGCGGCGCGGGCGCCCGCGAGCCGCTCGGCGACGAGCTTCGCGTCGGTGAGGAAGTCGCTCGCCTCCTGGAGCTCGGTCGCCGAAACCAGTCGGCCGCGCTCGTCCACCGCCTTGCCGTATTCCTCGACGGCGACGCCGACGATGTTGGCGACGCGGCGCGCGGGATGTTCCTGCGCGCGCGCGGGTCGTGCGACCGCCGCGAGCACGGCGGCAGCAAGCACGAGCGCCCCGAGGAGCGAGTACGCGGTCCGGGGGGCGCGGTGGGTGATGGTGAAGTGGGTCGTCCTCATCCCGAGGAAAGGTATCGGGATTGCGCGAATGCTGGTAGTCTGGCCGGGAAGGTGGCCGAGTCGAGGGCCGGCGGTGAACTTCCCTGGATGACGGTAGTGATCGATGGCGGCCGCTGCGTCCTTCGCGAGTGGAGGCTCAGCGATGAGGAGGCGCTCGCCCGGCAGGCCAGCGACCGGCGGGTGTCGATCGACCTGCGCGACCGGTTTCCGTATCCGTATACCTCGGCCCACGCCGCGGAGTGGCTCGGCCGGAACGTCGGCATCACCCCGCCGACC
>DASZNJ010000388.1:0-6937 GCA_035551575.1 Gemmatimonadaceae bacterium
GCCGCGCGGCCCTTCCCTCAATGGTACGACGGCAAGCTGCTGACCTACGACTGGATGCGCGGCTGGATCATGGCGGTGACGATGGCGCCTGACGGCGACTTCGTCTCGATGGAGCGGTTCATGCCGAGCCAGAAGTTCAGCAACCCGATCGACATGCAGTTCGGGCCGAACGGCGACCTCTACGTCCTCGAGTACGGGACGGCGTGGTTCCAGGGGAACGACGACGCGCGCATCGTTCGCGTCGAGTACACCGCGGGGAACCGCAAGCCGCTGGTCGCGGTCAACGTCGACAAGCCGGCGGGTGCGCTGCCCCTGCGCGTCGCGTTGAGCTCGGAAGGCACCGTCGACCTCGACGAGGATTCGCTCAGCTACGACTGGACCATCACGCGGCGCGATGGAAGCGTGCTGCGCAAGCTGAGCGGGCCGAATCCGTCCTTCACCTTCAGCCGCGCCGGGAGCTACACCGCGTCGCTGACGGTGACCGATGCGCAGGGCGCGAGCGCCGGGGGGAAGGTGCAGGTCGTCGCCGGCAACGAGCCGCCGACGGTGAACGTGGACCTCGTCGGGGGCAATCGCACCTTCTTCTTCCCCGGCGTCCCGATCCGCTACGCGGTGCGCGTCGCCGACCGCGAGGACGGGTCGCTGCGGAACGGCCGCATCCCGGCGGCGCGGGTGGCCGTGAGCGCGCAGTATCTCAGGCAGGGTGTCGCCGCCGCGGTGCCGGCGACGGCGAAACAGGAGATCACCGCGCCGCCGGTGGCGGCGATGCCGGGGAAGAGCCTGATCGAAGGGAGCGACTGCCTCGCCTGTCATCAATACAACAGGAAGTCGATCGGCCCCGCGTACATCGATGTCGCGCGCAAGTATCACGACGACAGCACCGCGATGGCGCACCTCGTGAAGAAGATCCGCGGCGGCGGCTCCGGGGTGTGGGGACCGGTGATGATGCCCGGACATCCGCAGGTCACCGAGGAGCAGGCGTCGCGGATGGTCGCCTATATCCTCAGCCTCGCCGACCGCCCGACCACCGCGCCCCGGATGTCGCCGCGTGGCACGTACGTCCCGGCCGACACGACCGGCGCCGCGCCGCAGGGAGTGATCGTGCTGCGTGCGGCGTACACCGATCGCGGCGCCAACGGGATGCCGCCGATCGCGAAGGATCAGACGGTCGTCCTCCGCGCGCCGACGGTGGTCGTCGCGAGCGGCGAGCTGTCGGAGGGGGTGCAGAAGCAGAGCGTGGCGCAGCTCCCCGTCGAGATCACCGTCGTCAACCGCCCGGGCTCATCGGTGAAGCTGAAGCAGCTCGACCTCACCGGGATCTCGGCGGTCACGCTGGCTGCGATGGCGCCGTCGAGCTACCAGGCGTCCGGCGGCAGCATCGAGGTCCGTCGCGATTCCGCGTCCGGACCGCTGCTCGGCACGAGCGAACCGGTGCAGCCGACCGCGGACTCGGCCGCGCCCCCGGCGCGGCTCCGCGTCGCGCTCCAGCCGGCGTCGGGGGTGCACGACCTCTACCTGGTGTTCCGGAACCCGCAGGTGAAGGGCGACGGGTTCCTCTTCGCGGTGCTGACGGCGACCTTCGAGAGCGAGCGGCGGCCGGGGGCGAAAGCCGTGCCGCGTTAGGCAGCGCGCCGCTGCCTGACGCCCGGGCCGGCGCACCCCGAGCCACCGCTCTCGAATGGACAACGTCACTCATTCGCTCGCCGGCCTGCTGCTGGCCGAGGCATCGGTGCAGCTTCGCGCGCGCCTGACGGGCGCCGGGGCGTCGCACCGGTTTCGCGCCGTCGCGGCCGTCTCCTCGCTCGTCGCCGCGAACCTGCCTGACGCGGACCTGCTCTACACCGGAGTGGGCG
Source organism: Gemmatimonadaceae bacterium (assembly GCA_035551575.1). Taxonomy (GTDB): domain Bacteria; phylum Gemmatimonadota; class Gemmatimonadetes; order Gemmatimonadales; family Gemmatimonadaceae; genus JABFXC01. Next base: position 1,854 of record DASZNJ010000388.1, read on the forward strand.
GCGACCGGCTGGCATACATGCTCCACCACCGCGGCTACACGCACACGGTCGTGGCCGCACTGCTCGGCGCGCTGCTGCTCTGGGGGATCGCACTGCTCGCCTCGCGGTGGCGCGGGCAGGTGAGCGCAACGCGCGGCGACGCACGCTGGCTGCTCGCACTCCTCGTCGCCGGCGCGATGAGCCATCTCGTGCTCGATTGGACCAACAGCTACGGGGTACATCCGTTCTGGCCGGTCGACGACCGGTGGTTCTACGGCGACTCGGTGTTCATCGTCGAGCCGTGGCTCTGGGTGGTGTCGGTGCCGGTGCTGGTGAAGGCGACGACGAATCGTGTCGCTCGCGTGCTGCTCTCAACCGTGCTCGCGGCCGGGCTCGCGCTGGCCTGGGGTGTCCCGCTCGTCACGTCGGGAGCGGCGGCAGCGCTCACCGCGGGGGCGGTGGTGTCGATCGTGATTGCGCGAGTGTCGCGCCCGGCGGTTCGCGCATCATTCGCTGCCGGCGGCTGGGTCCTGGTGACGCTCGTGATGATGGCGGGTGCCGCGAGCGTCCGCGCGGCCACGACAGCCGCGGTACGAAGCGCAGATCCGTCCGCCGAACTGCTCGACGTCGTCATCTCCCCGCTCCCGTCGAACGCGGTGTGCATGACGGTGATCACCGTCGAGCGTGTGGGCGCGACCTACCGCGTGGTGACAGCCCGCGCGAGCGCGGCGCCGTCGATCACCGGTGCGTCACGGTGCGGCGCCGGGCGCCAGTCCGCGTCGAGCTTCCGCCCCTCCACCCGGCGCGCGACGCCCGCGGTCCAGTGGGATGCGGAGTGGTCGGCCCCGATCGCGGAGCTCTCGACGCTCGCACATGCGAGCTGTCCCGCGCTCGCCGCGCTCCGCTTCATTCGCGTCCCCGTCTGGCGCGCGATCGATGCATCGACCGTGATGCTTGGCGACGCGCGCTACGGCGGCGCGTCGGGAAGCGGCTTCACCGCCGTTCGCGTCGCGCGCCGTGCGGCGGCATGCCCGCCGAACGTGCCGCCGTGGATTCCGCCGCGCGCTGACCTGATCGGCCGCTGGGCCGCGGTGTCGTCCCTTCCGCCACCACCGCTGCAACTGCTCGACCAGCGCCCGGAGCGCAGGTGAACCAGGTGCCGGTCGATCGACTGTGGTCGGTGCACTGCCGATGGGGCCGGGTGGCCGCGGCCGGAGGGGGCTCGCAGGGGCTGGATCAAGCACGTCACCGGTGCGCAGTATTCGGGTAGTCCCGCGCTGCGCCGACGAACCGGTCGCCGCGCAGCACGACACTCGCCGAGAGGGCAGACATGAGACGAACCGACTTCCTTGCGATCGCGGCTGCAGTGATGGCAACCACCGTCCCCGTCGCCGTGCATGCGCAGCAGCCAGCGGCGCCCGCGCCGCAGCCACTGGTGACCGGGAACGCGCTCGGGCTTCCGGTGGTCCCGGGAGCCACCGGCACCTTCGAGCCGGTCTCGCCTGGCGTGAAGGTCTACGGCGCGATCTACTCGGCGGAGAGCTGCTCGTACGACGCGGGGCGCGGCGTGATCGTCGTGCCCAACCGCGGCGCGCCGCAGGGCGTGCAGGTGAACGACGCGTTCATCTCGTTCATCAACCACGACGGGTCGGTCAACACGGCGCGCTGGATCGGCGTCCAGTCGCCGGCCGAGCGGCCGAAGCTGGCGCCGCCGCTGGTGCTCAACGAGCCGTTCGGCAGCGACATCGCCAACGGGATGCTCTACGTCGCCGATCGCGACGGCGGGACGAGCGCGACCGACCCGAGCGTCGCCGTGATCCGGAAGTTCGACCTGAAGACCGGCGCGCCTGACGGGTCGGCTCGGATCGACAGCGTCGCCTGGATCAACGACATCGCGGTCGCCGGCGACGGCACCGCCTACGCCACGAACTCGGGCGACTTCGGCCCGGACGGGAACCCGGCGAGCTGGCAGCTCTGGAAGGTCAGCCCCGACGGCCACCCGTCGCTGATGGTCCGTGGCGCGCCCCTCCACGTGCCTAACGGCGTGGCGGTCGACCGGGCGGGGAACGTCGTCGTCGTCAACACCGGTGACGACGCGGTGCTCACCTTCTCCCCGTCCGGCGCCCTGCTGAAGACCGAGCACGCGGCGCAGCCGGGGAGCGACGGGATCGTGATCATGGGCGACGGCACGAAGTACGTGAGCAGCGTCCGCAACGGCGGCGTTTCGCGCATCCGCCCCGGGAAGCCGGCCGAGCTGATCGCCCGCAACATCCCGAGCGCTGCGTCGATGTGCTACGACTCGGGCGCCAACCAGCTGGTGATCCCGATGAACGCGAACAACGCCCTCGCCTTCATCAAGCTGGGGAAGCCCGATCGGCCGAGACCCTGACCCCCGACCCCTGACACCCCGTATCATATGCTCCCCACCCGCACGTTAGGCAGCCAGGGGCTCACCGTTTCCGCCATCGGGCTCGGGCTCATGGGGATGAGCCACGCCTATGGCGCGCCCGGCGAGCGAGACGAGCGCGAGTCCATCGCGACGATCCACCGCGCCATCGAGCTTGGCTGCACCTTCCTCGATACCGCCGAGGCGTACGGCCCGTACCGCAACGAGGAGCTGCTCGCCCGCGCGCTCGAGCAGCTCGGCGCCGGCGCGCGCGACCGCGTCGTCATCGCGACCAAGTTCGGCTTCAGCTTCGACGCGAATGGCGCGATCGCCGGGGTGGACAGCCGGCCGGCGCGCATTCGCGAGGCCGTCGAAGGATCGCTCCGCCGCCTCCGCACCGACCACATCGACCTCCTCTACCAGCACCGCGTCGACCCGGCGGTGCCGATCGAGGACGTCGTCGGGGCGATGAGCGCGCTGGTGAAGGAAGGGAAGGTGCGCTTCCTCGGGTTGTCGGAGGCGGGGGAGAGGACGATCCGGCGCGCCCACGCGGTGCACCCGATCTCGGCGCTGCAAAGCGAGTACTCGCTCTGGGAGCGCAACCTCGAGCCGCGGATCATCCCCCTGCTCCGCGAGCTGGGGATCGGGCTCGTCCCCTTCGCGCCGTTAGGGAGGGGGTTCCTCACCGGGGAGGTGAAGCGCGCCGAGGAGTATCCGGAGGGAGACTTCCGCCGCGGCGACCCGCGCTACCAGGGGGACAACTTCGACGCCAACGTCCGCGCGGCGTCGGCGGTGCGGGAGCTGGCGGCGAGGAAAGGGGTGAAGCCCGGACAGGTCGCGCTCGCCTGGCTGCTGCACAAGGGGCCGGACATCGTCCCGATCCCGGGGACGAAGCGGCGGACGTACCTCGAGGAGAACGTCGCCGCCGCCGACGTCAGGTTGAGCGCGGACGAGATGCGCGCGCTCGACGCCGCACTCGCCCCGGAAAAAGTCTCGGGCCCGCGCTACAGCGCGAAGGCGATGGCCCAGGTGGATCGTTAGGCATGGCGGCGCCACCGACCCCGGCGCGCCCCCGCGTCATCTGCCACATGATGATGTCGCTCGACGGGCGCATCCTCACCGACGGCTGGCCGCTCTCCGCCGAGGGACGGAAGCAGTACGAGGAGGTCCACGCGACGTACGACGGCGACGGCTGGCTCTGCGGGCGCGTGACGATGGAGCAGCACTTCGCGCAGGGCGTGCGCTCCGGCGCCGAGATCGCGCGCCACCACCACGGCGCGCCGCGCGAGGACTTCGTCGCGCCGGGGAAGCATGACTCGTACGCCTTCGCGGTCGACACCCATGGCCGCCTCGCCTGGGACACCAACGACATCGACGGCGACCACGTCGTCGCGATCCTCTGCGAGCGCGTGTCTGATGAGTATCTCGCCTTCCTCCGCGGGAAGGGGGTATCCTACCTCCTCGCCGGCGCGCGCGAGATCGACCTCGGGCTGGCCCTCGAGAAGATCGCTGCACGCTTCGCGCTGAAGACGCTGATGCTGGAGGGCGGCGGGAAGGTCAACGGCTCGATGCTCCGCGACGGCATGGTGGACGAGGTGAGCGTGCTCGTCGCGCCGGTGGCGGACGGGCGCGAGGGAGCGCCGGCGCTGTTCGACGTCGGCGGGAGCCACGTGACACCGCAGCGGCTCGAGCTCGAGTCGGTGGAGAAGCGCGCCGACGGCGTGCTCTGGCTGCGCTATCGGGTGGCGCGCGCGGGGCGAAGCTGACCGACGCGCCCCGGGGCGCGATCACCAGACCCGCGCCAGGTCTCCCGGAGCGGGATAGAGCCTCTGCGCGTTGGTCAGCCGCTGCCGGCGCAGCGCCGGCCCGCGGAACTTCGTCCGTCAGGTCTGGCTGAAGCTGAGGAAGAACTGCCTGTCCCCCGACAGCTCGCCCACCGGGGGGGGGAACGAACACAGTGAAACAGCGCTTATCACATCGGGCACTCGGGCACGGTGGATGAATGAAGCCGCCGCTGCCTGATCGCCTTGACGGCAGCCACGCCGCCGCCGGCGAGCCCCATCCATTCTTCCTGAACACAGAACTCTTCATGGCAATCAAGGCCTTTGGCGCATACGCGGCCGACAAGCCGCTCGAACCACTCGACATCGAACGCCGCAAGCCCGGCGCGCACGACGTCCAGATCGACATCGCCTACTGCGGCGTCTGCCACTCCGACCTGCACACCGTCCGCTCCGAATGGGAGGGGACGCTCTATCCCTGCGTCCCCGGCCACGAGATCGTCGGGCACGTCAGCGCGGTCGGCGCGGGGGTCACCAGGTTCAAGGTCGGCGACACCGTCGGCGTCGGCTGCATGGTCGACAGCTGCCAGAAGTGTCACGCCTGCGGTGAGGGGCTCGAGCAGTACTGCGAGAACGGGATGGTCGGCACCTACAACGGCCCGACGAAGGACGCGCCCGGTCACACCCTCGGCGGCTACTCGCAGCGCATCGTCGTCGACGACAAGTTCGTGCTCCGCATCAGCCATCCCGAGAAGCAGCTCGCCGCGGTCGCGCCGCTCCTCTGCGCCGGGATCACGACCTGGTCGCCGCTCCGCCACTGGAACGCCGGGCCAGGGAAGAAGGTCGGCATCGTCGGCATCGGCGGGCTCGGTCACATGGGGGTGAAGCTCGCCCACGCGATGGGCGCTCACACCGTCGCCTTCACGACGTCGGAGAAG
>DASZNJ010000389.1:0-3786 GCA_035551575.1 Gemmatimonadaceae bacterium
GGTCGCGCGAGCGCCCGACAGCGCCGCCAACCAGGATGCCGGCGACGAGCAGGTCCGCGTCGGTGCGCGCCGCCTCGATGGCCTCACCGCCGCCGCCGCCGAGCTGCGCGAGATGTCCGGGGCGGTCGCATCGTGGCCCGAGGAGCTCGCCGGGATGCGTACGCAGCTGCAGCGTTGGAGCGCGACCTGGAAGCGCGAGGGGCGCGCCGATGTCGCCGCCGTCAACACGCTCCTCGCCGAGGTGACGCGCAACCTCGCCGCGCTCGAGCGCGACATCCAGGAGCAGGCGCGCACCGCCGACACGGTGAGCCAGCGCCTCATCGAGAGTGCGCGCCATATCCGCCAGCGCCCGTTTGGCGACATCGCCCAGCCGCTGGCGCGGGTCGGGCGCGACGTCGGCGTGCAGACCGGAAAGACCGTGCGCGTCGTCGTCATCGGCGAGCGCGTCGAGGCCGACCGCACCGTGCTCGAAGCGCTGCGCGAGCCCCTCATCCACCTCGTTCGCAACGCCGCCGACCACGGCCTCGAGACGCCGGCCGAGCGCGAGCGGGCGGGGAAGCCGCTCGAGGGTACCGTGCGCATCGAGGCGGCGCTGCGCGGCGACCGCCTGACCGTGACCGTCAGCGACGACGGCCGGGGCCTCGATGTTCCCGCCATTCGTGCGGCGCTCGCCCGGAAGGGGCGGCACGTTCCGCCCGACGACGCGGCCGTGGTGCGGTCGCTTCTCGGCGGGCAGATCTCGACGAGAACCGTCGCGACCGAGATCTCCGGCCGCGGCGTCGGGCTCGACGCGGCGCGCGCGGCGGTCGAGCGGATCGGGGGAACGCTCGACGTGCGCTGGACGCGCGGCGCCGGAACGGCGTTCATCCTCGAGGTGCCGCTCAGCATCGCGACGATGCGCGCCCTGATGGTGTCGATCGGCGGCCACCAGATCGGCGTACCCACCGCGCTCGTCGAGCGGGTCGAGCGCGCCGCGCCGGGAGCGACGAGCGTGGTCGCCGGGGAGCGCGTCCTCGTCGGCCGCGACGCGCCGATCCGACTCGCGTCGCTCGGGCGCCTCCTCGGCGCGCGGGCCGACGAGGCGCCCGACGGTGATCACGCGCTCCAGGTCGTCGTCGTCGTCGCGGCGGGCGCCCGGCTCGCGCTGGTCGTCGACGAGCTGATCGAGGAACGCGAGGTCGTGGTGCGTCCGATCGAGTACGCCGCGAGCGTCGGGACGCGCTACGTCGGCGCGGCGCTGCTCGCCGACGGAATGGTCGCCCCCGTGCTCAACGTCCCCGGGGTGATCGGGGAAGCGGGTGATCGCGGCACCGCGCGATTCGCCGACGCGACCGCCGCCGGCCGCGCGCGCATCCTCGTCGCCGACGACTCGATCACGACGCGAGCGCTCGAGGAGAGCGTGCTCGCCGCCGCCGGATACGACGTCGTCACCGCGCCCGACGGCGCCGAAGCGCTGCGCATCATCGAGGGGGGAGGGATCGACCTTCTCGTCACCGATGTCGAGATGCCCGCGATGACGGGACTCGAGCTCTGCGCCCGCATCCGCGCGTCGCGCACCAGCGCGTTGCTGCCGGTGATCATCGTGTCGTCGCTCGACCGCCCCGAGCATCGCGCGCAGGGGATGGAAGCGGGGGCCGATGCCTACGTCACGAAGTCGAGCTTCGAGCAGGGCGAGCTCATCGCGCTCGTCGAGCGGCTGCTCAGGGGCGCCCGATGATCCGCGTGCTCGTCGCCGAGGATTCGCCGACCGCGCGCGCGCTGCTCGTCAGCATGCTCGAAAGCGATCCCGGGCTCCGCGTCGTCGCCGAGGCGAGGAATGGCGTCGAGGCCGTGGAGATGGCCGAGCGGCTGCGCCCCGACCTGATCACGATGGACGTCCAGATGCCGGGAATGGACGGGCTGACCGCGACCCAGGCGATCATGTCGCGGTTCCCGACGCCGATCATCGTCGTCTCGAGCCAGGCCGACCGTCGTCAGGCCGAGCTGTCGCTCGAGGCGACCGGTGCCGGTGCCTTGATCGTGCTCCCCAAGCCCGTCGGGCCTGACGCTCCCGGCTTCGCCGCCCAGCGCGACCAGCTCGTCGCGATGGCGAAGGCGATGTCGAAGGTGAAGGTGGTCCGCCGCTGGAGCTCGACAGGCGACCGGACCGCGACCCCGCCCTCGGTTGCGCGCTTCGGGCTGCGCCCGCCGGCCGCCGCACGAGCGCAGCTCATCGCGATCGGCGCGTCGACCGGTGGCCCGGCGGCGCTGCGCGACATCTTCGCCGCGCTGCCGCAGGACTTCCCGGTGCCCATCGTCGTCGTGCAGCACATCGCCAGGGGGTTCGTCAGCGCGCTCGCCCACTGGCTCGACGGCGCGGGCAGGATCACCGTCACCGTGGCGACCGAGGGCCAGCCGCTCCGCCCGGCAAGCGTCTACCTCGCGCCCGACGACGCGCACCTCGGCGTGCGTGCGGCTCGTGCCGGCGCGTTCTCTGCTGCCCTGTCGCAAGCGCCCGCGGTCGGGAGCTTTCGCCCATCGGCCACACACCTCTTCCAGTCGGTGGCCGCCGTGAGCGGCGCGGCGACGGCCGCGGTGATCCTTACCGGGATGGGCGACGACGGCGTGCGCGGGCTCGGCGCGGTGCGCGCGGCCGGGGGCCACGTCATCGCGCAGGACGAGGCGAGCTGCGTGATCTACGGGATGCCGCGCGAGGCGGTGCGTGCCGGGGTGGTCGACATCGTCGCCCCCCTCGCCGACATCGCCGCCCACCTGATGCAGGTGGTCCAGTGAGCGCGCAGCCACGGGTGCTCGTCGTCGACGACAGCGCGACGCAGGCCGCGTCGCTGGCGATGCTCCTCGAGGAGAACGGGATCGCGGCGCGGATCGCCCGCAACGGCGAGCAGGCGCTGGAGATGGTCCGCGCCGAGATCCCCGACCTCGTCCTCAGCGACGTCGTGATGCCGGGAATCGACGGCTATGAGGTGTGCCGCCGCATCAAGGTCGACCTCGGCCTCGGCCGCGTCCCCGTCGTGCTGCTGACGAGCCTCACCGACCAGATGGCGATCGTCCGTGCGCTGGCGTGCGGCGCCGACCACTACGTCACCAAGCCGTTCGATCCGGAGCGTCTCGTCGCCCGCGTCAGGCAGGTGCTCGCTCACGACGTCGCCCCCGCGCTCGTCACCGGCACCCCTGTCGTCATCGACCTGCTCGGCACCTCGTTCGAGATCAATGCGAGCAAGGAGAAGATCCTCGACCTGCTCATCTCCAGTTACGGCGACCTGGTGCGGACGAGCGAGGCGGTGCGCGCCGCCGAGCAGCGTGCCCGCTTTCTCGCCGCCGCCGGCGAGCGACTGTCAGCCTCGCTCGACGTCGAGGGAACGCTGCGCGAGCTGGCGCGGATCGCCGTCCCCTCGCTCGCCGACCTCTGCGTAGTGGACGCCGTCGAGCCGGACGGCTCGCTGCGCCGGGTCGAGGTGACGCACGCCGACCCGGCGCTGGCGGCGACCGCTGCGATCCTCCGCAGCCCGCCTGACGTGACGCGGGCGTCGGCGCTGACGCGGCGAGCGGTCGAGACGGGGCAGCCGGTGGTCTACGAGCGCATCGACGACGCGGTGCTGCACGCGCTCGCCCCGACCGAGGAGCACCTCGCCGTGCTCCGCGGGCTCAACGCCCGCGCAGTGATCGCCGTCCCCCTCGTCGCGCGGGCGAACACGCTGGGCGCGGTCGCCTTCGTCGCCATCAACCCGGCGCGCCACTACGGCGCCGAGGAGCGCGCGCTCGCCGTCGAGCTGGCGCGGCGGGCCG
>DASZNJ010000390.1:0-3103 GCA_035551575.1 Gemmatimonadaceae bacterium
CGATAGGCCGCCCGTGGACAGTGTGCAAACACTTCCAAGCGCAGCGGTCCTAATCGCCCGAGCGGCTTGACTTTCAATCATTGAAAGCGTCTTCGCGACGCTTTCTCCGAGCAGAGCCCGCATCAATCGATGCATCGCGTCATCGCATCCGACATTCCTCGATCCACCACTTGCTCTTTTCGCTGGCGACTAGAGCGTAGGGGCCACACCCGTTCCCATTCCGAACACGGTCGTTAAGCCCTACAGCGCCGATGGTACTCCGATCGCGAGATCGCGGGAGAGTAGGCCGTCGCCGGCACCTGCTGGGCCGCCCCACAAGGCGGCAACGAAAACCGACACGAGAACCAACAGAACGCCGTGCACCTCGACTTCGAGCTGCACGGCGTTCTGCGTTTTCGCCGCACCTCCCACCCGCCCTTCACCCGCCCTTCACCCCGGCACGACCCCGCATACCCGCTCGCCCGCAGCTCGCACTGCGCCGTTTCTTGCCACATGGTGCGACATGTCACGTTTCTCACCGCTCCACCACGTTCCCCTCGCTGTTGGCGTTGCCGGCCTCGCCAGCGGCGTCATGCTCGTCCGCGCCCGGCACAGTCGCCAGCGGATGGAACGCTTCGCCGCCGCGACGCTCGAGACCCTTCTCAACGCCATCGACGCCAACGACCGCGACACCGGCGCTCATGTCCGCCGCGTCGCGACCTACGCATTGATCCTCGCCGAAGAAGCCGGACTCGACGAGCGCGAGCGCCGGAGCATCGAGCGCGTCGCACTCTTCCACGACATCGGCAAGATCCACGCGGCACTATTCGACATCATCCATGAACAGACGCGCCTCACCCCCTCCGAGCGCCGCGCGATCGATACCCACCCCTACCGTGGCGCGACCGTGCTGCGCCCCGTCGCCAAGTTCTATCCCGACCTGGCCGACGGCGTCCTCGCGCATCATGAGCGGTGGGATGGCACCGGCTACCCTCGGCGGCTGCGCGGGGAGCGCATCCCCCTCGCCGCGCGGATCGTCGCCATCGCCGATACCTTCGACGTCGTGAGCCACGGTCGGCGATACCAGCGTGGCATGTCGATGGAACGTGCGTCGGAGATCATCGCCCGCGGCCGCGGCACGCAGTTCGACCCCGCGCTCGTCGACCTATTCCTCTTTCCGCCGGTCTTCGAGCGGATTCGCGAGGCCAAGCGCTCCTTCTGCGCGCCGCGCATTCCGCACCATCAGGAGCGCCGCGAGGCCACCGTCGAGCCCGAGGCGCCCGACGTCCGCTTCCGCTGGCGCTACGCCCAGCCTAACGACGACGGGGTCGCGGGCCCGCCGGTGCGCGCGCCGCGTTAGGCGGCGCAGCGCCGCCCGCCTTCGCCAGCGCGTCCCGCTCCCTCCGGACCGCGGCGACCGCTCGTTCGTGCGACCTGTAGTCGACGTGGAACTCATGGTGTCCGTCGGGATGAGCGACGAAATACCGGTATGGCACCGCCGCCGGGTTGACCGAGGCGATGATCGACGCCCGCCCCGGCGACGCGATCGGTCCCGGCGGCAGGCCGGCGTGCTCGTACGTGTTGTAGGGCGAATCGACGCGCAGGTCCTTGTAGAACAGGCGTGAGGAGTGGCGCCCGAGCGCGTACTGCACCGTCGGGTCAGCCTGCAGCCTCATCCCGATCCGCAGCCGGTTCAGGTAGACCGCAGCGATCACCGGCCGCTCCGCCGGGAGCTTCGCCTCCTTCTCGACGATCGACGCCAGCGTGACGATGTCGTGACGGGTCAGCGCCATCTGCTCCAGCTTCTCGTTCCACTCCGGTTCCCAGACCTGCTCGAAGCGCCTGACCATCGTCTCGACCGCCACCCGCCCGGTCGTCCCGTCGGGGAACGAGTAGGTATCGGGAAAGAGGTATCCTTCGAGCGTCGGCGTCGGGACATCGAGCCGCTCGCGCACCGCGCTGTCGCGCGTCGCGACGAGTACCGAGTCTTCCTCGACGCCTAACGTCCGAGCGAGCAGCGGCGCGATGTCGGCGATCGCATACCCCTCCGGGACCGTCACCGTCCGGATCAGTCCCGTCCCCTGCGTGAGCGCGTTGACGACCGACGGCCACGACATCCCCCGCGACATGATGTACGTCCCGGCGCGGATCCGCCGATCGTGGCCGCGGAGCGACGCGTACATGCGGAACAGCCGCGTCGAGCCGACGATGCCCGCGCGGTGCAGCGAGTCAGCGGCCACCCTGAACGTCGCCCCAGGGGGAATCACCACGCGCGTCGTACCCGTTTCGCCCCCGCACCCGCCGACGGCGACGATCGCCGCGGCCAGCGCGGCACGCATGACGCCTCCAATCCTCCCGCCCAGCGCCGCCCTCCGCTCAGCGCGCATCGTTTCAGCGCGCATCGTTTCAGCGCGCATCGTGGTCGGCCCCGGGCGACTGGTCATCCGCGGGAGCTGCGCTGCACTGCTCGGCGAGCCGCAGCGCATGCTGCAGCAGGACCGCCGCGGCCAGCGAATCGACATCGCCGGCACGGTTCCTTGTCCTGCCACCGAGCTCGTGTACCGCGCGGAGGGCGATCGCCGTCGTGTATCGCTCGTCGACGAGGATGACGGGAAGGCCGGTCCTCGTCTCGAGCGCCGCACCGACCGCGCGCACCTCGCGCGAACGATCGGTCTCTCCCCCGGCCTCGTCGAGCGGCAACCCGGCGACGAAGCCCTGCGCCTCGAGCGCTTCGGCCCGGCGGATCACCTCGGCGATCGGGGGACGCTTTCCCGCTCGCCGCAGGATGTGCCCGGCCGGCGATGCGATGGTCCCCGATGGATCGCTGATCGCGAGTCCGATGCGGCGTTCACCCCAGTCCAGCGCGAGGTACCGGTTGAGGCGCGGCACGCGAAGCTCTCGAAGACCGGCGTTCAGCCCTGCGCCATCGCGACGAAGAACTCGCGATTGTTCTTCGTCGGCGCCATCTGCCGGAGCAGGAACTCCATCGCTTCAGCCTCCGGCATGTCCGCGAGGAAGTTGCGCAGCAGGTAGACCCGGTTCAGCTCCGCCTTGTCGAGCAGGAGCTCCTCGCGGCGGGTGCCCGACTTCTGGATGTCGATCGCCGGGAAGACGCGACGGTCGG
>DASZNJ010000391.1:0-5547 GCA_035551575.1 Gemmatimonadaceae bacterium
CGAGGAAGGCGCGGGCCGTCGGCGTATCGAGCCGGTAGTCCTTGGTCGTCGCCCGGCAGACGTAGTCGCCGGTGGTGACGGTCGCGAGCACGGTCGCCGGGTCGCTCGTGAGGAACTTCGGGCCGCCGGAATCGCCGTAGCAATCGCCACCGGTCCCGGTCGCGGCGGTGTTCATGAGGAGCTGGAGCCAGCTCGGCTCGAGCGCGCTGAACTCGGAGACCGATTGCTTGCGGACGCCGTCGTAGGGGAAGCCGGGGACGCCGGTCGCCGTGTTGCCGGTGCCGTAGCCGACGTTGTAGAAGGTCGCGCCGGAGAGCGCGCCTTTCGCGGCGAGCGCGTCGAGGTAGCCGGCGGTGGGGAGCTTGTAGATGGTCATCCCCTTCGTCGCCCTGGCGGGGAGGAAGACCACGGCCATGTCGTGAAGATCGCCGTTGTCGTGACCGTAACCGGGATCGAAGGTGAAGCCGGTCGCGGGGATCACCTTGATCCCGCTCGCATAGAGGTCGGGGGCGAAGGAGACGTAGAGCTGCGCGTTCGCGGGGAAGAAGTTGACGCAGTGCGCGGCGGTGAGGAAGACAGTCGGGGAGATGAGGCTGCCGGTGCAATCCTCATCGTTGCCGTCGATGACACCGTTCCTGTCGAAATCGTAGAGCAGCGCGCCAACGCTGGAGAACTGGTTTGCGCCAGTCGGCTCTCCGCCATAGATGGCGTTCGGTGCGGCGACGACGGCGGGGGCTGTCGGCGCCCCGCGATCGGCGCACGCGGCGACGAGCAGGGCGGCGGTGACGATCACGGCATCGCGAGTGAGACGCATCTGACCTCTGGTGGGAGAGTCGAACAGAACGGGCGGGGCGCCGGCGTCGGCTTTCGATACTGGCGTGCCCGGGCCCGGCAGGCAAGAGTAGGGGGCCGGGAATCTCTTACAGATCACGTACTGCGGAGGGGAGCCGCGGCAGCGGTCTGGCGGCCCATTTTAGGGGCTGGGCGGGAGCAGGCGCCCCTGGGCACTGCCCGCACCGCCTTTCACGACAGGAGCACGATGACACGCATTCTGATCGTCGAGGACAACGAAGATCTCGCGTTCGGACTCCGGCGCACGCTCGAGGACGAGGGCTACGCGGTCGACGTCGCCGCGGATGGGGTGCGCGGGTCACAGCGCGCGCGAGACGAAAAGCCGGATCTGGTGATCCTCGACCTGATGCTGCCGGGGATGGATGGCTACCGCACCCTGGAGTCGATCCGCGGGGCGGGGCTGCAGATGCCGGTGATCATCCTGACCGCGCGCGGCGAGGAGGCGGACAAGGTGCATGGCTTCCGTGTCGGCGCGGACGACTATGTGACGAAGCCATTCGGGTTGTCGGAGCTGCTGGCCCGCGTGTCGGCGCAGCTGCGGCGGTCGCGGCTGCCCGGGGGAGGTGGCGGGGCATCGGAGCGGTACGCGTTCAGCGACGTCGAGATCGTTCCCAGTGCGCGGGTGGTGACGAAGGGCGGGGAGCGCGTCGCGCTCACCCCCCGCGAGTACGACCTGCTGCTCGCGCTCGTGCAGCGGCCGGGCGTCGTGCTCTCGCGCGTCACGCTGCTGCGCGAGGTGTGGGGGCACCAGGCCGACGTCATGACGCGCACCGTGGACATCCACATGGGTGAGCTGCGGAAGAAGCTGGAGGACGTCGCGGCCGAGCCGCGGCACTTCATGACAGTGTGGAAAGCGGGATACCGGTTCGATCCGTGAGCGCGAGGGACGCGTGAAGCCGTGGGCGCGGATCTCGTCGCGGGTGATGTGGACGGCGCTGGTCCTCGTGGCGATCGGGTGGGTGGTGTGGCGCGTGTCGCACGTCCGACAGAAGGCGTTCAGCGAAGTGGAGTCGGTGCTCGAGATCTCGCTGACGACGAGCCGGAGCGAAACGGGGGCGTGGGGCGGGGCGCAGCGTGACCGTGTCGCGATGGCGGCGCAGCTCGCGAAGGGACGCGAGCTCTCGGCCTTCGACGCGCGTCGCGACCTGAACGCGCTGCTCGACGCGATGGTCGACGGGCTGCACAGGAAAGGGGTTGCCGCGGTCGCGGCCGCGACCGGCGAGAACGGCGCCATCATCGCCACCGAGAGCGACGGGGCGACGGCACCGCAGCCCCCGGCGTGGAGCTTTCCCGGGAACCGCGACCTCACCGGCAACATCCGCTGCGGCGCGCAGATGTGCGTCGTGATGCGCGAGCCGACGTCGTTCGGGGCGCGGCCCGGATGGATCGTCCTCTGGATCCCGGTCACCGACGAGACCTTTCGCGGGCTGAACCCGGCGGCGCGCACGAACAGCACGGGACGCACGTCGGTGGTCGCCCGTATCGGCGACTCGGTCGCGGTGCTGGCCAGCCGCAGCAACTCGGCGAAGCGAGTGCCGCGGATGCTGCCGTGGCCGCGGGTCCCGCAGCACGTCCGCACCGCGTTAGGCGGGAGCGCGTCGAGCGGCCACGGCCCGGGGCTGTTCGGTGTCGAGGTGATCTACGCGGCATCGCCGGTGAGCGGAATGCCCTGGGCGGTGGTCCGCGAGATGGAGAGCGCGGAGATCCTGCACGACGTGAACGTGGCGCTGCTGGTCGAGGAGTCGCTCGTCGTCGCGCTCTTCTTCTCGCTCGCCTTCCTGGTGCAGAACCGGGTACGCGCGGTGCAGGCGCGACGGGCCACCGAGCTGACCCAGCTCCGGGCCGACTTCGTCTCGAGCGTGTCGCACGAGCTGCGCACGCCGCTGGCGCAGATCCGGATGTTCGCCGAGCTGATGCGAAAGGGGTCGATGCGCACCCCGCAGGACGCCGACCGCGCCCTGCGCATCATCGAGAAGGAAGCGAGCCGGCTGACGATCCTCGTCGACAACATCCTCAACTACACGCGGCTGCGGAAGCGGGCCGAGCGTGCGTCGTCGATCCCGACGCACGTCACCGGCGCCGTCAGGCAGACGATCGAGTCGTTCGCCCCGCTGTCCGCCGAGCGGGGCGTGCACATCGAGGCCGAGATCGAGCCCGACCTCTGGGCGACGGTCGACTCGCTCGGGCTGCGCCAGGTGCTGCTGAACTTCCTCGAGAACGCGGTGAAGTACGGTCCGCGCGACCAGACGGTCACGGTCGGCGCGAAGGCGCTGGACGGGATCGTCCGCGTCTGGGTCGACGACCAGGGACCGGGGGTCCCGCCCTCGGAGCGCGACGCGGTCTGGCGCGCCTTCTACCGCCGGAAGGAATCGATCGCCGCCGGCGCCACCGGCGCCGGGATCGGCCTCGCCGTCGTCCGCGAGCTGGTCCTCCAGAGCGGCGGCTCGGTGCAGGTGACCGACGCGCCTAACGGCGGGGCGCGCTTCCTCGCCGACTTCCCCCGCGCCGAGACCCCGGAGAACCCCGACGAGCTGATGGTGACGGGCGAGCGCCCCGTCCCGGCGCGGGCGGGGTGAGGAAGGGGTCAGGGGTCAGGGGTCAGGGGTCAGGCACGGCGGGACGAACGAACGGTAGCGTCGTTCCTGACACCTGACCCCTGACACCCCGACGCCGCTAACCGTTCTCGTACAGCGCCTCCGCCTCGGCTGCGGCGAGGGCGACGAGGAAGGCGGCGATCTTTTCGGTCACGGCGGCGGCGAAGCTTGCGCCCTTTTCGGCGGTCGAGTCCTTCGGGTTCCCGACCCCGGTGTCGGCGGTCACGCGCGTCCATTCCCGCTGCGCCCAGACCCACCGCTCGCGGAGGCCGGGAACGGTGAACTTCCGCTCGCGGCCGTCGCCGGCCTCGCCTAACGGCCGGACGAGCGCCGGCGTGTAGTGGAGGAGGATGCTCGTCTCGAGCTCCCCGGCGTGGTCGCCCGGCTCGGTGAAGTACGGCTTCGGGTCGACGGCCTGCCACCAGTTCACGGTGCAGAGGAAGACCGTCGTCTTCGGCTGCAGCTCGCGGATCATCTGCTTGAAGTCGTTTCCGCCGTGCGAGTTGAAGATGACGAGCTTGCGCGTGCCGGCCCGCTCGACCGTCGCGACGACGTCGGCGAGCACCGCGGCCTGGGTGCTCGGGTTCATGTTCATGCAGTAGCGGACGTCGAGCTGCCCGGTGTTCACACCGAAGGGAATCGTCGGCAGGACGATCACCTTCGCTCCTCGCTCCCACGCCAGCCGCGCCGACTCGGCGGCGAGCGCGTCGCACTCGATGACGTCGGTCGCGTAGGGGAGGTGGAAGTTGTGCGCCTCGGTCGCACCCCACGGCAGGATCGCGACATCGTACACCGTGTCGCGCACCGTTCCCCAGTGCGATTCGGCGAGGATCCAGGGACGTGCGCTCATGCGGTGCGACCGGCGTCTCGGTGTGTCATGCGAACGGGATCAGGCCGTGGCGCCGGCAAGCCCCGCCGGACGATTCTCGAGCTGGCGCTCGGCGATCCACCCTCCGAGCCAGGCGGCGGGGATCACGAGGAACAACGCGACGATGTGATACCACGCCGGATAGAGCTGCCACGTCATCGAGGTCCCGACGACGTTGAAGATGAGCCCGAGCACGCCGAGGACGAGCGCGTGGAGCATCGGCCGCCGCCTGGCGATCCGCGCGCAGAGCCAGCACCCGAAGGTCGCGTAGATGAAGACGTAGACCTCGGTGACCGTCAGCAGCGTCGGGTCGGTGATGCCGCCATTCGGGGCGAAGAGGGCGGGGACCATCGCGCGCACAGCCAGGTCGGTAAGGCCGGCGAGCGCACCGATGACGAGAAAGCCAGCGACGACCGCGAGTATGCTGCGAAGCATGGGGCTCTCCGGTGGCGAGGGGTACGTGAAAGTGGAGGAGACGGGGGGAAGTTGCAAGCGAGTGGGTTGTCAGTGCTCGATGAGTAGGGAGGTGTGAGAGTGCTGTGAGCAGGGAGGTGTGAAAAACTCCCCGAGGAGGGAGGGGGGGAACGTACTTTCTGACGTGGGAGGCTCTGCCGCACCAGGTGCACCACGCACTGATGGATCACCGTCTCGGGCAAGACCGCCGCGATCGCCGCCGGGAACCCGGTCAGCCCGTCGATCAGGGCGATGAGAATGTCGCGCACCCCGCGCCCCTGGAGCTCCGTCATCACGCGCTGCCAGAAGGCGGCCCCCTCGGTCTGCGCGATCCAGCACCCGAGGATGTCCTTCGCCCCCGTGGCCGTCGTGCCTAACGCCAGGTAGACCGCCTTGTGCTGCACCAGCCCCTCGTCGCGGATCTTCACCCGGAGCGCATCGAAGGCGACCGCCACGTACACCGGCTCCAGGGGCCGCTGCTGCCACGCCTCGACCTCGGCCCGCACCTCGTCCGTCACGGCGGTGATCATGTCGGCCGACACGGGCACCGCGGAGCACTCCTCCAGGTGCGCCTGCAGCTCCCGCACCGTCAGCCCCGCGCGTAGAGCGAGAGCACCTTCTGGTCGAACCCCGGCAACCGCCGCACCCCCTTGGGGCGGGCCGGGTCTCCCCCTCAGGATAGCCCAGATGCTCGGTCAACTCCGCGCGCAGGATGCGCTCCGTGATCGCCTGCTTGAGCCCCCGGAACATCACGTCGAACTCCGCCTGCGTCCGGCCCCC
>DASZNJ010000392.1:0-2805 GCA_035551575.1 Gemmatimonadaceae bacterium
CGCGGGGGTCGGTGGCTGCGGGGCCGGCTTCGCGGCCGCCGCCGCCGCGTCAGGGTGGGTGACCGCCTTCTTCGTGATGGCCTGCCCGGTCTCCTCGTGGAGCTGCCGGTTGGAGGCGTTCACCGCGCGGTTCGCCGCCGCCTTCGCCGCGCCGAGCGCGGGGATTCCTTGTGCCGAGGCGCTGGCCGCGCCGCACAGCGCGAGCAGCGTCAGGGCGATCGTGGTCCGCTTCATCATTCCGCTCCCGCGGTATCACCGCTCGGGGCCGGCTTCGGGGCCGGCGGCGCCGGCGGGGGGCTCGTCCGCGCGACGTACGTCTGGATGTCGAAGTTTGCCTGGATGATCGCGTCGTCCTTGCGCCGCTTCAGCTTCGCCGCGAACTGCGGGTTGGCCGGGGGCAGGAGCTTCACGTTCACGGGCGTGATGATCCGCGTCAGCGAGCCGACGTTCGTCAGGAACTCCGCGACCGAGTGATAGTCGCCGAGGATCTTGAGCGAATAGCGGTACGTGTCGAACTGGTCGCCCGGTACCACCGGCTGCGGCTGGATGTCGCTGACGTCGAGCCCGACGCGCCGCGCCGCCGTCGAGACCTGCTCGAGGAGGGTCGGCACTTCGTTGCCCGTCGGGACGAGCTGTCGCATCACCTGGAGGCTCTGCGCCGACCGGGCGGTCTGCTGCAGGAGCGCCTTCTCCGAGTTCTTCGACATCTCGTTCTGCGCCTTGCGGTTCCAGGCGTCGAGCGAATCGACGTGCTCCTGGGCCGCTTGCAGCGTCTGGTTCACCGGCGTCCAGCGGAAGGTGTAGAACGCGTACACCGACGCGATCGCCGCGATGATGACGAGCGACAGCACCTTGTCGCGCTCGCTCTTGAAGATTGCCATGATGTCCTCTACCTGACCGAGAGCGAGATCGGCACGCGCTTCACCAGCGCGCTGTCCGGCTGCTGGTACGTGCCCGTGAGCTGGAACTCGGTGACCTCCTTGCCCTCGACCGGGATCACCGTGGTCTTCACCAGCGTCACGTTCTCGAGGAAGGGCGATGCTTCGAGCGCCTTCATGAACCTCGTCAGCGCCTGGATGTCGACGGTGTTGCCGACGATCTGCAGCTGCACGGGCTGGGCGGCGGCGGCGCTGTCCGCGTTCTCCCCCTTCTTGTGGCGCGCCGCGGGGGCGCTGGCATCGGGGGCGCCCGAGACGTTCGTCTGCTGGAGCGACGTGAGCCAGGTGTACGGCGGAAGAGCGCGGCTCACCTCGTCCATCACGTGCGGCCAGACGAAGCGATTGTTGTCGATGACCTTGATGATGTTCAGCTGCCTGACGACGGAGTCCCGCTGCGCCTGTGCCTTGCGGATGCTCTTGACGACGACCGCGTACTGAATCGAGTCCTTCACCGCGCGGCGTTCCTTCTCCTCGAGGCTCTTCTGGCGAGTGAGCTGCTGGGTGTAGAGCGCGCCGATCGCCGCCGCCGCGAGCACGCCGCTCGCGACCGCGCCGAGGAGGAAGGGATCGGTCACCTTCGACGCGAAGCCGCGGAACGCGGCTCCGATGTCGGCGCCGCCTCCGGCGCCCCTGGCCTTTCCTTTCTTCCCCGAACCGGGGAGAAGATTGATCTCGATCATGCTTGTCGCCGGTGGGATCAGGCCGCGCTGCGAAGCGCGAGTCCGATGGGTAGCATCATGAGGGGGGCGATCTCGTCGGTGACGAGCGACCCGAAAGCACCGTCACGGACCTTGAGATTCGCGAGCGGGTTTGCCTGTTCGACGCGAATGCGCAGGCGGTTGCCGAGCGCCTCGTTGAGCCCGGGGATCCGCGCGCCACCGCCGCAGGTGTAGACGGCGCGGATCTGTCCCGTGCGCGCCGAGGAGGCGAGGAAGGCCGCCGCGCGCTCGACACCGACCGCGATCTCCTCGCCGCGGCTCTCGATCACCGCGTCGAGGTGGGGGGAGCGGTCGTAGCCCTGGAGGAGCTGGTCCGCTTCGTCGACGCCGAGTCCGCGCTCCCGCTGCAGGTCCTCACGGAAGCGGCGCGTCCCGACCGTGATGTCGCGGGTGAGGATCGGAACGCCCTCGTCGAGGATGTTGATGTTGGTGACTTCGTGGCCGATGTTGACGAGGCCGACGATCCCGGTCATCGCGTCGGGGTGACTGAGCTCGAACGCGTTGTGGAGCGCGAAGGCGTCGACGTCGACGAGCGACGGCGTGAGTCCGGCATCGGTGAGGATGCGGAGCTTGTTCTCGACCAGCTCGCGCTTGGCCGCGACGAGGAGCACCTGCATCTCGTCGCCGGCGCCGTCGGGATCGAGGATCTGGAAGTCCAGCTCGACCGACTCCATGTCGAAGGGCACGTGTTGCTCGGCTTCCCAGCGCATCAGCTCGCGCGCCTGCGCTTCCTTCACGCGCTCGATCTGGATCTTCTTGATGATCACGTCGCGTCCGCCGACGGCGGTGACGACGCTCTTCTGCTTGACGCCAGCCGCGGAGAGCGCGCCGCGGACCGCATCGGAGACGATGCCCGGGTCCATGACTTCGCCTTCGACGATCGCATCAGCGAGCAGCGGAGTGATCGCAACCTTCACGAGCTCCGGCTGTTTCTTGGAGTGATCGACGACTGCCACCTTGATCAGCCCTGAGCCGATATCGAGGCCGATCGTCGTCTTCTTGCCACCGAAGAGCGCCATGGATGTAGCTGGGAAAGAGAAGCACCGCGGGACACTGTGACCGGAGTAGCGGTCGTTTCTACCGAACACACGAGCCGGGCGGCAAATGGTAACAGGGGAAAAACAAGCGGCGCGCCCGATCGTCCGGGC
>DASZNJ010000393.1:0-3167 GCA_035551575.1 Gemmatimonadaceae bacterium
GAGCCCGCTCGGCCGGCGCCATCCGCTGATCGCGCCGCACTGGGAGCGCATCGCGCACTCCCTCTTGTGGCCGCCCTGAGCCCGCTCCTTCATGCGTCTCTACTCGCTTCACCCGAACTCTCACACCTCCCTACTCAGGGCCCTCTCACACCTCCCTACTCAGAGCCCTCTCACACCTCCCTACTCAGAGCCCTCTCACACCTCCCTACTCAGGGCCCTCTCACACCTCCCTACTCAGGGCCCTCTCACACCTCCCTACTCGCATCACCCGAACTCTCACACCTCGCTACTCGCCGTCCCCGCACCGCGCACTCGCCCGACCATCGCCGCCGTCCCGATGCCGAGCAGCGTTACGACACCACCGATGATCGTCCCCGCGCCCGGCACCTCGTGGATGCTCGGCACCAGGAAGGCGATGACCGTCGCGCCGACCGGCTCGCCGAGGACCGTCAGGTTGACGATGTACGCCGGCAGGTAGCGGAGGGCGTAGTTCATCCCGGTGTGGCCGATCAGCATCGGGCCGGCGGCGAGGGCGGCGAAGATGAGGAGCTCGCGGGGAGGATAGCCGCTGAGCGGAACAGCGCGCGCCGCCGCGATCGCGACCAGCACGACGAAGGCGGCGCCATACACGACGGCCACGTATGGCCAGAGCGAGTACTCGCCGCGCAGCCGGCGGCCGGCGACGAAGTAGAGCGCGACGGTCACCGCGCCGACGAGCGCGAGCCCGTCGCCGGCGAGGGCGCGCGAGGAGCCGGTGCCGGCGAAGATGCCGCCGGCGTCGCTGGCCGCGACGATCCCCGCGCCGACCATCGCGATCGCGATCCCTGCCCACTGGATCGGGCGCGGCTTCTCGCGCAGCCACACGGTGGAGATCAGCGCGACCAGCGGCGGATGCATGTTGACCAGCACCACCGACGCCGCGACGGTCGTCAGGTGGATCGATGCATTCCAGCTCCAGAAGTGCAGCGCGAGCATTGCCCCGGCGCCGAGGGCGATGAGGAGCTCGGTTGGCCGGATCCGCCGAAGCTCGCGCCACGTCCCCGTCGCGAGGAGCGCGATCGCGACGACGAGCAGTGAGAAGCCGAGCCGGTAGACGGCGATCGCGAGGGGATCGGCAAGCGACGCCCGGACCAGGGGCCCGGACGTCGAGATTGCGAGCAGCGCGAGCGCGAGGACGAGCCAGGGATTCATCGTGGATCGGGCGCGCTCGTCCCGGTGGGGAGGAGGTGCCGGCTAGAAGACCTTGATCATCCCCTTCGTGTAGCGCTTCGGGTCGCGGCGGACGTCGGCGAGGATCGCGTTGAGGTCCGTCACCATCTTGTTCAGCTGATCGTACAATTGCTGGTCGGTGAGCAGCTTGCTCGCCGTCCCCTGCCCGCTCGTCAGCATCTTCACCAGCGAGTCGCCGCCGTGCGCCATGCTGACGAGCGACGTGTACAGCGAGTCGTCGCGCAGCATCCGGCCGAGCGTCCCGTTCTTGTTGTTCATCGCAACGAGCAGCGAGTCGGTCGACGCCATCACCCCGACGAGGTGCTCGTAGAGCGCGGGATCGTCGAGCATCCGGCCGAACGTGCCGTTGGGCTTCTGCAGGCGGGCGAGCAGCCCGTTCATCTGCGTCATCGTGCCGGTCAGCTGGTCGTAGAGCGACCGGTCGGTGACGAGCTGCCCCATCGTCCCCTCGCCGCGGACGATCCCGCCGGTGATCTGCTTGAGGTCCGCGGTCAGCTGGACGAGGTCGCCGACCGCGCCCGACGCCTGGGCGATCACCGCCTCGTAGTCGAGCGACGGCGCGAGGGTGATCGTGTCCCCCGGCTGGAGGGGCGAGGTCTTCGGCGTCCCCGGCGTGATGTCGAAGACCTTGTCGCCGAGCAGCCCGAGGGTCCGCACGTGCGCCTTCGAGTCCTCGCGCACCTGCTGCTGGAGGTCCTGGTCCACCTCGACGGTGAGCTTCAGGTTGCGCGTCGTGTCCGCGTCGTTAGGCAGGAAGTCGATCCGCTTGATGCTCCCGGCCATCTGGCCGGCGACGAGCACCGACCCGCCGACCCGCAGCCCGTTCGCGTTAGGCACGAACGCCACCAGCTCGTAGCGCTTGTTGAACAGCCCGGCCGCCTTGCCGAGGTAGACGATGGCCACGCCGAGGACGAGCAGCCCGGCGAGCAGCAGGCTCCCCACCTTCAGCTGGTCCCACGTGATGAACGTCGAACGTTTCATGTGATCTGCCCTGTCCTAGAAGCCGCCGAGGAAGTCCCGGATGTATTCGTTCTCGCTCGCCGCCATCTCTTCCGGCGTGCCGAAGAACATGATGTGCTTTTCCGCCAGCAGCGCGATGCGCGTCGCCATGCGGAACGCCGAGCGGATGTCGTGCGAGACGACGATGCTCGTCACCCCGAGCTCACGCTGCAGCTTCATGATCAGCCGCGTGATCGTCCCCGTCGTCAGCGGGTCGAGCCCCGACGTCGGCTCGTCGTAGAGCATGATCTGCGGGTTGTTCGCCATCCCGCGCGCGATGCCGACGCGCTTCTTCATCCCCCCCGACAGCTCGGCGGGCAGCTGCTCCATCACCCGGTCCGGCTCGAGGTCGACGAACTCCAGCTTCTCGCGGACGCGCGCTTCTATCTCGTCCTCGGTCAGGTCGGTGTGCTCGCGCAGCGGATAGGCGATGTTCTCGAACACCGTCATCGAGTCGAACAGCGCCGCCCCCTGGAACACCATCCCCATCTTCTGCCGGACCTCGAGCGCCTCGTCGAACGAGAGGTGCGAGATGTCCTGCCCCTGGATCAGCACCTGCCCCGCGTCGGGAACGAGCAGGCGGAGGATCAGCTTGAGCGCGGTGCTCTTGCCCGTTCCCGATTCGCCGACGACCACGATCGTCTCCCCCTCGTACGCGGCGAACGACACGTCCTGCAGGATCGGCTCGTCGAAGGCGAGCGAGACGTGATCGAGCTCGATGACCGCGGTGCCCGGGTGCTCGCCGGTATGTCCGCGGTCCTCGGAAAGCGCGCCGCGGATCGCCTGCCGCACCTCGGCGATCTTCTGCTTCGGCCCCTGGTCCTCGCTGCGGCGGAACGGCGCCTGGATGTCGGCGATCGTCGTCGCCCCGGCGCGCGGCCCGGTGTCCTTCCCGCGGCGACCGCCGCTTCCAGGCGGCGCGGCGCGCGGCGGCCGGC
>DASZNJ010000394.1:0-7405 GCA_035551575.1 Gemmatimonadaceae bacterium
CCGCCGTTCGCCGGGACCGTCGACGGACGCCCGCCGGCGTTCGCCGGGCGCCTGGTCGCCGCGAGGTCGGCGCCGGTGGTCGACGGCTTGTGCGCCTTGCCGGCGACTGCCTGGGCCGGAAGCTCGTTCGGCAGCTTCTGCAGCTCGGCGTCGCTCGCCCTGCTGGCGAGGCGATCGTGGACGCGCTGGAGCGCCGCGTCCGACGGAAGCCCGCGGTCCATCAGGCTGCCGATCACGTAGAGCGGGACGGCGAGCGAGCGGCCCGAAGGCGCGCTCTTCGCCAGCGCGCTCACCTGCGCGCCATCCACGCCATGGCGCATCGCCTCGGCGCCCGCCTCGACTTCATCGTCGGCCGGCTTCGTGCCGCGCGCGCTCTGCAGCGCGTGCTTCGCCTGCGCCATCCGGTCGGCCTGCGCCTTCACCGAGCTCTCGATGTCGCCGGGGGCGACGCCCTTCGCCGCGAACTTGAGCGCGCGGTTCTCCAGCGCGGCCGCCGGGAGGTCGTGCGCGCGGGCATCGGCGATCGTCGCGAGGACGCGCGCCGCGACGTCCGCGGGCAGCACCGTCCGCAGGCGCGCCGACGGATCGTTGGCCGGCGTCTGCGCGGCGACGCTCGCCGCGGTGATCATCGTGGCCCCGAAGAGAGCGACGAGAGAATTCGTATACCGCATGAAGAACCTCCTCTGTCTGCGTTGCGCGCGTGCCCGTTCATGCCGGCCGCGCATCGTGCGTGCTGCATCCTTCACCAGATAGACTGCCGGGTGTTCACCGCCGGTCACTTTCCCGAGCGAGTCACGGACCCGCTGTGACCACTCGCACGTCAGCGCTCCGGGACCACCACGATGCCGACGACACCACCCTCCTCGTCGGCGAGCGCGGTCGTGCCGGGCGGGACGAGCCACCCTCCACCATCGACGCGGAGGTTGGCCTCGTACGTGCCCGCGGCGATCGGCAGCGCCACCGTCCACCACCCGTTGCCGGCCGATGTGAGGCTCACCGGCTGCCAGCCGGTGAAGTCGCCGATGATCTCGACGCGCCGCGCCGAGGGAGCGCGCACGCGAATCATCCGCTGGTCACCGTTGCCCGAGCGAAGCTCGAAGCGGCTCATCTCGTGCGACGACTCCTCCTCGGCGCGATCGATAACCGAGACCGGGCGCGCACGGGTGGCCGCCGGCGCACGGTCCGGGGCCGCGGTGCTCGCCCCCGCGCCGGCGAGGTCGCGCATCCCGAAGCGCAATCCGACCTCCCCGTAGGTCGCCGGGCGATAGCCTTGGAGCGGGTCGGACGGATAGCGTCCGCCGCTGACGGTGATCGCGACGCTGCTTCCGACCCAGAGCGCGGCGCTGGCGTTGAGCCAGCCCTGGGTGCCGCCGCCTAACGCTCCGGCGTCGCCGCCGCGGCGCCCGGCCGTCGCGACGATGTCGGCACGACCGGCGAGCGCGCGCAGGGCGAGCTGGACGTCGGTGAAGCCGATCGAGTCCGCGACGCGCGTCGGGGCGAACGAGAGCGTCGTCGTCAGGCGGTCGTGCCGGGCCCAGACCGCGGCTTCCGACCCGCGCACCCCGTGCCAGCCGAGGCTGTCCCAGGTCTGGCCGACCGAGCCGCCGACCCATGCGCCGATGCCGGAGCGCAGCAGGTGCAGCCGGGCGCTGGCGACCGACTGCGCGGTGCGGTTGCCGTCGGCGTGGAGGCTGCCGCCGGTCGTGCCGGCGAGCTCGCCGACGACCCGCGGCCACGGGGTGTAGGCCGAACCGGCGAGGAGCCCCTGGGTCGTCCAGCCCCCGCCGGCGAACTGGGAGAGCCCGGCGGTGGCGTCGAGCGAAGCGTTAGGCAGGACCGTGCGCAGCGCCGGCGCGATGGTGAAGGCGCCGCTGGTCGCGGTGTCGCCGGAGTAGCGCAGGCGCGAGCTCGACACGTCGAGCGTCGCCGTCGTCTGCGCCGCGGCAGTGGTGGCCGCGACGAGCGTGAGGGCGGCGAGCGCCATGGCGGCGCGCGCCGTCGTCGGGAAATCGTGAGTCATGTGATGACGGGAAGACGGAACCGCCGCCGCGCGGCGGGCGGATTCAGATTGCGGGCTGCGCGTCCGGCGAGCCGTGTCGCGCGTCACCGACGTGGAGCACCGAGCTGCTGGTGCCGAATTCGTCGTTGACGGTGGCGGCGTACGGGTCGGCCACCCAGCGCTCGCCATCGACGATGAAGGCGTATTCGTGGCGCCCGGGTGTCACCGCAACCGACGCCGTCCAGACGCCGTCGACCGCCTGCCCGGTGAGCGGGGTCGCGCCCGGCGTCCAGCCATTGAAGTCGCCGACGAGGGAAACCGCGTGCGCATCCGGGTTGACCAGCGCAAACCGGACGAGGTACACGGTGTCGTGTGCGGTCGCGGCAGCCGCGACGCGCGCGCTGTCGACGCGGTGCCCGGCGCCGGCGCTCATCCGGCCGAGCAGAGCGAAGAAGGCGAGGCTCGCGGCGAGGGCGAGCCCGGCGAGCGGGGTGACGTGCAGGGTGTAGCGCCGGCGCCACCACGCGGTCGCCGGAGCGCCCACGCGAGCCCCCGCGCCGCGCACCGCCTGCATGACGCGCCCCTCGAACTCCTCGTCGAGCGCCACCGGCGCGCGCAGCGGCGCGGCCAGGCGATCGATGGACTCGCCGGGCAGGTCGCTCCGGTCGCCGAAGTCGCGCGGTATGTCAGTCACGGTGCACCTCCTCGAGCAGTTCACGGAGCCGGTCGCAGGCCCGCTTGACCCGCATCTTCAGCGCGGAGACTCCCGCACCCGTCAGCTCCGACATCGTTTCGTAGTCGACTTCCTCGACGTGCTTCAGCACGAACGCCTCGCGCTGCTCGACGGGCAGCTGGTCGAGCGCGCGCTGGATCTCGGCTGGCGATGGCCCATCGCCAGCGGTCGCCGGCTCCTCGACCGCGATCGCGGCGAGCGCCGAGTCGTCGGCGGCATACCAGCGCTCGCGCCGGCTGCGGCGCGCGGCGAAGGCGCGGCACTCGTTGACGACGATCTGGTAGAACCAGACCCCGAACCGCGCCGGGTTGCGGCACTGCTCGATCGCCCGATACGCCCGCACGAACGCCAGCTGGAGCACGTCTTCGGCATCGGCTGCGCTCCCGAGCATCCGCGTCGCGAAGCGCGCATAGTTGTCCCGGTAGCGATGGACGATCGCGGCGAAGGCGTCGGCCTCGCCGGCGAGGACGCGAACGATCGCTTCCTCGTCGGACATGTGGCGCGGATCACCTGTCGAGCGGTCGCGGGGGGCCATCAATCGATAGACTACACGATCGCGGGCCGCGTCACCGGTCAGGAAGTCGCGATCGCCTCGCCGCTCGATTCGTCGAAGAAGACGAGGCGCGTCACGTCGATGGCGAGCGGAACCCGCTCCCCCGGCTCGGGCAGCGCCTGCGGGGAGAGCGCCGCGGTCAGCTCCTGGCCGTCGCCGCGCGCGTGGAGGAGCGTCTCGTTGCCGAGCGGCTCGACGACGTCGACGCTGAAGCCGTCGAGCGGTCGTGCCGACGGCGGCGGGGACGCGACGTACACATGCTCCGGCCGCACCCCCGCGACGACGCGCGCCCCGACGTGGCGGTCGAGGCCGCGGACGCTGGCGGTGTCGAGCGGGAAGGAGAGCGCGCCGCTGCGAAACACGAGGCCGGCGTCGCTGCGCTCGAGCGTCCCGTTCATGATGTTCATCGGCGGGCTGCCGATGAACGTCGCGACGAACAGGTTCTTCGGCTTCTCGTAGAGCGCGATCGGGGTATCCACCTGCTGCACGCGTCCGGCGTTCATGACGACGATGCGGTCGCCCATCGTCATCGCCTCGGTCTGGTCGTGGGTGACGTAGATCGAGGTCACGTCGAGCCGCCGCTGGAGGCGGGAGATCTCGCGGCGCGTCTGGACGCGGAGCTTGGCGTCGAGGTTGGACAGCGGCTCGTCGAAGAGGAAGACTTTCGGCTGCCTGACGATCGCCCGCCCGATCGCGACGCGCTGCCGCTGGCCCCCCGACAGCTGGCGCGGGGTGCGGTCGAGGAGCGGGACGATGTCGAGCATCCGCGCGGTGTCCGTGATCCGCCTGTCGATGTCGGCGGCCGGCATTTTCCGGATCTTGAGCGCGAAGCGCATGTTCTCGCGCACGGTCATGTGCGGGTAGAGCGCGTAGCTCTGGAACACCATCGCGATGTCGCGCTGCGCCGGGGCGAGGTCGTTGACGATCTTCCCGTCGATGAGCAGCCGCCCGTCGCTGATCGACTCGAGACCGGCGATCATCCGCAGCGTGGTGCTCTTGCCGCACCCCGACGGGCCGACGAGGACGACCAGCTCGCCGTCGGCGACCTCGAGGTCGACCGCATGCACGGCGACGGCACCCCCCTCGTATACTTTACGGAGTCCCTCCAGCGTCAGGCGCGCCATGCTGCCTCCATGTGCGCCACGCGGGCGCGGAGCGTCTCGAGCGAACGGCAACGATGAACGACACGAACGATTCGTATCGCTTTCCCGACGGATTCCTCTGGGGGGCGGCGACCTCCGCCTACCAGATCGAAGGCTCTCCCCTCGCCGACGGCGCGGGACCGAGCATCTGGGAGCGCTTCGCGCACACGCCGGGGATGATGCAAGACGACGACACCGGCGACGTCTCGTGTGACCATTACAACCGGTGGCAGGACGACATCGCGATCATGGGCGAGCTCGGGCTGCGCAGCTATCGCTTCTCCGTCGCCTGGGGGCGCGTCCTGCCTGACGGCCGCGGCCGCGTCAACGCGCGCGGACTCGGCTTCTACGAGCGGCTCGTCGACGCGCTTCTCGCGCAGAACATCACACCGCTGGTCACGCTCTATCACTGGGATCTCCCGGCCGCGCTCGACGACATGGGCGGCTGGCTGAATCGCGACATCGCCGGCTGGTTCGCCGACTACGCCACCGTGATGTACGAGGCGCTCGGCGACCGCGTCCCGATGTGGGCGACGCTCAACGAGCCGTGGGTGATCGCGCACGCAGGCTACCTCGAGGGGACGCTCGCCCCCGGGCATCGCAGCCTCTACGAGCCGCCGATCGTCGCCCACAACCTGCTGCGCGCGCACGGCGCGGCGGTGCTGGCGCATCGCGCGGCGGCGAAGGGGCAGGTGGGGCTCGTCGTCAACCTCGAGCCGAAGCATCCCGCCTCCGGATCCGACGCCGACCGTGCCGCGGTGCAGCGCGCCGACGCATACATGAACCGGCAGTACCTCGACCCCGCGCTCCTCGGCAGCTACCCGCCGGAGATGCGCGAGATTTATGGCGCGGCATGGCCCGACTTCCCGGCCGAGGACTTCGCGTTGATCAGGCAGCCGATCGACTTCCTCGGCGTCAACTACTACACGCGCAGTGTCACCGCGCACGACGCCAGCCGCTGGCCGATCCGCGCCCGCGCCGTCAGGCAGCCGAACGCGACGTACACCGAAACAGGCTGGGAGGCATATCCGGACGGACTCGCCGAGACCCTCGAGTGGGTGACGAAGCGCTACGGCCGCGTCCCGCTCCACGTCACCGAGAACGGCGCGGCGTTCTTCGACCCGCCGGCGGCGATCGACGGCGTCGTCGACGATCCGAACCGCGTCCACTACTTCCGCGAGCATCTCCGCGCGGTGCATCGCGCGATGACGAACGGCGCCGACATGCGCGGCTACTACGCGTGGAGCCTGCTCGACAACCTCGAGTGGAGCCTCGGCTTCGCGAAGCGGTTCGGGATCGTCCACGTGAACTTCGCGACGCAGCAGCGGACGATCAAGCGCAGCGGGCGGTACTACGCCGAGGTCATCGCGACGAACGGTGCCGCGCTCGGGTGAACCGCTCCGCGCCGAGTCACGCTTCGCGGCCGGGGCTCGGGGCTTGCTCCCCCGACTGGCGTCGGATGGTCGCTGCACCCCGACCCCGGCCGCTCCGCTGCTCCCTCGCGCCTCGTCACGCTTCGCGGCCTCTGCGCTGCGCAATCGCGGCATCAGTGGGCGAAGGCGATGTCCGCCGGGAGGGAGTGGATCACCACTGAATGCGCGTCGGCCGGGACTGACACACCGTTGACGGTCGCGCCGCGGAGCGGCGTGTCGTAGGGGGAGTAGACCACGATCCCCGCGGGCGGGACGCGCAGCTTGCCACCGACGTGCACCTTCACGCTGCGGCCGCCGCCGAACATGGTGAGATCGAGCTTTCCCCTCGAGGTGCGCAGTCCGCTGACGCGCACGCCCGGCGAGAGGTTCGCCCACAGCTCGGGGACGCCGGCGCCGACGACGAGGGCGCCGTCGTCGCGCTCGTAGGCGATCATGTCGATCAGCGAGCGGATGAAGTCCGAGGCGACCCAGGTGTGCGGCATGTCGCCGATGAACTTCGGGGTCCGCGGGTCGCGGTGGACGACCTCGCCCCACTGGTGCCAGGCGAGCGGACGACGGTCGTCCATCAGCATCCGCGCCACCTCGATCGCCCGCTGCTTCTGTCCGAGGCGCACCAGCGCGCCGACGTTGCGCCACTCGTACGGGGTGTAGTCGTCCCCCTTCGCGCTGTCGCGGCGGGCGACGACCTGGCTCCAGTAGCGGGCCCAGGTCGCGTCGACGGCGGCGCGCGGCAGCCGCGACAGCTCGCCACCCGGGGCGAGGGCGATCGTCGTCGAGGTCGCGTCGAAGTCGCCGAGGTCGGCGGAGCCGGGGATGAACGGGATGCGATGGGCCTGCATCGAGAGGGCGAGGGTCGCGAGGATGCTCGCGCGCAGGGAGTCGCCGAGCGCGCCGAGCCGCGCCCGCTGCGCCGTGTGGCCTAACGCTCCGGCGAGCGCCGCGCCGTCCTTCAGCCCGGTGAGCGCCCAGAAGTCGTCCCAGTACGAGTGCATCGGCTTGGCCGAGTACCCCTCGTGGCTGATCGAGGGCGGGAGGATGCCGCGGAACATCCGCGCGCTCCCGGTATCGAACGCCGGTGTCATGTCCTGCCGGCGGAGCGTGTCGATGTAGGCGGCCGCGGCGGCGACCTTCGGCCACATCTGCCGGGCGAAGGCGGTGTCGCCGGTGAACTGGAAGTACTGCGTGACGAGGTGGATGAACTCGCCGTGGCTGTCGTGCTCGGGCACCGGGTCGGCGCCGCGGCTGTCGACGCAGCAGGGGATCTTCCCGTTCGCGTACTGGAAGTTGGAGTACCACTCGATGTAGTCGCGGACCTCGGCCGGGTGCCCGAGCTCGAGGAGCGCGGTCGAGATCATGGCCCCGTCGCGGATCCACGACCGCGCGTACGACCTGGCGCCCGGCCTGATCGCCGCGCCGTCGCGGTTGACGAGGATGTGGGCGAGCGCGGTGCGCAGCGTCGATGCGTAGTCGGCACCGGTGCCGCCGAGGCCGATGCGGGTGCGGTCGAGGCTCGCCCGCCACGCGGCGGTGGTGCGCGCGAGCGCA
>DASZNJ010000395.1:0-20182 GCA_035551575.1 Gemmatimonadaceae bacterium
GAGCCGGTCGCCGAGTCGCTGCTGCCGTCCTTGATGACGACGCACGCGCAAGGCAGGGCCAGCAGCGCGCCGAAGGCGGCGAGACGACGCATCAGAGGATCCCCCGCTCCTCGAGGTCGAGGCGGAGCCCCGCCGCGTCAATGAAGTGATGGGTCTGCCAGCCGGCCGCGGCGGCCGGGACGAGGTTCTGCCGGCGGTCGTCGACGAAGAGGATCGCGCCCGGCTCGGCGCCGGCGATCGCCATCGCCCGCTCGAAGATGACGTGCGACGGCTTGCGTACGCCCAGCCAGCACGACGACAGGAACGCCTCGAACAGCGGGTTCAGGCCGAAGCTGGCGATGCGATGGCGATTGAGCTCGTCCGCCTCGTTGTTGAGCGTCATCAGCGCCAGGTCGCCGCGCTTCGCGACGTCCGCGACGATCGCGATGGTCCCGAAGAACGGCTCGCTCTGGCCGAACATGAAGGCGATGAACTCTTCCTTCGTGAACGACCGCGGCTCGAAGAACACCGCGCTGTCGAGGTACTCGTCGAGAGAAAGCCGCCCGATCTCCCAGTCGCCGACCAGCTCGTGGTGGCGGTTCTCGAACTCGGGACCGAGATCGAAGTGCGCCTCGGCGCGCCCGCGCTGCTCGTGGTCCCAGCCGTTGGAGCCGAGGACGCCGCCGATGTCGAAGAAGATGTGAGTGAGTGCCATGTCGCGGTCGCTATCTTTCAAGGATCATGCGCGCCGTCGTCGTCTCGCTCCGCATCCTCCCCTTCGTCCTCTCCTTTCTCCGGGACCGGCGAAGATGGATCGTCGCCGGTGCCCCGCTGGTGCGCTCCGACACATACCACCGCCGCCGCGCCGAGGAGCTGGTCGGGCTGATCGCGGCGCTCGGCCCGACTTTCGTCAAGCTGGCGCAGGTGATCGGCGCGCGGGCCGATCTCGTCCCCGAACCCTACCTCTCGACGCTCGGCCGGCTGCACGACCAGGTGCCGCCGGTGGCGTACGACGAGATCGCCCGCACCATCAGCGAGAGCTACGGCGCACCGGTCGAGACGCTGTTCGAGCGCTTCGACCCCGTGCCGATCGCCGCCGCCTCGCTCGGCCAGGTACACCGCGCGAGTCTCGACGGCCGCGAGGTAGTGGTCAAGGTGCTGCGGCCGCGTGTCGAGGAGATGGTCGCGGTGGACGTGAAGGCGTCGTCGCGCATCCTCGCCGCGGTCGCGAAGCGGTGGCCGAACCGCCACGTCATCGCGCTGCAGGGGGCGATCGCGGAGTTCTCGGTGCGCGTCGGCGACGAGCTGGACTTCCGCAAGGAGGCGGCAGTCGCCGACGAGATCCGCGCGAACTTCGTCGCCAACAAGAAGGTCATCGTCCCCGCCGTGCATCACGAGATGACGCGGCAGCGGGTGCTCGTCCTCGACTACGTGGATGGCCGCCGGATCGACATGCTCGGCGACTGGGTGGCGACGGGGAAGGTGCGCGGCACGGACGTCGTCGCGACGGTGATGGAGATGTACATCCAGATGATGCTGATCGACGGGCTCTTTCACGCCGACCCGCATCCCGGGAACCTGATGGTCGCGCCCGACGGCCGGCTGGTGCTCCTCGACTTCGGGATGGCGGTGCGCGTCCCGCGCGAGCAGCGGCTGCGGCTGGTCGAGACCGTGTTCGCGGCGATCCGCGGCGACGTCGAGGGGATCGTCGGCGGCTTCGAATCGTTAGGCGTCCTCCTCCCGGGGTCCGACCGCGAGGCGATCGTCGTCCTCGTCCGCAAGCTGCTGGTGATCGCCGGGGAGAAGTCGGTCACCCGCGAGCGGCTGGAGCGGCTGCTCGCCGACCGGGTGCTGGCCGAGATCTTCGACGCCCCGATCATCCTCCCGAGCGACCTGGTGTACTTCGCGCGGACCGCGTCGCTGATCGAGGGATTGGGGACGCGCTACGATCCGCACTTCAACGCGATCGATTTCGCCGGCCCGATCGCGGTGCGGCTGCGTGGGCGGATCATGGCGTCGCTGAAGGGCGCGACTCCGCCGCGCTCGCCGAGCGATTGGGTCGTCGAGATCGGCGGGCTGCTCGGCGACGTCGCCGGGGTCGTGCAGCGCGCGGGGCGGGAGATCGCAACGCTGGTCGGGGGGAGGGTGCTCGGTCGGGGCGCGCCCGTGCGATGAGTCACGGCCGCCCGGGTGCGCCACTGGCGCCGCGGTTCATGGCCCAGGTGGCCCGCTCCGCAGCGGGTGTACTCCGGCCGACGTCGCGCCGACGGCGTGCGGTCTCGACGCCCGATGCGCACGCCGCGAGCCAGACCGCAGCCGCGGCGTAGCCCCCGACCACGTCGCTGAAGTAGTGCACGCCCAGGTACAGCCGGCTGAAGCCGATCAGGAGCGCCAGGAACACGGCACCGAGTGAGATCGCGAGGGGCGCACGCCGGGCGGGCGCCCAGAACGCGATCAGAAGATAGGCGAGCATGCCGAAGGCGACGAGCGACATCGTGGCGTGTCCGCTCGGGAAGCTGAAGCCATGCTCGACGTAGAACGCCTCGGCGTAGGGGGGACGCGGCCGCCTGATGACGTGCTTCAGCGTCCAGTCGATGACGCCCGCGCCGACGAACGCGGCGCCCCACCCCCAGAATGCGAGCCAGTGCCGTCGCCAGGCCAGAACCCCCGCGACCACGACTCCGATCGCCCCGAGCGACGGTGGCGTACCGATGAGCGTGATGGCGTAGAAGGCGCGGTCGCCCGCCGGCGTCGCGTGCGCACGGAACCAGTGCGCGAGCGTGACGTCGAAGACGGTGAGCGGATCGTGATGGATCACGTCCTCCGTGATCCCGCCGAACAGCCAGAGGGCCGCGAGGCTCGTGACGAGACCGATCGTCAGGTGGAGCCCGAGGATTCCGCCCGGGGCGAAGCGGGCGAGGACGAACGCCCACGCTCGCGGGTAGCGCGCCTGCAGGCGACGGGCGACCTGCGTCCGGCAGCACGCGCCCCACACCCGCTCGGCGATGACCCGGAGCCCGGCCTCCGAGAGGTCGAACCGCCGCCAGAGGATCACGAGCACGGCGACCAGCGCGGCGAGCAATGCCAGGGCGAAGCTCGCCTGGCCCGCGTAGCGTTCGAGCGCGGGCAGGTTTCTGCCGAAGACATAGCCGAGGGTGCCGAAGACGGCTGACCAGGCCACGCCGCCTAACGCGTTCCATGTCATGAAGGCACCGTACGGCATCGCGCCGGCGCCGGCGAAGAACGCGGCCCACGTCCGGAGGAGCGCGACGAAGCGCCCGATGAAGACGGTCCTGCCGCCATGTCGAGCGAAGAACCGGTGCACGCGCTCGAGCTTCCGCTCGTCGAAGCGCAGCAGCCGGCCGTGGCGGCGCACGAGCGCGAGCCCGCCCTTCCTGCCGATCCAGTAGCCGGCGTTGTCGCCAAGAATCGCCGCCACGGCCGCCGTCGCGATCACACCGAAGATCGAGAGATGACCCTGCGCCGCGACGGCGGCAGCGGTCACGAGCGCGGTCTCACCGGGAAGAGGTATCCCCATGCTCTCGAGCGCGATCAGCGCGAAGAGAACGACATACCCGTACGTGACAACCAGTCCCATCAGCGTGTCGTGCATCGATCTCCCCGATCCAGTTCGTATCGTGCCGTGCTGCCCGCCGCCGCGCAGCTGCCTTCGCTAGCGATCCATCACCACGGCGGCCAGTTCCGCCTCGCACGCCAGCATGTCCCCGACGAACGCTTCCGCGCGCACCTTGCGCATCCGTCCGCGGGCATGCGTGACGAGGACCTCGATCCTGAGCTGATCGCCCGGGCGCGCGTAGCCATGCCAGCGTACGCCATCGATCGAGGCGAAGTAGACGACCCGTTGTGAGGGGTCAGCCTGTCCGGCCATGAACAGCAGCCCGCCGGCCTGGGCCATCGCTTCAAGGATCAGGAGCCCTGGCATCAGCATCGGGCCGTCCGGCGTCCCCGCGAAGAACGGTTCGTTCGCCGTCACGTTTTTCACGGCAACCAGCCTGGTTCCCGGCACGAACTCGGTGACCGCGTCGACGAAGAGGAAGGGATACCGGTGGGGGAGGATCCGCATCACCTCATCGATGCCCAGCACGGTACGGTCGCCTGGTCCCGGCGTCATTGAATCGACACGCGAACGCCCGCGTTGATGACCCGCCCGTCGAGGGGGGCCCACTGCTCCGTCGTCCAGGCGCCGGCCGCGCCGCGCGCCGGGCGGAGCAGCGGATCGAAGCGAGTCTGCCTCACGTTCGTCAGGTTCTCCGCGTTGACGAAGACCGTTGCCGCCCCGATTCGCTGCGAGGCCAGGAGTCCGACCGTCGTGTACGGCACGCTGACGGTGCGGTACGGGTCGTCGGCGAGCGCCTGGCGGCCGGTGTAGAATGCCTCGAGTCCGACGCGCGTCCCCGTTTCGTCCTCCTCGAAGGCGACGTCGAGTCCCCCCGCATGCCGCGGCACGAGCGGCGCCGCGACGCGGTGCATCGCCTCCGGCGACCATTCGGCGGAGCGCGTGAAGCTGTACAGCGCGGTCACCGCCAGCGGCTCGCGCGAGTACACGGCGAACAGCTCCGCGCCGTCGGTGCGCGTCGGGGCCGGCGCGTTGCGCAGCGTGAAGGTTCCGACAGCGGGGGCGACTCCGGTTTCCGTCACGACGGCCGAGGAAAGGTGTGAGCGATAGAGCGTGCCGTTCAACTCGAGTGGCCCGAGCGCCCCGTTGACGTCGAGCGACGCGTAGCGGATCCGCTCGGCCGACAGTGCGCCGAACCCGCGCTCCCGCGCAAGTCCCACCGCGTCAGCTTCCTCGACGAGCGACGTCGGGGCGGACATGCCGGCGGCGGCGGAGAGACGTGCGCTCCACGTCGCGGTGAGATGGGTCAGCAACGAGAGCCGCGGACTGACAAAGGAGCCGTAGCGGCTGTGATGGTCGAGGCGCGCGCTCGCGGCGAGCGACACCCGGCCCAGCGGAGTATATGTGTCCTGCGCGAAGATCGAGGTGGTGAGGAAGTCGAAGCTGGCAGCGGGCAGCCTTGCAGCGGCCAACAGATCCTGCCCGGCCGCGGCGCCGACGACAAGCTCGTGCGTGCCGGCCGTCCGCGCCCACGAGAGCTCGGCGAGCGCGGTACCACGGCGGTCGGACTCCGTGCTGTCGCCAAGCTGCCTGTCCTGCCACTGCCGGTTCGCCGACGCGCGGATCGTCACCAGCCCGGGTCCGGCGGCAAGACGAACGACGCTTCCGATATCGGCGCGTCTGGTAGCCGCGCTGACGGGAAACGCGTCGTTGCCGGCGGGCGCCGGTACGGTGCCGCCACCATCGCGGCGCTCGGTCGCACCACCGAAGGTGAGCATCGCGGAGCTGCCACCTGTTCCGGTCCAGAAGAACCGCGGACGGAGCTCGGCACGCCGAAATCCGGGGACATCCGCCCAGCCGTCGCCGCTCACATCGCGCATGGCCTGGCGGTGGAGGCCACCGATCAGCGTGTACCCCCACCGTGCCGGAAGCGAGCCGGCCGACCAGAGCAACGCGTCGGCGCCGCCCTGCGACGTGGCGTTCACCAGCAGCTCGCGCTCGTGCTGCCCGGCTGCCGGCGGACGGCGCGACACCAGGTTGACGACGCCGCCTAACGCGGCGGGACCATAGAGCGCGGTTGCCGGCCCCTTGATCACCTCGGCCTGGGCGAGGTCGAGCGGAGGGATCTGCAGGAAGCCGAGTCCTTCCGAGGAGGCTCCATACAGCGGGAGGCCGTCGGCGAGCAGCAGGGTGTATCGTCCGCGCAGTCCCTGCAGGCGGATCCCCGACCCGCCTAACGCCGGCGAGGAGGACTGGACGCGGGCGCCGGGAATCTCGCTGAGCAGGGTGGTCGGGTTCGCCGGCCGCATCTCGGTCTTCTCCCCCACGTCCTCCCTGGCGAGCACCTCGACCCTGGTCGGCTCGTCCTGGATGCGATGTTCGCCGCGGGTGGCCGTCACCACGATCCCGGCGATTCTCGCGACCACGGTGCGGAGGCGCAGCGTGAGCGCCGTGTCGGCGCCGGGGGCGAGTGCGATCGAGAGCGATTCGGGAGCGAAGCCGATGCGTGACGCGATGAGCAGTCGTGCGCCAGCTGGCAGCGCGAGAACGACGGTGCCGGATGCGTCCGTTTCGGCGCCGATCGTCCCGCTCCGCACGAGCGCGTGCTCGAGCGGCCGCTGGCTCGCGCCCTCGCTGCCGACCACCGTGACCGCCACCCGGGCAACCGGAGCCGCCGTCGAGTCCTGCGCGCGGAGGCGGGCCGCGAGCACCCCGCTCGCCGCGAGAAACAGCGCACAGCGGAGGAGCCTCCGCGCATCGTCTGGTCGTGACATCCGCTTCCCGATCTCCGCATCGCAGGTGGATCGGGAACGTAGCGCGCAGGTACTAACAGGACTGTGACAGATGGTGTTCGGGCGGGGACGACCTCACCGTACCAGCGGGAAGCGCAGCTCGACCCGTGTCCCGCGCTCCGGCCGGGGGGTGATCGCGATGGTCGCTCCGTGAGCGTCGCAGATCCAGCGCGCGATCGAGAGTCCCAGGCCGGCGCCGCCCGCGCGTCCGCGCGCCGGATCGGCGCGATAGAACCGCTCGAACAGGTGCGGCGCCGCCTCGGCGGAAATGCCGATGCCGGTATCCTCGACCACGACGCGAGCGGCGTCACCGTCGGCCGACACGCCGATCGTCACGCGACCGCCCGCGGGGGTGTACTTCACGGCGTTGTCGAGCACCGTCATCAGCAGCTGCCGGATCAGGGCCGGATCGCCCGTCACCGGCGACTCGCGGAAGTCGGTGACGTCCACCGTCACGCCGTGGTGCGCGCCCATCGCCCGCGCGGCATGTGCCGCGTCCAGCGCGACGTCATCGAGGAAGACCCGCCTCCGCTCGATCGGCCGCTCCGCCGCATCGGCCCGCGCGAGCATCAGCAGGTCGTCGAGGGTGCGTGAGAGCCGGCTCGCCTCGTCGTGCAGGTCGCGAATCGCCGCCGCGTACGTGGCGGCATCGCGCGTCTGCGCAAGGGTCACCGCGGCGCGTGCCAGCAGCGCCGCGACCGGCGTGCGCAGCTCGTGCGCAGCATCGGCCATGAAGCGGCGCATGTGGGCGACCGTGGACACCACCGGCGCCGTCGACTTGCGTGCGAGCCAGAATCCTCCGGCCGCGACGAGTGCAACCGCGGCGGCCGCGGCGAGCGAGAACGCCGCGATGACGGAGGCATACTCGTCCTCGAGCTCCTCGGTGTCCGCGGTTGCGACGATGACGAACCGCGCTCCCCGCACCGCGAACCGGGCAGCGTGCAGCTGGAGCGTGTGCTCGCCGCCGATGTCGGCCTGCAGCGAGATCGCTCCCTCGATCGCCGCCCGCGCGGCGGCTCCGCGGACCCAGCGGGATGCGGAGTCCGGAACCAGGGGCTGGCCCTGCAGATCGAACAGGTAGAGTGAACGGTCGGGAATCCGGATCGTCGCGAAGGTCGATCGCGGATCGGTGCCGGCCGGCGCGCGCGCGAGGAGGTCGCCCGCAGCCGTGGCCGCGCGGATGAGCGAGGCGTCGCGCTTCGCCGCGATCCCGCGCGCCACGGCGATGAAGAGTCCCGCGCCGAGGATCGCGATCGTCGCGGAGACGGTGGCGAGGTACCAGGCCGTGAGCCGCCAGCGGAGCCGCTCGAGGGGGACGAGCGGGGGGAGCTCGTCCTGCCCCCGCGTGCGAGGGCCCTCGAGGGGCTCCGCACTTGTGCCCGCGGGCGACGGCGCGGTCACTCGGCGAGCCGGTAGCCTGCGCCGCGCATCGTCTGAATGAGCTTGCGGTCGAAGTTGTCGTCGATCTTCCGCCGCAGCCGGCCGATGAGGACGTCGAGCACGTTCGTGAACGGGTCGTGATTCTCGTCCCAGACGCGGGCAGCGATCTCGGCGCGGGAGAGCACGTCGCCGGGGTGCCGGAGGAAGACCTCCAGCAGGCTGAACTCCCTGGCGGTGAGCACGATCTCCCGTCCCGCGCGCCGGACGCTGCGGCTCCGGAGATCGACCTCGAGATCGGCGACGCGGACCTGCTCGGGCGCCAGGAACGGCGGCCGGCGCGCGAGGGCGCGCACGCGGGCGAGCAGCTCGGCGAAGTCGAACGGCTTGGTCAGATAGTCGTCGGCCCCCTGCTCGAGCCCGTGGACGCGATCGGCGACCGAGTCGCGCGCGGTGAGCATGAGGACGGGAGTGCGGACGCCGCTGCGGCGCAGCGCGGCGCAGAGGTCGAAGCCGCTCCCGCCCGGGATGAGGACGTCGAGCACGACGACGTCGTACTCGACGAGGGCGAGACGAGTCCTCGCCCCGGCGGCATCGGCCGCCCAGGCGGCATCGATGGACGCTTCAGCGAATCCCTGGAGGACGGCGCCGGCGAGCGGGGGATCGTCCTCGACGAGCAGCACGCGCATGTCGAAATATACATACCCGCGTCGAGAGCGGGCGGGGCGTTAGTGCGGGCCTGGCGCCCGTGCCTAACGGTCCCAGCGCACCCCGATGGTGAAGAACCCGCCGACGGGCGGCATGTTGATCATCTCGCTGTGCGACTTCCCGAAGCCGCAGGTGTCGTTGCGGTAGTAGATCGACTGCCGGCCG
The DNA here is from genome assembly GCA_035551575.1 of Gemmatimonadaceae bacterium. Classification (GTDB taxonomy): domain Bacteria; phylum Gemmatimonadota; class Gemmatimonadetes; order Gemmatimonadales; family Gemmatimonadaceae; genus JABFXC01. The sequence goes on from DASZNJ010000395.1 coordinate 8,599, forward strand.
CTGGCGATGAACTGGTTGGCCAGCGTCCGCCCGCTCCGGCAGGTGAAGAAGTTCTGCAGCGAGGCGTTGAGGCGCGTTCCCTCGAGCGGGAGCTTGTAGCCTAGCGACAGGTCGAAGGTCGTGAACGTCGGAACGTACCCGTAGTTCACCCCCGAGCGGAAGTTGTAGCCGGCGACGTGCCGGGTGCTGACCGACGCGCGCAGCGGCGAGCCGGCGACGTCGTCGAAGTCCACGCCGGCAGCCCACTTGAAGGTCGGCGAGTTGAAGGCCGTCGCCTCGTCGATCGCCGCGGCGGGAAGGTTGGATGGCACCTGGATGTCCTTCAGGTGCTGCCAGCTCGTCGTCGCCGAGAGCGCCGTGGTGGCCGACGCGAGCCAGCGCAGGCCGAGGTCGACGCCGTCGATGCGCGCCTTCCCGAGGTTGAGGTAGGTGAGGGTGAACTGGTCGCGCCCCGTCTCGATCCCGAACTTCCGGCCGTTCGCGTAGGCGAAGGTGTTGGCGAGCGGGTTGGCGACGTTGACGAGCGGCGTCAGGAAGCTGCGGAAGAACGAGCGATAGGCGGCAACGTCGACGTAGAGCGCGCTCTTCACGACGCCCTTGTAGCCGAGCTCGTACGTCGTGTTCGTCTCGGGGACGACCGGGTCATACGTGCGGATCAGGTTCCCCGCGCCGTCGCGGATCTGGAGGCCGGTATAGTTGCCGATGACGCCGACGCCGACCGTCGGGCTGAGCGGGCTGAAGTCGGGGAAGTAGAAGCGCGTCTGCAGCACCGTCGGCGACTTGAAGGCGCGGTTGAAGGTGAAGCGGAACGTCTGGTCGAGCGCCGGGGTGAAGAGGACGCCCGCCTTCGGGCTCCACTGCGCATCGTAGTAATCGTGCTTGTCATAACGGCCGGCGCCGACGAGCTTCACCATCGGCAGCACCGGCTGCTCGAGCTGCGCGTAGACGCCGCGCTGGTTGACCTGGATGTTCTCCCCCGTCAGGCGGTCAGCGAGCCAGTGACGGTGGCTGCTCACCACGTCGTGGCGGAACTGTCCGCCCCAGGTGAAGCGCGTCCCCGTCATCGGGACGGTGAAGTTGTTCTGCAGCTCCGCCGCGTAGAGATCGCCCGCGCCGGGGAACGCCGAGATCTTCTTGATCGAGTCGACGCTCAGCCCGGGGTAGCGCAGCGAGTTCTGCGCGAAGGTGTTGAGGACGAAGGTGTCGCCGGAGCGCGACGCGGTCGTGTAGACCTGGCCGAACAGCCGCGGGCTCGTGTACTTGAGCTGCGCGTGGCGGTACTGCCAGTTGGCGAGCTGGTTGCGCCCGACGTTCGTCTGGCCGATGCCGTTGTTGCGGCTCGCGCCGACGCTCGCCTCCAGGCGCGAGCTGCCGCGGTACCAGTCGAACGCGGCGGCGCCGCGGGCGACGCTGGTGTTCCAGTTGGCGTTGAGCTCGGGGGCGAGCCGCGTGCCGACGGGTGCGTAGGTGTTCCTGTTCGAGAAGTCGTTCGCGCTCTGGTACTCTCCGGTCACCTTGTAGGCGAATCGTCCGTCGCCGAACACCGCTGCGTGACGCCCCTGGATGTCGCGGTACTGCCGCGTCCCGGCGGCCACCTCGATGGTCGTCCCGGGATGCTGCTTCGGGTCCTTGGTCTCGAGGGTGAGCACGCCGTTCGACGCGTCGGGCCCGTAGAGCGCGGCGCCAGGACCAACCAGCACCTCGACCGCGTTCAGGTCGACCTTCGGGATCGTCGTGAAGCTTCCCGCCGGCTGTCCGTACTCCGGCAGCACCGCGATGCGGCCGTCCTCCATCATCAGGACGCGGTTGTTGAACGACGAGTTGAAGCCGCGGGTGTTGATCTCGATCGACGTCACGCCGAGCTGCACGAAGTCCACGCCCTCGACCGCCTTCAGCGCACCGGAGTACGAGTTGCCGACGGTGTTCTCGATCTGTCGCGAATCGATGCGCGTGATCGTCGCCGGTGCATCGGTGATCTTCTCGACACGCCGCGACGCCGAGACGACGACGCCGGCCAGCTCGAGCGGGGCGCGCCCGAGCGCCGCGTCGACGCGGGTGTCAGCATCCGCGTTGACGACGACGCCAGTGATCGTCCGCATCGTCATCCCGAGCCGGCTGACGCGCACGGTGTAGGTGCCGGGCGCGACGCTGTCGATCGCGAAGGAGCCATCCGCGCCGCTCGACGCGCCGAGCGGCGTCGCGACGATCGAGACCTGCGCACCCGACAACGGCGCCCGGCTCGCGGAATCGGTAACGGTCCCGACGATGCGGCCGCGCTGCGCAACAAGGCTGCTCGGCGCGAAGAGCAGCGCCGCGAGGAAGACTTTCAGGATATTGGGCACGGGGGGACGGAATCTCGGGGGGAAGGCGGTAGAGCTTCAGGAGTTCGATTTCCAACGATGAAGGATACCGAGTTGGCGCGGCGGGATGGTAGTTATTCCCTGGGCTGGTGGAAATGCACTCGTGCACAGCCCGCACGCGAGCTCCGGTGCGGGGCTCGAACCCCCGGGAGCACATAGCGGAGGCAGAGCTTGGAGCGCGGGGTCGCCGGGGTAGCCCGGGTAGGGGTCGGGATAGGGGTCGGAGTGCTTCGGGCAGGCGACATCATTTTTCAGCGACTCTCACCCCCCGAGCGCGGGTAGGGGTCGGAGTGCTTGAGGTACGCGACATCATTTTTCAGCGACTCTCACCCCTTGGACTCACCCCGCCTGCCAGGCCAGCTCCCATTCGCAGAACGCGTCCCCTTCGGCGACGCAGCGGACGTGGCGCGCATTGGCGGCCATCCCACCGGCGAGGGCAAGGGCGAGCCTCAAACCTCCGGTCTGTCGCTGACAGAAGAGGCGCGACCCCGCGTCGAAGCCGACCAGGCGCAGCACCGCGGCGCCCGGCTCGGCGAAGACGACTTCCATGTCTCCCGGTCGATAGAACAGACGGAAGAGCGAGACGCTCTGCGTCAGGAACTCGGTCGGGTTGCTCTTCTTCAGGATCCCGCCGTAGAACTGCACACCCGCCGACTCGATCGAGAACGCCCCGGCCCGCTCGCTCCATCTCGGGTCGCTCGCGCCGAGCAGCGCATCCACCGCTTGCCAGAGCTCGCGGACGAACGCAAGGGGAAGCTCCTCGGTCGGCTCGGCCGCCGTCAGGCGGCGGCGCGTCTGGGCCGGGAGCGACTCGAGCAGCTGCGCGGCCGCCGCTTCACCGCGCTCGGCGCGGACGAAGGCGAGCGTCGAGCGGACGACCGAGCCCTTGCAGTACATCAGCCGCGCGCGGCGAGCGCCGCGCGGTCGATCTTCCCCGAGCCGAGCCGCGGCAGCGCGTCGAGAAAGACGATCGACTTCGGGGCCTTGTAGCCGGCGAGCCTGGTCCGCACCTCGGCGATCAGCGCCTCGGCGCCCAACGTGCGGCCGGCGCGGGGGACGACGAACGCCCGCCCGACCTCCCCCCACTTCGCGTCGGGGACGCCGAGCACCACCGCCTCGAGCACGCCGTCACATTCGGCGAGCGCGGCCTCGACCTCGCCCGGGAAGACGTTCTCCCCGCCGGAGATGTACATGTCCTTCTTCCGGCCGCAGATGCGATACGCGCCGCCCTCGTCGCGCATCGCGAGGTCGCTCGTCTGCAGCCAGCCGTCGGCGGTGACGCACTCGGCGGTCTTCTCCGGCGCATTCCAGTAGCCGCTGAACATCTGCGGCCCGCGCAGCAGCAGCTCGCCGGCCTCGTTCGGCGCCGGATCGCTGCCGTCGTCGCGGCGCAGCCGGATCTCGACGAAGGGCATGGGATGGCCGACGAACCCCGGCCTGGCGGCCGCCTCTTCATTGCTGATCGCGAAGGTGTTCGGGCCGAACTCGGTCATCCCGAACCCCTCACGGAACGTCACGCCCGCGGCGCGGAGCCGGGCCGTCAGCGCCGGCGGGCACGGCGCGCCGCCGGACATGAAGAAGCGCAGCCCGCCTAACGCGCGCTCCCACCCCGGGCACTCGAGCATCATCGCGATCTGGGTCGGGACGCCGAAGCTCCAGGTGCACCGCTCCTCGACCAGCCCGTCGAGGAACGAGCGGGCGTCGAACTGCTCGAAGAGGACGATCGCCGCGCCGACATGGAAGTGCGGCATCGCGACGACGTGCCAGGCGCCGGTGTGGAAGAAGGGCGTGTGCACCGGCGCGATGTCGCTGGCGCCGATCTCCCACCCGCTGGTCGTGGACAGTGCGTTGTAGAACAGCTGACGGTGCGGAAGAATGGCACCCTTCGGCCGGCCTGTGCTCCCCGAGGTGTAGAGGAGCATCGTCGGCATCTCCGGCTCGGCGCGGACGTGCGCGAAGCCGGCCGGGGGCGGCGCACTGCGCGCGAGTGCGGGGAGCTCGGCGTCGATGTCGATCCAGCGCGGGATCGGTGCTCCGGCGCGCGCGGCGTCCTCGGCCACCGCACGAAAGCGCGTCTCGCCGAAGAGCAGCATGGGCGTCGCGTCACTGAGGACGCGGGCCAGCTCTGCCGCGGCGAGCCGCCAGTTCAGCGGGACGAGGATCGCACCGATCCGGAGGCACGCGCCGAAGATCGTCAACTGCTCGACTCGGCTCCCGGCCAGCGTCGCGACGCGGTCGCCGCGCTTCGCGCCGAGCGCGAGGAGGAGGTGCGCCATCCGCTCCGACGCCGCGTCGAGCTCCCCGTAGCTGTAGCGCGCGGCGCGGGCCCGGTCGACGAGCGCGAGCTTCCCCGGGTGAACGCGCCCCCACCAGCTGACGACGTCGGGTCGCGACGGGAAGACGGGCAAACCGGCCACTGCCTAACGCGCCCCGGTGCGCGGGTGCGCGGTGAAGAAGCGCACGATCTCCTCCATCGCGTCGGGCCCGTGCTCGTCGGTGAAGGTGCCCGTGCTCGAGCCGCCGGACCAGGCGTGCCCGAGCTCGGCGACGATCAGCTCCTCGACGACGGTGTCGCCGGCGCCGAACCCGGCGCGCGTCCAGTGGTAGCCGTTCGTCTCCCCCGATCGGTCGTTGCTCTCCGCGTCGCCACGCAGCGCGATCGCGGACTCGCCGGCGGCGCGCGCGCTGGCGTTCATCCGCGTCCACTGGCGCGTGAGCGCCGCCGCGTTGGCCGGGTTGACGACCTTGTCGCTCCCGCCGTGGATCACGAGCGCCGGGATCGGCCGCTTCCGCGCGCCCATCGCCGCCGCCGCCTGGATGCCTAACGAGTCGGCCGCCTCCAGCGAGGGGCCATGGGCCATCACGCCGAGCGCCGCCACCACGCTCGTCGCCGCCCTCCACGCGATCCCCGAATGCATCGCCACCGACACGTACGTCTCCGGGTGAGCGACCGCGACCAGCGCCGCCATCCCGGCCCCGGCGGAGATCCCGGCCAGGTGCACCCGATCGGGATCGACCGGATAGTCGGCGACCACCCTTGCCGTCATCCCGGCGATGATCGACGGCTCGCCAGCGTCGCGCGACTGGTGCGCCGGGTCGTACCAGTTCCAGCACTTCTTCGGGTTCGCGCTCTCCGGCTGCTCGGGAATGAGCGCGAGGAAGCCGCCGCGGTCGGCGTGCCCGGCGATCCTCGTCCCCCGGGCGATGTCGGCCGCGTCCTGCGTGCAGCCGTGGAGGAGCACGACGAGCATGTGCTTCCGCGACGCATCGTAGCCTGCGGGGAGATAGAGCTGGTACTTCCGGCTCCCGGCCGCGTTCGCGTATTCGCCGCTCACCCAGCGTCCGGGCGCGGCGACGCCGGCCGGGGAGGCGCCCTCCCCGGCCGGCACGCGGGCCGTCGTCGCGCACCCTGCCGCGACGACGGACCCGGCCAGCGCGATCACCGTCATCGCGCGGCCCACCTGCCTAACGGTCCCAGCGGATGCCGACGATCAGCAGCCCGCCCAGTGGTGGCATGTTGATCATCTCGCTGTGCACCTTGCCGAAACCGCAGGTCGCGTCCGGCGAGTACATCGACTTCCGGCCGCCGGCGATGTAGCCGTTCGGCACCGTCCGGCCGCTGCGGCAGGTGAAGAGGTTCTGCAGGTTCACGTTCAGCCGCGTCCCCTCGACCGGCAGCTTGTAGCCGAGCGACATGTCGAAGGTCGTGAAGGTCGGGATGAAGCCGTAGTTGACGCCGGAGCGGAAGTTGTACCCTGCGACGTGGCGCCCGTTGAACGACGCCTGCAGCGGCGAGCCCATGATGTCGGCGAAGTCCATCCCCGCCGCCCACTTGAAGGTCGGCGAGTTGAACGCGGTTGCCTCGGCGATCGTCGCCGCGGGAAGGCTGGACTGCACCTGGATGTCCTTGAGGTGCTGCCAGCTCGTCGAGCCATTGATGCCGACCGTCGGCGAGAGGAGCCAGCGAAGCCCCATGTCGATGCCGTCGATGCGCGCCCGGCCGAGGTTGAGGTACGTCAGCGCGAGCTGGTCCTTCCCCGACTCGCTCGTGAACTTCGTCCCGTCTCGGTAGACGTAGGTGTTCGCCAGCGGGTTGGCGATCGTCACCAGCGGCGTCATGAAGCTCCTGAAGAAGGTGCGATACGCGGTGACGTCGACGTAGAGCGCGTTCTTTACGAGACCCTTGTAACCGAGCTCCCAGGTCGTGTTCGTCTCCGGGACGATCGGATCGTAGGTCGTGACCGTCGCGCCCGCGCCGTTCCTGATCACCAGCCCGTTGCGGTTGCCGATCACGCCGATGCCGACCGTCGGGGTGAGCGGGCTGAAGTCCGGGAAGTAGAACTGCGTCTGGAGGATCGTCGGCGACTTGAAGGCTCGATTGAAGGTCAAGCGGAAGGTCTGGTCGGGGAGCGGCGTGAAGAGCAGGCCGGCCTTCGGGCTCCACTGCGGCGGGTAGTAATCGTGCTTGTCATAACGGCCGGCGCCGATGAGCTTGAACATCGGGGTCAGCTGCTGCTCGAGCTGCGCGTAGACGCCGCGCTGGTTGACCTTGATGTCCGACCCCGTCTGGCGGTCGATGAGCCACTGCCGGTCGCTGCTGACGACGTCGCGGCGGAACTGCCCGCCCCAGGTGAAGTGCGTCCCGGTCACGGGCAGGTTGAAGTTGTTCTGGACCTCCGCCGCCATCAGGTCGCCCGAGGCCGGGAAGTCGGAGAGGTGCTTCACCGAGTCGTCGCTGATCGTCGGGTAGCGGAGGCGGTTCTGCGAGAAGGCGTTGAGCTGGTAGGTGTCGCCCGAGCGCGACTGCGTCGTGTAGAGCTGCCCGAACCAGTGCGGGCTCGTGTACTTGAGCTGTGCGTGACGGTACTGCCAATCCACGAGCTGGTTGCGGCCGACGTTGGTCTGGCCGATCCCGTTGCTCTTGCTCGCGCCGACGCTCGCCTCGAGCCGTGCGTCGCCGCGATACCAGTCAAAGGCACCGGCGCCGCGGATGACGTTGGTGTTCCAGTTCGCGCTCCTCTCCGTCGCCTGCTGCGCGCCGACGGGGGCGTAGGTGTTCTGGTTCGAGAAGTCGCTGGCCGCCTGGTACTCGCCGGTGAGCTTGTAGCCGAACCGCCCGTCACCGAACACCCCCGCCTGACGACCCTGGATGTCGCGGTAGGCGCGCGTGCCGGCGGCGACTTCGATCGTCGTCCCCGGATACTGCTTCGGATCCTTCGTCTCGAGGGTGACGACGCCGTTCGACGCGTCGGGCCCGTAGAGCGCCGACCCGGGGCCGACGAGCACCTCGACGGCGTTGAGGTCCACTTTCGGGATCGTCGTGAACGCGCCCGCCGGCAATCCGTTCTCGGGGAGGACGGCGATGCGGCCGTCCTCCATCATCAGCACGCGGTTGTTGAACGACGAGTTGAAGCCGCGCGTGTTGATCGCCGCCGCGGTGACACCGACCTGCACGAAGTCGACGCCCTCGATCCCCTTGAGCGCACCGGAGAACGAGTTGCCGACGGTGTTCTCGATCTGCTGCGCATCGATGCGGGTGATCGTGGCGGGGGCTTCGGTCACCTTCTCGACCCGCCGCGACGCCGAAACGACGACGTTCGCCAGCTCGAGGGGCGTCCGCGTCAGCGCGACGTCGACGCGTGTGTCGGCGCCCGCGCTGACGGTCACGTTCATCACGGTCTTCATCGCCATCCCGATGCGCTGCACGCGCAGCTCGTAGCTGCCCGCGGGAACGCCGTAGATGGTGTAGCGCCCTTCGGCGTCGGTGCTCGCGCCGCGGCCGGTGCCGACGAGCGTCACCTGCGCGCTCGGGAGCCCGGCCTTGCTCTCGGCGTCGCTGATCGTGCCGACGACGCGCCCGCCCTGCGCGAGCAGCACGCCCGGCGCGAGGAGCAGGAGTGCGGCGAGGAACGTCTTGAACCTGGTGGACATTTGGGGGGACCTGTTGTGTGTGGTTGTTGCCTGACTCCGTGAACGCTTCCTGCTATTCTCCTCGCACCCTGGCCAGCGCTTCCCCTTCGATGACCGTGTCGCCATCCTGGTTGCGCACCGTCGTCGCGAGCCTGACGCGCTTCCTCGCGGCCATCACTTCCACGACCTCCACCGTCGCCGTCACCGTGTCGCCGATCTTCACCGGCTTCACGAACTTCAGCGTCTGCGAGAGGTAGAGCGCGCCCGCACCGGGAAGCTTCATCCCGAGCACCGCCGAGATCAGCCCCGCGCCGAGCATTCCGTGCGCGATCCGCTCCCCGAACAGCGACGCCTTCCCCGCTTCCTCGTCGACGTGCACGGGATTGAAGTCTCCGGTCGCCTCGGCGAAGGCGAGAATTCCCTCCGATGTCACCGTCCGCGACATCTCCGCCGACATCCCGACGCTGATCTCAGCGATGTTCATCTAGCACTCCATGACAACCAGGACGTCCGGGTCGATCTGCGACGCCGCGTCCGCGCGCGTCAGCCACGACACGGCGAAGAAGACGAGGATCGACAGCACCAGCGAGAGGCCGGAGATCGCGATCCCGGCCGGGAACGAGTAGACCTTGAAGAAGGCGAGCGTCTCGAACGCCAGCGTCACGAGCAGCCCGGTGCCCATCGACGCGATCGCCCCCTGCCGCGTCGCCCCCTCCCAGTTCAGCCCGAAGGCGAGCGCGGGCACCAGCGTCGAGCCGAACAGCCCCCAGCCGAAGACGCCGAGGAAGGCGACCATCGTTCCCGAGAACTGGGCGACGACGGCGGCGACGATCGCGATCACCAGCGTCGAGATGCGCCCCCAGTACAGCTCGTTCTTCACCGTGCGGCCTAACGCGATCGGGATGTCGTGGGTCACGACCGCGGCGCCGATGTTGATGAAGGAGTTCACCGCGCTCATCGTCGCCGCGGCGACGCCGGAGAAGACGAGCGCGGCGAGCACCACCGGGGTGAAGCCGAGGAGGAAGCTCGGCGTCGCCGCGTCGGGGGTCGCCAGCGGCGCCATCCGCCCGCTCGCGACCAGCGCCTTCACCCCGACGCCGACGCCGAAGTAGAGGAGGAGGACGAGGATCAGGCCTAACGTCTTGAGCAGCGGATACCACTTCAGCTGCTGGGGGTCCTTGAGCATGTAGTACTTGTGGACCCCCTGCGGCTGGCCTAACGATCCCATCCCGAAGACGAAGAAGAACGACAGCGCGGCGATCGGCGTCAGCGTCCCCCACGGGCCGAGGAACTTCGGGAACGCGGGCATGATCGCGTGCGAGATCCCGCCCATCCCGCCGTTGACCGACAGCACATAGCCGAAGACGAGCGCCGATGCGAGCGCCATCAGCGTTCCCTGGAAGACGTCGTTGTAGATCCCGGCGAGGATCCCGCCGGCGACCGAGTAGGCGAGGGTGATCCCCATCCCGATCCAGATCCCCCAGCCGATCCCGGTGCCGAAGATCGCGTTGATCACGTAGCCCATCGCCAGGCAGTTGGTCGCCATGTAGCCGACGATCGCGATCAGCATCGCCACCCCGGCCAGTCCCTGCGCGCCGGGGGAGCGATAGCGCGCGCCGATCGCGTCGGGCACCGTCATCAGCCCCCGCACCTCGCCGAGGAGCCGCATCCGCTTGGCGAGGACCCACGCGCCCATGACGTTGGTGATCGACGCCGGCAGCACGATGTAGATCGCGCCGAGCCCGATGGTGTAGACGAGCCCCGGGCCGCCGATGAAGGCGAATCCCGACACCGACGTCGACACCGATGCCACCGTCAGCGCGACGAGCCCGATGCCGTGGCCGGCGACGAAGAAGTCGCGGGCGGTGCGCGTGCGGCGCGTCGCCCAGACGCTGATCGCGACGACACCGACGAAGTAGAGCAGCGCGACGATCACGATCGTCGGACTGGCGAGACGCGGCAACGCTCCCTGAGGCTTCGCGTCGGCGAGCATCGCCAGCGCGGCGGCGGCGGCGCTCACGATGCCTTCTCCGCGGCGATCGACTGGGCATCACGATCGCCGCGCAGCGCGCGCGCGGCGCGCGCGGTCTCGAGGACGCGCGCCAGGTCCTCGGGACGGAGCGTCTGGTCGGCGAACGTCAACGCGTAGGCCACCGGGAGCACCAGCGTCGGCAGCAAGCCGATGCCATAGAGCACGATCGCCGCCCGCCGCGGCAGCCCGAGGAGCAGCGGCTCGCTCGCGCCGAGGTCAGGCAGCGCGAAGACGGCGATGAAGCCGGCGCCGACCATCACCGTCATCAGCACGAACGGGCCGGCCAGCCGCCCGAGCCCGCGGTCGCGGCGCATCGCGCCTAACGCGAGTGTGGCGACGAGCGCCCCGGTCACTCCCGCGGCGAACAGCCACCCTGCCCAGACCGGCGGCCCGCCCGCCGAATAGGCCGATGCGTACGCCGCCCCGATCGCAAGCGTCGAGACGACGATCGTCGCCAGCGCGAGCCGCTTCGTGGAGGGTGTCGTCACTGGTAGAGCGGCTCCAGCCGGTCGCGATAGCGCTCGACGAGCGCGCTCCGCCGGATCTTGAGGGTTTCGGTGAGCTCGCCGCCCTCGACGGTGAGGTCGTGCTCGAGCGCCACCCAGCGGCGCACCTGTTCGGGGCGCGCCAGCTTCGCGTTCACCCGATCGACCGCCTCCTGCAGCCGGCCGACGACGTCGGGATGAACGAGCGCGTCGGCATGGCGCGCGACCCCGTGCTCGCGCATCCACCCTTCCACCATCGGCCGGCTCGGCACGAGCAGCGCGCTGATGAAGCGCTCCCCTTCCCCGTAGAGCATCGCGTAGGCGATCCAGGGATCCTCGGCCAGCTGCGCCTCGATCGGCAGGGGCGCGACCTTCTTGCCGTTGGAGAGGGCGATGACCTCCTTCTTGCGACCGGTGATCCGCAGCCGGCCGTCAGGGAGGAGCTCGGCGAGGTCGCCGGTCTTCAGCCAGGCGCCATCCTCGGTGAACGCGTCGCGTGTCGCCGCCGGCTTGCCATGGTAGCCGGCGAAGGTGAGCGCGCTCCGCCTGACCTGCAGCTCGCCGTCGTCGGCGATGCGCACCTCGGTGCCGGGCATCGGCGGGCCGACGCTGACGGTGTCGTACGCGCCGGGGCGGTGCATCGCGACGCAGAGATGCTCGCTCTGGCCGTACGCGCCGAGCACCGTCAGCCCGGCGGCGTCGAGATAGTCGGCGACTTCGACCGGAAGCTTCGCGCCCCCCGACGTCGCGAGGCGCGTGTTGCCGCCGAGCAGCCGCGCCAGCCCGGCGCGGCAGGG
>DASZNJ010000396.1:0-13156 GCA_035551575.1 Gemmatimonadaceae bacterium
AGCGCCACGGCCAGCGCCGCGATCGTCGCGCGGCATGTGAGGAAGGGCGTGATGCGGGTCATGTGACTACGAAGGCGCGGGCGCGCGGGCGCGTCAAGTCGATGGAATGGCACCCCGGGCGATAATAGCGCCGAGCGCGCAAAATTTCACGCCGTGACCTGCGTCGCACAGTCCTGGCACGATTGATAAGGCGCCCCGAAAACGGTTACGCGCTCCCACGATGGGTCGTTGTAGGACGTGAGCGATCGATGCCCGCTCGCGACCCTGTAGCGGAGGACCTATGTCCAAGCTTTCGACGTTAGCTCGCACCACGGCCATCCTCGCGGTGAGCGCCTGTATCTCGCGCTCCGCGGCCACGGCCCCTTCCCAGGCGACGCTCGCACTTTACGACGTCAACGCCTACCAGCCGACCGCCGCGGTCGCCCCTGCCGCCAACCGCAACAGCAGCGGCCACAGCTCGGGAGTGACGACCATCGGCGACTTCGTCCGCAGCCGCAACCCGCAGCTGCAGTTCTGCTACGAGGAGACGCGCGCCTCGAATCCGGCGCTCGCCGGATCGACGACGATCGGGGTGCTGCTCGGCCCCGACGGCACGGTGACGCGCGCCGACCTGCTGCGCCGCTCGTGGGAAGGAAAGGGCGCCGAGCAGGTGGAGAGCTGCGTCCTGGCGAAGGTGAAGAACTGGAAGTTCCCCCCCTCCGCGGACGGCGCGGCGACGCGCCCCTATTCGTTCTCGACGGTCTTCACCCGCTGAGAGACGTCAGGCGCTGCCGGGCGTGCTCTAGATGCGCATGCCCGGCAGCGCCGCGCCCGCCGCCAGGCCGAGCACGTAGAGCCACCCGAACGCACGGTTGTGGACGAGGCAGACGCGGTGATACCAGAGCGGCCAGCCGACGTACCCCGCCGGCGGCTCGGCCGGCGCGGGCGCCGACATCACCTTCACCGCGCGCATCGCCCGCGGCGCGGCGAAGAAGACGAGCAGCGCGAACGGAGTGATCGCCCCGATCACCACGCCGCCGACGATCACGACGTACATCCCGATCACCGAGGCGCGATTGAGCGCCCGGGCGCGGCGCTCGCCGAGGAGCACGGGCAGCGTGCGCTGGTGCTTGCCCGCGTCGAACATCCGCTGGTCGATGTGCTTGCCGACGAGGATCGACATCACGCCGAGGCCGTACGGCACCGCCGCGAGCATCGCCGCGCGCGACCAGTGGCCGGTGATGACGTAGTAGCCCCCGGCGACCATCAGCGGCCCCCAGACCACGAATGCGGCGACCTCGCCGAGCCCGAGCTCCTTGAGCGCGCGCGGCGCCGCGTCGTACGCCCAGAGCAGCAGCGCGCCCGCGATCACCAGCCAGACCGCGGTCATCCCGCGCAACACCACGAAGTAGACGCCGATTCCCGACGCGATGACGCCGAGGACGAACAGCCCGGTGACGAGCAGCCGCGAGCTGACCGCGCCGCTGAGCAGCGGGTGCACGGTGTAGCGGCGGCGCGGGGAGTCGTCGGTGTCGTGTCCCCGGCGCGCGCCGAAGTAGTCGTTCGAGAGGTTGCTGATCGCGTGCAGCACGACGTAGGCGATGAGCACGAGCACGAAGGGGACGAGCGCGAACCGCCGGTCAGTCGCCGCGAGCAGCCCGGCGAGCAGGGCGGCCTGGAACGAGATGACGAGGATGACGCTGCGCGCCGAGTAGAGGAAGCGCGCGACCGGGTCGAGCCCGGCGAGGTCCTCGGCGAGCGGGGGATAGAAGCCGGTAAACGCGCGCGCCCACTCGCGCGGGCCGCGGCCGGCGGGACGGCGGCCGCTCGGGACCGCGATGCTGTCGATCGGGGGGGTTGTCATGATCGAATGATAGCGGTGGATCGTCACGGGGCCAACGCGCCTTGCGCCGCGGCGCCTGCGACGCGAGGATCGAGCGTCGCCACAGTCGCGCTCAACCTCAACAGCCGGTGGCCAGACGTGTTCCTCCCCGTCGCCCTCCTCGTCATCCAGCGCACCGTGAATGCCCCCGCGGAGCGCCGCCGCCGCGAGCGCGTTCCCGGGGGGTATCCGGTCTCCTGCTCGCTAGCGCTCCGATGGCTGTGACCGCGGCCGCCGTCCCCGTCGCGGCGGAGGTGCCGGCAGCCGCCCGCGCGCGAGTGCGCATCGAGTCGGTCGACGTCGTCCGCGGGGTGATCATGATCCTCATGGCGCTCGACCACACGCGCGACTATTTCGGCGACCTCGCGGCCAGCCCGACGGACCTCGCGACGGCGAGCGCGGGGCTGTTCATGACGCGATGGATCACGCATCTCTGCGCGCCCGTGTTCTTCCTGCTCACCGGCACGGGGGCATCGCTGGCGCGTCGCCGGCGGTCGACCGGCGAGCTCTCGCGCTTCCTCTTCACGCGCGGCCTCTGGCTGATCTTCCTCGAGCTCGTGCTGTTCCGCTGCCTCATCCTCCAGTTCAACTTCGATTACCAGACGACCGTGCTCACGGTCCTCTGGGCGCTCGGCTGGGCGATGATCGTGCTCTCGGCGCTGGTGTATCTCCCGGTATCGGTGGTGACCGCGATCGGCGCGCTCGTGATCGTCACGCACAACCTGCTCGATCCCGTCAGCGCTGGCGCGTCAGGCAGCCTCGCCCCGTTATGGAACGTGCTCCATGGGCCGGGTGTGCTCTTCACCGATGGACGGCACATGGTGTTCGCCGCGTACCCGCTCATTCCGTGGGTCGGCGTGACCGCGGTCGGTTACGGGCTCGGCGAGGTGTATCGCTGGGACGCGGCGAGGCGGCGCGCGTTTCTTCTCCGCATCGGGGTGGCGCTGACCGCGGCATTCCTCGCGCTCCGCGCGGCGAACGTGTACGGCGACCCGAATCGGTGGGCGGTCCAGGCGACACCGCTGTTCACGGTGCTCTCCTTCGTCAACACCACGAAGTACCCGCCGTCTCTGCTCTTCCTCCTGATGACGCTCGGGCCGGCGCTGCTCTTCCTGCGGGCAGTGGACGAGCGGACGCCGGCGCTGCTGCGCCCCGCGCTGATCATCGGGAAGGTGCCGATGTTCTACTTCCTCCTCCACTTCCTGCTCATTCACGTGCTCGCCGTCGTCGCCGCGCTGCTGCGCTACGGCGAGGTGCACTGGATGTTCGAGTCGCCCTCGCTCGACAAGTTCCCGGTCACCCAGCCGCCGGGATGGCCGTTGCCGCTCCCCGCGGTCTGGCTGATCTGGGCGTCGATCCCGGTGATGCTCTACCCGCTCTGCCGCTGGTTTGCGGGGGTCCGCCAGCGCCGCACCGACTGGTGGCTCAGCTATCTCTGAGCCAGGCGGCGCTGCCTAACGCGCAGGGATGGGGGTGGCGAGTTCGTCGATCCCGGGCCAGCCCTCGCGACTGTAGCGGGCGAGGGTGCGGAGATAGCGCTCGCCATCCTCGCCGTGCGCCTCACGCACCGCTGCCGCCGCCCGCCGCACCGCCTCGGCGCCGGCGTACGGCGGCTCGAGCTCCTCGGCCATCCGGCCGTTCTCGTGCTTCACCCCGGCGGCATCGAGGAAGGTGATCTGGATCGCCGGCTCGAGGTCGACGTAGAGCAGCTGCAGCAGGTCGAGCTCGTCCTGCGCGGTCTGCGCGTTCATGCGGACGATCTCCTTCGCCAGGCGATCGACCGGCCACTGGTTGAGGGTGACGGCGCGGAAGCCGCCGCCGCGGGCGACGAGCCGCTGGATCATCAGCGCGCGTCCTTCGCGGCTGGCGGTCAGCATGTGGGTCACGAGCGCGACGCGGCGCTCGGCGGGAAGCGATCGATAGGGAGTCGGGGTAGCCATGGCTGAATATTAGCGAGGGTCGTTCCGATCGGCCCAGAGGCTCCCCCACCGGCTGCCGGAGAGCACGCCGGATCGCGCTGGGAGGTCAGGCTAGATTACCGGTGCGGCAGCAACGACCAGTGGGGCAGCCTAACGTGCAATCGAGAAGCCGATGACCGAGCCCGCGCGCAGGACCGATCCCCTTCACGGCGTCACCCTCGAGATGATGCTCGAACGTCTGGTTGCCGCAATCGGCTGGGAGGCGATGGGCCGGAGGATCGCCATCCGCTGCTTCACCGACGACCCGAGCATCAAGTCATCGCTGACCTTCCTCCGGAAGACTCCATGGGCGAGGGAGAAGGTCGAGCGGTTGTACATCCAGACCTCAGGGGCCTCCAGGCACGCTGAGTAGGGAGGTGTGAAGGACCTTGGGAGGTGACCGGCACAAGGCGCATGAGCTATGACTGTGCGGTTCATCACATCACGCTACACGCTGTGAAGCGGACCTTCTCTCGTCTCTCGTCCCCGTGTCGACCCCCGACCCGGCGCGAGAAACCTCCGGGGGCCCTGCATTTGCAAATGGGAGGGGTGAAAGGCAAACCCATCCACGTGACCGCACGGAGCTCACGACAATGAAGACCATTTCCCTGAAGGCCATCCCGCTCGCCCTCGCGCTCGCCGCGACGGCCGCCTGCGGCGTCAAGAAGCAGACGACCGACATCAGCCCGTCGATCTCGCGCGCGCCGACGTGCGAGGACGCGATCGCGACCTACGCGACCCGCTCCGACGTCCCGACGGACTACTACGAGCTCGCCTACGTCGAGGCCGAAGGCAACTCCGTCTACACTACCGACAACAAGCTGCAGGAGAACATCCGCAACGCCGCCGCCAAGGTCGGCGCGACGGCGGTGATCGCCAACCCGGTCGAGCAGTCGAAGACCGCCGTCAAGATCCTCGGCGAGGCCGTCGCCGCGAAGTCGGCAACGCAGAAGGCCAGCGCGCTGGCGATCTACCAGCCGAGCGAACGCGATCGCGTGGTCGCGACCTGCGGCAAGTAGTAACTGCAGCTATTAGCCATCAGCCGTTAGCCTTTGGCTGACGGCCAAGGGGGTCAGGGGTCAGGGGTCAGGGTCTTCGCGTGAAGTCCCTGGCACCCGGCACCTGACCCCCCGCTTTTGCTCGACGCTAATGGCTAAGGGCTAAGGGCTGCCGTTCAGTCGTCCAGCGCCGGCTCGTAGTCGTCTCGCGTGCCCGCGACCGGCTCGTGCCTCCCGAGCATCCGGACGCAGGTGTTCCAGCGGAGGATCGACTCGTCGTTCCCGGCGGGGCGGAGCTTTTCGGCGCGCTCGTAGCAGTCCATCGCCTTGTGGTACCAGTCGGCGGCCATCCCCGCCGCGCCTGGGAGGACGCGGTGCAGCTGCGCCTTGGCGCGACGCTCGTAGACGATCCCCTCGTAGTAGGCGCGCTTGTAGCGATCCTCGATGCGGGGGAGCAGTTCCTGCGCGCGGCGCAACGAGTCCGCCGATTCCGCCCCCTCGAACTGGTCGGTGATCGCGAGGACCAGTGTTATGATCGCGCTCTGGTTCTGCGGGTCGACCGCGAGGATGTCGAGGCAGATGCTCTCGGCCGCCGGCGAGTCGTTGAGCAGCCGGTAGCGCTCCGCTTTCTGCAGTGCGGCGGGGACCCCGGCGATGCTGATGGGCTTGAGCTGGGTCATGTGTGCCTCGAGGCTGGTGCCGCGCTCAATCCTGCCGGCGACGGCTGAAGATCTTCACGAGCTTGCCGATCGGATCGAAGAACTCGTCCACCACGCGCTCCTTGAGCGGGATGATGGCGTTGTCGGTGATGGTGATGTGCTCCGGACAGACTGCGGTGCAGCACTTCGTGATGTTGCAGTAGCCGATGCCGTGCTCCCTGCGCAGCGCGGGGACGCGGTCGGCGGTGTCGAGCGGGTGCATCTCGAGCGCGGCGGCGTAGACGAGATGGCGCGGGCCGATGAACTCCTCGTGCTTCTCGTGATCGCGCAGGACGTGGCAGACGTCCTGGCAGAGGAAGCACTCGATGCACTTCCGGAACTCCTGGACCCGGTCGACATCGGACTGCGCCATGCGCCAGCTTCCGTCCGGTGCATCAGGGGCGCGCGGCTTGAAGGGGGCGATCGACTTCTTCGCCCGGAAGTTCCACGACACGTCGGTGACGAGGTCGCGAACGTGAGGGAAGGCGCGCATCGGCTCGACCGTCACCGGCTCGTCGAGGGGAAGCTCGTCGAGCCGCGTCATGCACATCAGCCGCGGCTTGCCGTTGATCTCCGCCGAGCACGAGCCGCACTTCCCGGCCTTGCAGTTCCAGCGAACCGCGAGGTCGTTCGCCTGCTCGGCCTGGATCTGGTGAATCGCGTCGAGCACGACCATTCCTTCGACCGTGTCGGTGATGTACTCCTCGAACCGTCCCGCGCCGTCAGCGCCCCGCCAGAGCCGGAAGGCGAGACTGCCGTGCTTCGCGCGCGCGTCCTGCGCGGCCTGCGCCGCGGTGTAGGCGTCGCCCGCCTCGGGCCCGGGCGCCGGCCCGCCCCCGGTCGTACCGTCAGGCCGTTCGCTCATTTCATCTCCTCGATGACCGCCGCGAGCTCTGCCGGCAGCGGCGGGATCGGCGCGCGTTCGATGCGCATCTCGCCGTCGGCTCCCCTGGCGACCACGAAGTTGAAGGCCGCGAAGGCGGGATCCTTCGCCGGGTAGTCGTCGCGAAAGTGGCCACCCCTGCTCTCCTTCCGCTCGATCGCCGACCGCGCGATCGCCTCGGAGACGGTGAGCAGGTGCGCGAGGTCGAGCGCGGTGTGCCACCCCGGGTTGTACTCGCGATTCCCGCGCACGGAGACCTGCGACGCCCGCTTCTTCAGCTTCATCACGCGGTCGAGCGCGCGGGTCATCTCTCCCTCGGTGCGGACGATCCCGACCAGGTCCTGCATCGTCTCCTGCAGCGAGTCCTGGATCTGGTAGGGTCCGTCGGCGGCACCGGTGCGCTCGAAGGGGGCGAGCGCGGTTCGCGCGGTCGCGTCGACCTGCGACGCATCGATCGTCACCGGGCCGTGCTCGCGCGCGAACTTCGCCGCGTGCTCGCCGGCGCGCTTGCCGAAGACGAGCAGGTCGGAGAGGGAATTCCCGCCGAGCCGGTTCGCGCCGTGCAGCCCGGCGGCGCACTCTCCGGCGGCGAACAGCCCGGGGACCGTGGACTGCTGCGTGTCGCCGTCGACGCGGATCCCGCCCATCATGTAATGCGTCGTCGGCCCGATCTCCATCGGCGTCGAGGTGATGTCGATGTTCGCCAGCTGCATGAACTGGTGGTACATGCTCGGCAGCTTGCGCCGGATGTGCGCCGCGCCGTCAGGCAGCCGGTTCCTGATCCATGAAATGTCGAGGAACACGCCGCCGTGCGGGCTCCCCTTCCCCTCCTTCACCTGCCTGACGATGGCGCGGGCGACGTGATCGCGCGTCAGCAGCTCGGGCGGGCGGCGCGCATCCTTGTCTCCCTGCGTGTAGCGCCACCCTTCCTCCTCGTTGTCCGCCGTCTGCGACTTGTAGTTGTCCGGGATGTCGTCGAACATGAAGCGGCGTCCCTCGCTGTTGCGGAGGACGCCGCCTTCGCCGCGCACGCCTTCCGTCACGAGGATCCCGCGCACGCTCGGCGGCCAGATCATCCCCGTCGGGTGGAACTGGACGAACTCCATGTCCATCAGCTGCGCCCCGGCGTGATAGGCGAGCGAGTGCCCGTCGCCGGTGTACTCCCAGCTGTTGCTCGTGATCCTGTATGCTCTGCCGACTCCGCCTGTCGCCATCACCACCGCGCGCGCCTTGAAGAGGCGGAAGCGCCCGCGCTCGCGGTCGTAGCCGAACGCACCGGCGATCCGGTCGCCGTCCTTGAGGAGGGTGAGGATCGTGCACTCCATGTGGACGTCGATCCCCTGATGGATCCCGTGGTCCTGCAGCGTGCGGATCATCTCCAGCCCGGTGCGGTCGCCGACGTGGGCGAGCCGGGGATAGCGGTGGCCGCCGAAGTTGCGCTGGAGGATGCGCCCGTCCTTCGTCCGGTCGAAGAGCGCGCCCCACGCCTCGAGCTCGTTGACGCGAGCCGGCGCTTCCTTCGCGTGGAGCTCCGCCATCCGCCAGTTGTTGACGTACTGCCCGCCGCGCATCGTGTCGGCGAAGTGGACGCGCCAGCTGTCACGGTCGTCGACGTTGCCTAACGCGGCGGCGACTCCGCCCTCGGCCATCACGGTGTGCGCCTTGCCGAGCAATGACTTGCAGACGAGTCCGACGCTGACCCCGCTCGCCGCCGCCTCGATCGCCGCCCGCAGCCCCGCTCCGCCGGCGCCGATGACGAGGACGTCGTGGTCGGTCGCCTGGTGCTCGAGCATCTAGAGGATCCTCCAGTCGTGAATCATCCCCATCGAGCAGAGCCGGACGTAGAGGTCGCTGAGCGCGACGCTGAAGAGGCTCATCCACGCCCACTTCATGTGCCAGCGATTGAGGCAGCTCGAGCAGTCGTACGCCTTCTTCCGCAGCGGCCGGCGCGACAGCGGGTCGAGGTAGCCCCCGACCACGTGGCGCATCGAGTGGCAGCCTAACGTGTAGCTGCCGAGGAGGACGACGTTGACGGCGAGGAGGAGGGTGCCGACCCCGATGCCGAAATGCGCGCGCCCGTCCTCACCGGGCCACCAGAGCGCCTTCCACACGTCGCTGGCGAGGATCACGAGGAAGACCAGCGCGGCGTAGAGGAAGTAGCGATGGACGTTCTGGACGATGAGCGGGAACTTCGCCTCGCCGCGGTAGCCCGTGCGCGGCTCGCCAACGGTGCAGCTGATCGGATCGGCCCAGAACGCCTTGTAGTACGCGCCGCGGTAGTAGTAGCAGGTGAATCGGAAGAGCCCCGGAAAGGGGAGGATGATCAGCGCCGGCGAGAAGGGGAGCCAGCGTGGCCACGCCGCCGGCTTCGGCCCGAGCAGCGCGTGTGGTGAGTCGCCGAACAGCTCCGGGGAGTAGAAGGGCGAGAGATACGGCCCATAGGTGTAGTGCGCGTTCTGGAACGCCGCCCACGTCGCGTACACGACGAACGCCGTGAGGATCGTGAACACGATTGCCGGCTGCACCCACCACGCGTCGCGGCGCATCGTTTCGCCGAAGCCGCGGTGAATCGGAAGGGGGGCGTGCGCCATCTCCTCGTCGCTCCGGTGCGGTGACCGGGCAATAGTGCAGCCCGGGTCGGGCGCCGTCCAGAAGCGTGGCGTCGGGGGCGGACCGTGACCCGCGCCACTGGCACGCTCGCCCCCAATGTTCGAAGTTGCAGGCGGCCGGCATTTTCCCGCCGGACGACCCGTACTCTCCAAGGATGAGACAGACCTGGCTCTGCGCCATCGCCGCCGCGCTGGCGATCTCCTGCGGCAAGCAGGAGTCGCACCGTCCCCCGGTGCACAAGCGACCGAATGAGCTCCACGTGTACGTCGATACCACCGGTAGTGTCGAGCTCGAGGGCCGCGCGATGTCCCTCGACTCGGTGAAGATGCTCCTCGCCGCGCAGAAGGCGACCGGCAAGGTCGTCTACTACACCCGCGAGCGTCCCGGCAACCCGCCGACTCCCGCCCAGTGGGTCACCTTCGCCCAGATCCGCGAAGTCGGGCTCCCGATCCGCTTCGAGGGCGACACGCTGCCGTACACGCTCGGCGATACGCAGTAGGGGAGGGCGGCGGGGACGCGCAACGGCAAGTGCGCTTGAACTGCGGAACGGCGCCACAGAGACGCAGAGACGCAGAGGGTGCGCAGAGACAGCCTGCAGGGCTGAGCCGTTCGCGCGGCGGCCGAAGTGGTTCTTTTTGGGGGCAAGCGGGGGAGATCATGCCGCCAAACGCATGACAATGAATCGTTGCCCGCGCGCGATCGCGAGCCCCTGAATGGCGCGGCGGTTCTCTGTGGTTCAACTGCAGTTCTCCAACTGCAACGGCAATCGAACCACAGGGAACAGCCGCGAAGGCGAGGCTCGGGACGCCCGCCCGGGAACCCTTGGGGGCAAGCGGGGCGAGATAATCTCGCCCCACTTGCCCCCAGGTCGTTCTGCTCTGGTGCTAACGGCGCGGCCCTCCGGGCTGTTCTCTGCGAACCCTCCGCGTCCCTGCGTCTCTGTGGCGCCGTTCCGAAGTCTTCCCGCCGCCGCGCCGAACGCTGTTCCTCCCCACGCCCTCCCCCTGAACGCACCCCGCCAGCGTGATTCTTGCCCCTGCGCACGGCATGAAGACCGCCGGTCGTACCGCAGCTCTCGCCGTCGTCCTCGCCGCCGCCTGTGGCGCCCCTGCTCGCCTCCCGATCGCGGCGAGCATCGGGCCCCGGCCCGAGCTGCCGGAGCCGCGTACGTCGCTCATCCCGCTGGTGAAGATCGCGCCGGCGAGGGGGTGGCCTGGTGGAGCGAAGCCCGTCGCCGCGCCGGGGCTCGCGGTCGCCGCCTTCGCGACGCGGCTCGAGCATCCGCGCTGGCTGTACGTCCTGCCTAACGGCGACGTGCTGGTCGCCGAGACGAATGGGCCGAAGCGGCCGAAGAACAATCCCGGACTCAAGGGCTGGTTCACCGACCGCTTCCAGAAGAAAGCCGGGTCGGCGGTGAAGAGCGCGAACCGGATCACCCTGCTCCGCGACGCGGACGGTGACGGCGTCGCCGAGCTGCGCACCACCTTCCTCAGCGGGCTGAACTCGCCCTTCGGGATGGTGCTCGTCGGCAACACGCTCTACGTCGCCAACACCGACGCGCTCGTTCGTGTCCCCTACGCGCCCGGCGATACGGTGAGCACCGCTCCCCCAGTGACCGTCACCGAGCTTCCGGCGGGGCCGATCAACCACCACTGGACCAAGAACGTCATCGCCAGCGCCGACGGGTCGCGTCTCTACGTCGCCGTCGGCTCGAACAGCAACGCGGCCGAGCGCGGCATCGGCGCCGAGGAAGGACGCGCCGCGATCTGGGAGGTCGATCCTGCCACCGGGAGCCATCGCGTCTACGCCTCCGGGCTGCGCAATCCCGTCGGGATGGCCCGCGTCCCGGGGACCGGCGCGCTCTGGGTCGCGGTCAACGAGCGCGACGAGCTCGGGAGCGACCTCGTCCCCGACTACATGACCGCGGTGCGCGACGGCGCGTTCTACGGGTTTCCGTGGAGCTACTGGGGGCAGCACGTCGACACGCGCGTCAAGCCGCGCCGGCCGGACCTCGTCGCCAGCGCCGTGGTTCCCGATTACGCGTTAGGCAACCACACCGCGTCGCTCGGGCTGTTCTACGCGGCGAAGACCGCGCTCCCCGCGCCCTTCGCCGACGGGATGTTCGTCGGCCAGCACGGATCGTGGAACCGGAAGCCGCGCAGCGGCTACCAGGTGATCTTCGTCCCGTTCGCCAACGGAGCGCCGGCCGGCGCGCCACGGGAGGTGCTGAGCGGCTTTCTCGACCGGGAGGGAAACGCGATGGGGCGCCCGGTTGGTGTCGTCATCGACGCGCGCGGCGCCCTGCTCGTCGCCGACGACGTCGGGAACACCGTCTGGCGGGTGGTGGCGCGCTGACCTTCGCCGGTTAGATTCGCCGCGGGGACCGCGATCCTTCCGCCACGGAATTCCATGAACCGCTATCGCCTGCTTTTCGCCGCCGCCACCGCGCTGGCCGCTGCCGCCTGCCGCGCCACGGCTCCCGTACCTCCCGCGACGACGTCACCCGCGCCGCTCGTGCAGCCGCCGCGGATCATCCCCGCGCCCGAGACGATGACCGTCGGGTCGGGAGCGCCCTTCGCGATCACGAAGACGACGGTGATCCGCGTCGACAACGGGAACGCCGAGGCGCTGCAGGTCGCCGAAGCGTTAGGCACGCTGCTCCGGCCGTCGACCGGTTATCCCCTTCCCGCCGCCCTCGTCCCGGCCGGCGCGCCCGACGTCGCTCCGGGAGCGGGCAACGCGATCCACCTCGCCCTCGCCTCCGACCGCGCGTCACTCGGCGACGAGGGCTACGAGCTCACCGTCACGGCGGAATCGGTGCGGCTGCTCGCCTACAGGCCGGCGGGGCTCTTCCGCGGGGTACAGACGCTGCGCCAGCTGCTCCCGGCGAAGATCGAGTCGGAGATCGGCATCGACCGGCCGGCGTGGAACATCCCCGCGGTCACCATCAGCGACCGTCCGCGCTTCGCCTGGCGCGGCGCGATGCTCGATGTCGCGCGACACTTCTTCACGGTGAAGGAGGTCGAACAGTTCATCGACATCGCCGCGCTGTACAAGCTGAACGTCGTCCACCTCCACCTCACCGACGACCAGGGCTGGCGCATCGAGATCCCGTCGCGCCCGCTCCTGACGAGCGTCGGCTCGCTCTCGCAGGTGGGCGGCGGAAAGGGCGGCTTCTACACGAGGGAAGACTGGGCGGAGATCGTCCGCTACGCGCAGGACCGCTACATCACGATCGTCCCCGAGATCGAGATGCCAGGGCACAGCTACGCCGGGATGTCCGCGTATCCGGCGGTCGCCTGCGCCAACCGGCCGGCCGGGAGCGCCTACACCGGTACCGACGTCGGCTGGAGCACCTTCTGCGTCGACAGCGCGGCGACCTACGCGCTCCTCGATGACATCATTCGCGACCTCGCGGCGATGAGCCCGGGCGAATACATCCACATCGGCGGCGACGAAGTCGCGACGCTGGCGGCGCCGCAGTACATCAAGTTCATCGAGCGGGTCCAGGGCATCGTGAACGCCCACGGCAAGAAGATGGTCGGCTGGGAGGAGATCACGAAGGCACGCCTCCTCCCGACGACGGTCGCGCAGCAGTGGAAGAGCGACTCCGCCACCGCCGCCCTGCAGTACGGCTCGAAGCTGATCATGTCGCCCTCGAACAGGATCTACCTCGACATGAAGTACAACGACAGCACCGAGCTCGGACTGAACTGGGCCGCCAACATCGAGGTCCGCGACGCCTATGACTGGGACCCGGCCACCTACATGGCGGGCGTCCCGGAGAGCGCGATCCTCGGCGTCGAAGCCCCGCTCTGGAGCGAGACGGTGCAGAACATCACCGCCGCCGAGTATCTCATCATGCCCCGTCTCCCCGCCGTCGCCGAGGTCGGCTGGTCCCCGCAGGCGCGGCGCAGCTGGGACGACTTCCGAACCCGCCTCGCCTCGCACGCCACCCGCTGGAACCAGCTCGGCATCAACTGGTACCGCTCGCCGCAGGTGCCGTGGTAGGAGGTGTCAGGTGTCAGGGGTCAGGAACGACGCTGACGCTCGGTCGTGCCGCCGTTCGATTTTCCCGCCGTGCCTGACACCTGACCCCTGACACCTGACACCTGACCCCTGACCCCTGACCCCTGACCCCTGCAGTT
>DASZNJ010000397.1:0-9868 GCA_035551575.1 Gemmatimonadaceae bacterium
CAGGGGTCAGGTGTCAGGGGTCAGGTGTCAGGGGTCAGGTGTCAGGTGTCAGGTGTCAGGGACGACGCCAACAGCTACCGCGGTAGATGTTGCGCCGTCCCTCCCTGCTGACACCTGACACCTGACACCTGACACCCGGCACCCGGCACCCGGCACCCGGCACCCGGCACCCGGCATCCGGCACCGCCTAACGCTGCGGAGCCAGCCCCCGCTCCGGCGCCGCGGTCGGCAGGTCGAGCTGGAAAGTCGTCCCCTCGCCGGCGGTGCTCTCGACCGTGATGTCGCCGCCCATCATGCGGGCGAGCTGGCGGGAGAGGGCGAGCGCGAGCCCGGTGCCGCGCCCGGTGGCGACGCCTAACGTCGGCTCCCACGGCTCGAAGATCCGGTCGCGGTCCGCCGGCGCGATCCCCGGACCGGCGTCGCGGACCGAGACGCGGATCCCGCCAGTGGAGCGTGTCGCGGAGGAGACCTCGACCGCGCGCCCGGGCGGGGTGAACCTGATCGCGTTGGCGACGAGGCTGACGACGACCTGCCGCAGCCGGGCCCCGTCGAGCTCCGCGTGCAGGTCGCCATCCGGGGGAAGCACGACGAGCGAGACCTCCGCCGACTCCGCCTCGAGTCGCAGGTATTCGACCGACTCGGCGACCACTTCGCCGACGTCGAGCCGCCACGGTTCGAGCGTCAGGCGTCCCTCCTGCAGCTTCGCGAGGCTGAGCAGGTCCTCGACGAGCCGTCCCGTCTGCTCGGCGCTGCCGGCGAGGTTGCGCAGCCCCGCGCGCAGCTCGTCGGGATCGGCCGGCGTGTCCTGCAGGAGGTGCCGCGCCCACACCTTCAGCGCGGCGATCGCGTTGCCGAGCTCGTGGCTCGACGCGGCGAAGAAGCGGTCGCGCGTCAGGCGCAGCTGCGCGTTCTCGAGGGCGATCGCCGCCTGCGCGGCGAGCACGCGAAGCAGGTTGAGGTCGTTGTCGTCGAAGTCCCCGCCTCCGACCTTCTCGGTGACGTAGAGGTTGCCGAAGACGCGCCCGCGCGAGGTGATCGGGACGCCGAGGAAGGAGCGCATCTTCGGGTGGTTCGCCGGGACGCCGACCGACTCGGGGTGGTCGCGCAGGTCGTGCAGCCGGATCGGCCGCGAGTCGCGGACGAGCAGCCCGAGGATCCCGTGGCCGGTCGGGAGCGCGCCCATCCGCGCGCGCTGATCGGCGCTCAGCCCCGAGGTGATGAAGTCCTCGAGCCCCGTCCCCTCGGCGTTGACCACGCCTAACGCTCCGTAGCGCGCCTCCACCAGCTCGCGCGCCGAGTCGGCGAGGACCTGGAGGAGGGTATCGAGGTCGGGCGCAGAGGCGAGGGCGAGCCCGGTGCGGATGAGGACGTCGGCGACGCGCGCCGGCTCGCTCTCCGTGCGCGGCTCGCTCATGGCGCCGCCGACGGACAGAGCTCGGCCAGCGGGCACTCGGCACAGCGCGGCTTCTTCGCGTCGCAGACCTGCCGACCGTGCTCGATCAGCAGGTGGGAGAGCATCGTCCACCGCTCGCGCGGGAAGAGCGGGACGAGCGAGTCCTCGATCTTCACCGGGTCGCTGTCCGCCGTCAGGCCTAACCGCTGGCTGAGCCGCGAGACGTGGGTGTCGACGACGATCCCCTCGTTGCGGCCGAACGCGTTGCCGAGGACGACGTTCGCCGTCTTCCGGCCGACGCCGGGGAGCGCGACGAGGGCATTCATGTCGGCCGGGACCTCCCCGCCGTGGCGGTCGACGAGCGCGCCGGCCATCGCGATCAGGTTCGTCGCCTTGTTGCGGAAGAACCCCGTGCTCCTGACGATCTCCTCGACGTCCGCCTGGTTCGCCCGGGCGAGCGACGCCGCGTCCGGGAAGCGGGCGAAGAGCGCGGGGGTGACCATGTTGACGCGCTTGTCGGTGCACTGCGCGCTGAGGATCGTCGCGACGAGCAGCTGGAAGGGATTCTCGTGGTGGAGCGCGCAGTGCGCATCCGGGTAGCTGCCGGCCAGCACGTCGTACAGCCGCGCCGCCCGCTCGGGATCGCGCGCCAGCCGCGGCTTCCCCCTGGCACGAGCCCGCGGCGATTTCTTCGCCGGCGCCGTCTTCTTCCCCCCCTTCGTCGCCGCGGTCGCAGCTCCCGCCCTGCCTGACCCCTGACCCCTGACCCCTGGCCCCCCCTTCTTTCTCACCGCGCCCCCTCCGGCAGCCCGTGACGCGCGAACTCGCGCACCCCCGCGACATCGCGCGTGTTCAGGACGTCCGCGCCCTCGAGCCATCCCTTTCGCGCCATCACCACGCCAAGCATGGTGTTGTCGAGCCCGCGCGTCGAGTGCGCATCGGGGCCGATCGCGATCGTCACCCCGAGACGCTTCGCGGCGTGGAGGTGGCGCCAGTCGAGGTCGAGGCGGTGAGGGTCGGCGTTGAGCTCGACCGCGACGCCGCGCTCGGCGGCCTTCTCGAGGACGGCATCGATGTCGATTCCGTACGGGTCGCGGCTGAGGAGCAGCCGCCCGGTGGGATGCGCGAGCACGGTGAGATGCGGGTCGTCGAGCGCGCGCAGGACGCGCTCCGTCATCGCCGGCTCCCCCATCGCGAAGCGCGAGTGGATCGAGCCGATGACGAAGTCGAAGCTGTCGAGCAGCCCGGCGTCGTAGTCGAGGCGCCCGTCGGCGAGGATGTCGGCTTCGATTCCCTTCAGGATGGTGAATGCGCCGCCGAACGTCGCGTTCAGCGCGTCGATCTCGTCGTGCTGCCGGCGGACCTCGTCGGGCTTGAGCCCTCCGGCATAGAACGCGGCCTGCGAGTGGTCGGAGATCCCGATCCACCCCCAGCCGCGCTCGCGCGCCGCCGCCGCCATCTCGGCGACGCTCGCCCTGCCGTCGGAGTAGCGGGTGTGGCAGTGCAGCACACCGCGCAGCTGCTCGTCGCGGAGGAGCTCGGGCAGGACACCGGCCGCCGCCGCGCTGACCTCCTCTCCCGTCTCGCGCAGCTCGGGGACGATGAACGGAAGCCCGAGCGCCGCGTAGAGCGACGGTTCGTCGGCGACCGCGACCGGGCGGCCGGCCGCGTCGCGCAACCCGTCCGCGCCTAACGCGAAGCCGCCGCGCGCGGCGTGCCCGGCCACCGCCGCGACGTGGGCGTCGCTCCCCGTCATCCGCCAGAGGGCGGTCGCGAAGCGATCGTCGCTCACGCAGCAGAGGTCGAGGCAGGTGCCGTCGACGTAGGTGATCGTGGTCGTGTCGGCGTCCTTCTCCGTGGCGCGGCGGACGCCGGGGGCGCGGGCGAACGACCCCCGCACCGCCGCCGGGTCGCCGCGGCACCCCGCGACGACGTCGATGTCGCCGACGGTCTCGACGCTGCGCCGCACCGAGCCGGCGATCCCGGCGCGGACGACATCCGGGTGCGCCGCGACCGCGGCACGGATGCGGATCGCCTCGGCGGTCGCCGCGGGGATGCGCATCCTGTCCCCGGCGGCGCGGAGGCCGGCGATCCCCTTGAGGATCGCCTCGACCGTCTTCGGCCCGAACCCCTTCACCTTCGCGAGCGCCCCGCTCAGCGCCTCGCGCTCGAGGTCGTCGAGCGAGGTGATGCCTAACGCCTCGTGCAGGGCGTGGATCTTCGCCCCGCCGAGCCGCGGCAGGCGGAGGAGCTCGAGCAGCCCCTCGGGAATGCTCGCCCGCAGCCGCTCGAGGTAGGCCGATTCCCCCGTCTCGACGAGCTCGCGGACGACGCCCAACGTGGCGGGACCGACGCCGGGAAGCTTCGCCAGCTCGCCGCTGGCCAGCAGCGGGGCAAGGTCGTCGGTGTCGATGCTGCGCAGCGCCTGCGCCGCGCCCTCGTACGCCCGCGCCCTGAAGGTGTTCGCGCCCGACAGCTCGAGGAGCGCTGCGATCCGCGACAGGACGTGCGCGGCGGTCCGGGAATCCATGCTGCTGCCGCCGGCTATTCGTCTTCTTCGACGCCGGCGGTGGGTCGGAGGCGGTCGACCAGCTCGTGCAGCTGCCGCTCGGTGAGCTCGAGCTCCTGGGCGGCCCCCTCGACGTCGAGCAGCCCGGCGCGCATCGAGATCCCGACCTGGTTCAGGTAGCGGATCTTGGCGAGGATCTCGTCGGTGACGCGGCGCAGGCTGTGGAAGCGCCGCTTCTCGGCCTGGGCCCGGCGATAGCGCTGCGCCAGCTCCTGCGGCCCGAGGCGCCTGGCGAGGGCGATCACCTCCTCGCGCGTGCGACCCGGGAAGGCGCCGCGGTCGGGGATCCCGTCGTCGTCCCACCCCTCTTCCGCGAACCAGAGACGCCCGACGTGCTCGATGCCATCGAAGATGATGCGCATCGACACGCCGAAGGTCCTGCCGTCGATCTCGGTGGTGGTGATCTCCGAACGCCCGCGGTCCTCGTAGCCGCTCATGTCCCCTCGCTCAATGTCCGCCGCGCCGCTGCATGTCCTTGCGCTCCCCCGCCGTCGCGAGGAAGGCGCCGATCTCCGCGAACAACGCCCCCGGCTGCTCGACGTACGGCACGTGCCCGCAATCCTCGAGCACCACCAGCGGCGCTCCGAGCGCGCGTGCCCCATCCTCCGACGACTCGAATGGGATCGGGTCCTGCCGCCCGTGAAGAAAGAGCGCCGGGAGGCGAAGCCCGCGCAGCTGCCCGACGACGTCGAAGTCGCCTAACGATTCCCACACCGACTGCTGCACCCGCCCCGTCACCCGGAAGGGCGTCAGCTCCCGCGCCCGCCGCGGGTCGGCGAAGTACCCGGCGACGCTCAGCTCGAACGCGCGCTGCCGGTACCCCTCGGGATCCCGCTCGCGGAGCCCCGACGCAGCCAGCTCCTCCCGCATCGCCTTGATCTCCGGCCCATTCTGGCGCCGGGCGAACTCGGCCTCGAATCGCTCCCGATATTGCCGAGTGAGCGGGGCAGGGTCAATGAGCACGAGCAGGGAAGGAAGCGCCGCCCCCCGCGCCGCGCGCTCGATCGTCGCCAGCAGCGCGAGCAACCCGCCCCACGAATACCCGACGATCGCCGGCGGCTCGAGCCCCAGCTCCGCAACCAGTGCCTCGAGATCCTCGACCTGCGTCCGCCAGGTGACGGGTTCGCGATCGTCCGTCTTCGACCGGCCGCCCCCGCGCTGGTCATAGAAGACCAGCTCGTGCCCCTTCGCCAGCTCGAGCATCTGCGGCAGGAGATAGTCGTGGCTCGCCCCCGGCCCGCCGTGGAGTACGAGCAGCGGCGGCGCGCCCGGGACGCCGTAGCGGCACCAGAAGAGCGGGACGGTGGTAGTCGACGAGAAGCCGGACGAAGTGGGCACGGCGAGTGGCGACGAGTGAACTGTGAAAGTACCGCGGTGGTGACCGGTGAAGTTGCCTGGGAACGAGGGGAAAGGTAGCTGGCGCGGGTCGTTTCACACGCCGCCAATCCGGCACCGTCACAGCTGACTGCTCCGGCACTTTCACGCCTGACTGTTCACTGCTCGCCGTCGATGTTATCGTCCCGCCGTGACGCTTCGGGCGTTCGGATGGTCTAAAGATGCCAGTCGCTCGCACCGCCACGCACGCCACGCCACGCGCACCCGATGGGGGGTGCTCCTGAATGGACTACTCGGTCACTTTCGCGCGCCATTTCTCACGTCTCGTCTGGCTCCTGCTGAACGAGAGCGCGAACATCGACGAGCAGAAGGCCGCGCTGCGAGCGACAGTCACGGTTTCCAAGGACGGTCCTGTCGTCTTCACGGCGCGTGACTGGCGGCTCACTGTCAATGGCACCCCCCTCGCCGACGCTCTCACCGGCGTGCAGGACCTCACCGCGCAGATGATCGGCCATGCGGTACGCGAGATCCGCGTCGATCGCGGCGCCGCTCCCGCCGACCTGCTCGGCCTCGCCCGGATCCTCGCCGCGCAGCCGGTGCCGGGTGACGGAGGCGAAGCGGCGAGGGCGCGGGTCGCCGCGTTAGGCGCGAAGACCGTTCGGATCGAGATCGCCGGCGTCGAGGGCGTGATGCCCGCCCCGCGCGCCACCGGGAACGTCGCCACGATCAGCGGGCCACAGGACGGCGCTGCGTCGAGCGGCGTCGCCCCGGCCACCGCGGGAGATATCGCCGCCTCCCACAAGCGCCCGCGGAATACCCCGAAGCCGGATCTCGGCACCGGCTTCATCGGCGAGGACTCGGGGAGCTATCTCGCGTTTGCCGCGCAGCAGCAGCCGAAGGGATCGGCGGGCGATCTCCTCCAGCAGCTCGATGCGACGAAGTCGGCCAACATCGCGACGCGGCTGCTCGACGACCTGGTGACGGTCATCGAGAATGCCGCCCGCGAGGGGAAGCACGACACCGTGGCCAGTGCCTTCCACGGGATCGTCGCCCGCGAGAGCGCCCTCGCCGACAACGACCTGAAGCGCGCCTACGTCATGGCGCTGCGCCGCCTCACGAAGCCGACGCTGCTGCGGGCCGTGGCGACGATGCTGCCGCGGAAGCGCGACAGGCACGACGACTACATGATGGTGCTGTCCCGCTGCGGGGAGGACGGTGCCGACGCGCTGATCGACCAGCTGACGAGCGCCCAGTCGCTGAGCGACCGCCGCGTCTTCTTCGACGCGCTCGTGAAGCTCAACGCCGGCGTCCCCGCGCTGATCCACATGCTCGGCGACGCACGCTGGTACGTCGCGCGCAACGCGGCCGACCTCCTCGGCGAGATGCAGGCCGAGGAGGCGCAGGCGCCGCTTTCCGAGCTTCTCAAGCACGACGACGACCGCGTGCGCCGCGCGGCGATCACCGCGCTCGCCAAGCTGTCGTCGCCGAAGGCGCTCGACTCGCTGCGCGTCGCGATGCGCGACAACTCGCCGCAGGTGCGGATGCAGGCCGCCTCGGGGATGGGGACGCGGAAAGGGCTGCGCTCGGCGGGAACGCTGACGAAGGCGCTCGACGCGGAAGAAGACCAGGAAGTCCAGCTGGCGATCGTCGCCGCGCTCGGGCGGCTGGCGACGGCCGATGCGGTGCAGCGGCTGATCAAGGCGGCGGAGCCCGCCGGCGGGATCTTCAAGAAGAAGCCGACCGCGATCCGCGTCGCCGCGGTCCAGGCGTTAGGCGAGGCACGCACCCCCGCCGCGCAGAACGCGCTGCAGCACCTGCTCGACGACAAGGACAAGGAAGTGAAGCAGGCGGTGTTCCGGCTGCTGATGCAGACGGGCGCGAAGGAAGGCTGAGGCGGTCGCTGGCACCATCGGTGCAACTCCCGGCACCGACCCTTATCGGGAGCGAGACATGAAAGCGTGGAGAACCGCGGCCATCGTCGCCGCACTGAGCCTGTCGTCGGCTGCTGCCTGCGTGCGCACCACGAAGCCGGCACCGGAAGAGCTGCCGACCTTCCTCCGGGTCGAGAACCAGGCGCTGCAGGACGCGACCGTGTACGTCTGGGAGAGCAGCTCGCGGCTCCGGCTTGGCACGGTCGGAAGCCTGTCGACGGTGACGCTGCGCATTCCCTCGTCGCAGATCTTCGGGCCGACGCCGCTCCGCTTCCAGCTCGACTTCCTCGCCGGCGGCCGCACCCCGCTCACCGAGCAGATCACCGTGATCCCCGGCGACACGGTCGTGCTCCAGGTCCCGCCGCAGTAGCGATGACCGAGGGCGCCCGGGGCACGGCGGGGCGGAGCAGATCCGCGCCGCGACGGAACACCAGCGCCGGGCTGGTGCTCTTCCGTCGTGGCGCGGAGGGATTGGAGATCTTTCTCGCCCATCCCGGCGGCCCCCTCTGGAAGTCGCGCGACATCGGCGCGTGGACGATCCCGAAGGGACTGATCGACGAGGGGGAGGACCCGCTCGCCGCCGCCCGCCGCGAGTTCCGCGAGGAAACCGGAATCGAGGCGAGCGGCCCCTTCCTCCCGTTAGGCACGATCCGCCAGAAGGCGGGGAAGGTGGTCCACGGCTGGGCATGGGAGGGAGACGCCGACGCTGCGGCGACGACGAGCAACACCGCGAAGATCGAGTGGCCGCGCAGGTCGGGACGCTGGGTCTCCTATCCCGAGATCGACCGCTGCGGCTGGTTCAGCGCCGCCGCCGCACGGGAGAAGCTGAACCCCGCGCAGGCCGAGTTCATCGGCCGGCTCGAACAGCTGCTCGCCGGGGACCAGCGCCAGGGCTAGCCCCCGCCGGCAAGCCCGGAAAGGAGCCAGGCCAGGTTCGCCGTGCCGTCCATGATCGGCTCGTTCGTCGAATAGTCCCCCCAGTCGTCGTGGTAGACGACGGCGCCGCGGTTGAACGGGGCGAGCGAGTCGGCGTGGGTCAGCCGGATCGACTGGAGGTTTTCGAAGATCGACCGCTTCACCGGTCCGTCGACGAGCCCGCCGGTGAGCGGCGCGTGGAGCTGCGACGCGAGCACCGAATGCGGGTCGCGCGGGAACCGCCCGTCGCCGGGAACCCCGATCACCATCGACACTCCCCACGGGTTCACCCCGAACAGCCAGTCCACCGCCGCCGCCTCGTAGCCGGCATAGCGGCGGTCGCCGGTCATCAGGCGGTAGAGGCGCGCCTGCGTGGCGAACGAGGCGACGAGGTCGTTCGAGCACCAGATGAAGGGGATGCCGATGTGGAAGCCGTTGCCCGCCTTCGCGACCACCGCCTCGATCCCGCGGCGGTAGAAGGCGGCCAGCTCGCGCCGCTCGCGCGGCCCGGCACCGCGCCACAGTTCGTGATGTCCGGCGTTGTGCCACGGGTACCACTCGTAGTGGCGCGCCGTGTCGGCGCCCATCCACGGCGTCACCGGCTCCTCGCGCGCGTATTCCATCCCCTCGCGGAGGTAGCGCCGCTCCCCGCCCAACGCGTGGAGCTCGGCGGCGGCCAGCTCCATGTCGTCGGTCCAGTTCCCCTCCTCGTAGAAGTAGGGGGCCTTCCCCGGCGCCGTCTGGCAGACCCCGGGCGACGCCCGGCCCACCTCGTAGGCGGCGCCGGCCCGGCGGGCGAGCGTGCCGGCGAACGCGGAATCGGCCGCGCGGAAGACGATCGCGCCTAACGCGAAGGCCGAGGCGTACTTCCCGGCGGTCGAGGCGAGCCCGGTCGAGCGGTTCCTGTACCTGAACAGCCCCTGCGGCCGCCCGGTGCACGGGTAGAGCGGGCGCTCCTTCCCCTTCCCCCAGCCGTAGTCCGCCGAATCGGTGGTCGGCAGGTCGAGGTAGGTGTGGTCGCGGTCGTCACCGAGCTGGTTGAGCATCGGGCCGCCCTCGGGATACATCCGGAGGAGCCACTGCAGCCCGTGGCGCGCCTCGTCCAGAACGTCAGGCACCCCGTTCTTCCCGGGGAGCCCGCGGTCGTCGAAGGCGTCGGCGAACGCCGCCGGATGGTCGCGCCAGGCGAGCATCAGCGACACCGTCGCCGTCGCCGAGGTCGCGACGTACTGCAGGTAGTCGGAGGCGTCGGCCCAGCCGCCGCTCGTCGGGATGAACTTGCCGCCGAGCAGCGAGTCGTCGACGACGATCCCGTCGTGCCTGTGAACGGAGTCGCCGAAGAACGGGTTGAACCCCGACCGCTGCTGCCGCATGTAATGGAGCAGCGAGTCGGCGGTTCCCGCGTACACGTCGCGCCCGATGCGGAACGCCGGCGACGACGTCCCCGCCGCGACGACGCGGTAGCGGCCGGGACGGGCGAGGGCGCTGAAGTCGAGCCGCGCCGTGCTCGCGCACCCGGCGAACGCCCCGCCCGGTGCCGCACGCCGCGGCCCGAGCACGACCCGTCCGGCGGTATCGGTGACGGTGAATGTCCGGACCGTCCCGCGGTCGAGCGAGCAGGCGACGGCGACCTTGATGCCGTCAGGCAGGTAGCCGACCTGGTTGACGCGCACCACCCGGGCGGCCCGCGCCGCCGTCTCCTGCGCGCCGGGCGCGCCGCCGGCC
>DASZNJ010000398.1:0-8782 GCA_035551575.1 Gemmatimonadaceae bacterium
CCGCCCCTGCGGCGCGGCGGCCGCGGGGAGCATGCGGCGCGCGGCGCGGGCGTCGTTGCGGGCGAGCCGGCGGGCCATCCGCTTCTGCCCGTCGAAGATCGACTGCGCCGATTCCACCCAGTCGGCGAGGAGGTCGACGAACTCGCGATCGTTGGGCTGGCGGAGGACGTCGCGCCAGCTGTGGCCGCGTCCCATCAACCCGGTGAACTGCCAGGCGAGTCCCATCCCCCAGAACCCGGAGATCGTCAGCCACGGGAACTTGTGGATGAAGAGCGACATCACGAAGAACGTCGCCGAGGTGTACGCCCACTTGCGGACGCGGCCGCGGAAACGGACGATCTCCGGCGCGTACCACCGGGCGAGGGTCTCCTGACTCGGCTCGCCGGCCGCTGCGCTGGCCGCGACGGGGAGCGGGGGCGGGGGCGGCAGCTGCGACGATCCGATCGTCCCGCCCGGTACCGCCTCGGTCCGCGGCGGAAGCGCGACCGGCGCCCCGTCGAGCGCCGCGACGAGCGCGCCGGCGCTGGGCAGCCGGTTGGCCGGGTCCTTCTCCAGCAGCACCATCACGATCCGCTCGAGCTCCTCGGGGACGTCGCTCCGCTTCGAACGAAGCGGCGCCGGGCGCTCGGTGAGGTGCTTGACGAGCATCGCCGGGGTGCTCGACGCGGCGAAAGGGGGCGCGCCACTCAGCATCTGGTAGGCGACGACGCCGAGCGCATAGAGGTCGCTGCGCCCGTCGATCTCGCGCTCGCCCGCGGCCTGTTCGGGGGACATGTAGGTCGGCGTCCCGATCGCCATCCCGGTCGCGGTCAGGCGCGACGAGTCGGTGTTCTCGCTGACGGCCCGCGCGATCCCGAAGTCGGTGACCATCGCCCTGCCGCTGTCGCGGTCGAGCAGGATGTTGTCCGGCTTGATGTCGCGATGGACGACGCCACGCCCGTGCGCGTAGGAGAGGGCGTCAGCGACTTCGCGGATGATGCGCCGCGTCTCGACGACGGCGAGCCGTCCGCGCTCGTGCAGCTCCCTGGCGATGTTGTTCCCCGCGACGTACGCCATGACGAAGAACACGAGGTTCTCCATCTCGTCGACGCTGTAGATGGGAACGATGTTCGGGTGGCTCAGCTGCGCCGCCGTCTCGGCCTCGCGGAGGAATCGCGAGCGGATGTCGGAACGGAACGCCAGCTCCGGCGGGAGGAGCTTGATCGCCACCGTGCGCTTGAGGCGACGGTCCTTCGCGCAGTAGACGATCCCCATTCCCCCGCGCCCGAGCTCCTGCTCGATGTCGTAGTGCGTGCCTAGCACTCGCGAGACGTGCGCGCGCAGTTCGGCGTCCTGTGTCGACGCGGCGGGTTCGCTCACTGAATGGATTCCACGGAGGGGGGGAGCTGTGTCCCCCATACTAGCACCGCTCCGCCCGCCTGAAAAGGCGAACGTCGGGCGTCCGGCCCCCCGAATCGCGTCCGGCGGCCCCGTCAGCCGGTGCGGCAGGCGGATCGCGGGCGACGCGCCACCCCGGCCGGAATCTCCTCGCATCACTGTCGGGATGGCGCGTGTCCAACAGGGGTACATGAAGGCGGAACCGCGGACGGGGCTGCGGCCCTCATCTGTCAGGGGGCGGGTGACGCCCGCTGGCGAGTCAATGCGGTATGGTCTGCGATGTGCGGACCTTTCGCCGGTCAGGATTCGCGACGACCGTAATTACCAGGTGCCAATCATGGCTGAGCGACAGACACTTCCCGTCCTTCCACTGCGGGGGACGGTGATCTTCCCGGGTCTCACCGCGCCGATCGCGGCGGGGCGCCCGGGCACGTTGCGCGCGATCGAGAGCGCGCTCAAGGGCGACCGCCTCGTCTTCGCGGTCGCGCAGCGCGACAACACCGACGAGCCGACGCCGGACATCCTGTACTCGATGGGCGTGATCGCGCGCATCGGCCAGGTCCAGCGCGGGCTCGGCGGGGTCCAGCTGCTGCTGCAGGGTGAGCAGCGGGCGACTGCGCTCCAGTACGGACAGGGCGACGGCTTCATGAACGCCGTCGTGATGCCGGTCGAGGAGCTCGGACCCATCGACGAGAACGACGCGGCCTTCACCGCCCTCCACAAGGAGACGCGCGAGCGCGCGGCCGAGCTGGGCGAGCGGCGCGGGCTTCCCGAGGAGGTCGTGCACCAGGTGCTCGACTCGGTCACCGAGCCGGGGAAGTTCACCGACCTCGTTGCCGGCTACATCGACCTCGCCGTTCCCGAGCGGCAGGGACTCCTCGAGACGCTCAGCGTCGAGGAGCGGATGCGGCGCGTGCTCGTGCACGTGCAGCGGCAGATCGGGATGCTCGAGGCGCAGGAGGAGATCAAGTCGCAGGTCCAGGAGGAGCTCGGCGAGCGGCAGCGCGAGATGTACCTGCGCGAGCAGCTGAAGGCGATCCAGAAGGAGCTTGGCGACGACGACCAGTCGCGCGAGGTGACGGAGCTGCGCGACAAGCTGGCCAGGCTTCCCCTCACCAGGGACGCGCGCGCCGAGGTCGAGCGCGAGCTCGGGCGCCTCGAGCGCTCCGGCCGCGAGAGCATGGAAGCGCAGGTGATCCGCACCTACCTCGAGTGGATCGCCGAGCTGCCATGGAACACGCGCTCCGACGACAACCTCGACCTGACCCGCGCGCAGCAGGTCCTCGACGACGACCACTACGGGCTGCCTGACGTCAAGGACCGGGTGCTCGAGTTCCTCGCGGTGCGCCAGCTTCGCGCGAAGGAGCTGGCCGCCGAGGTCGAGAAGACCGGCGAGGTGCCGGCCGCCAAGCTGATCCCGGTCAAGGACGACGCCACCCCCGCGTTAGGCAGCACCTCCGACGAGGAGCGGCCGATCAGGGACTCGCAGGAAGTGAAGGCCCGGGCGATGGCCAAGGGGCCCATTCTGCTGTTCGTCGGGCCGCCCGGGGTCGGCAAGACGTCGATCGCCAAGTCGATCGCCCGCTCGCTCGGGCGCGAGTACGTCCGCGTCGCGTTAGGCGGCGTTCGCGACGAGGCCGACATCCGCGGCCATCGGCGCACCTACGTCGGCGCGATGCCCGGCCGCATCATCCAGGGGATGAAGCAGGCCGGGACCAAGAACCCGGTCTTCCTCCTCGACGAGGTGGACAAGCTCGGCGCTTCGCACCAGGGCGACCCGGCGAGCGCGCTGCTCGAGGTGCTCGACCCGGCGCAGAACGACACGTTCACCGATCACTACCTCAACATCCCGTTCGACCTGAGTGAGGTGCTGTTCATCGCGACGGCGAACTTCATCCAGAACATCCCCGGCCCGCTGCTCGACCGCATGGAAGTCGTCGAGTTCGCCGGCTACACCGAGCGGGAGAAGGCGGAGATCGCGAAGAAGTACCTGATCCCGCGGCAGATGGAGGAGGCGGGGCTCGGCAGCCGCGGCATCAGGCTCACGGACGAGGCGGTGATGGAGATCGTCTCGCGCTACACGCGCGAGAGCGGCGTGCGGCAGCTCGAGCGGCAGGTCGGCGCGGTCGCGCGCAAGGTCGCCCGCAGGATCGCCAGCGGCGACACGAGCGCGCTCACCGACGAGACGCTCACCGCCGAGGAAGTGGGGATCCTGCTCGGCCGGCCGCGGGTGCACCCCGAGCACATGGCCGAGGAGAACGAGGTCGGTGTCGCGACGGGGATGTACTACACGCCGGCGGGAGGCGACATCATGTTCGTCGAAGCGGCGATCCGCCGGCTGCACGGTGGGGCGCCACCGGCGGACAAGGCGACGCAGGTGACGGGATGGGGCAATGTCTCGCTGATCCTCACCGGCCAGCTTGGCGACGTGATGAAGGAGAGTGCGCGCGCCGCGCTGACGTACGCGGCGACCCACGCCCGCGAGCTGAACATCCCCGAGGATCGCCTCGGCTCGATCGAGGTGCACATCCACGTTCCGGCGGGGGCGATCCCGAAGGACGGGCCGAGTGCAGGGGTCACGATGTCGACGGCGCTGGTGAGCGCGATGTCGGGGCGTCCGGTGCGCAAGGACGTCGCGATGACGGGGGAGGCGACGCTCCGCGGCCGCGTGCTGCCGATCGGCGGGGTGAAGGAGAAGGTGCTAGGCGCCCACCGCGCCGGGATCACCACCATCATCCTCCCGAAGGAGAACGAGTCGCACATCGAGGACATCCCGGAGGACGTGCGGAAGCAGCTGACGTTCCACTTCGTCCGCACCCTCGACGAACTGTTCGAGATCGCGCTGCTCCCGGCCGATCGATCGGCGCAGCAGCCGGAGCGGGAGCTGGAGCTGGCGAGCGTGTGAGCCGCGGCGAACGGTCAGCGGTACGACGAACGGCGTCGCAGATGCGGATCTGCGACGCCGTTCGCTTTCCACCGCAGCCGTTCGCCGCGTCAGCCGAGATTCGGGTTGTTCAGCCTCTCGACATCGGGGA
Organism: Gemmatimonadaceae bacterium; assembly: GCA_035551575.1. Lineage (GTDB taxonomy): Bacteria > Gemmatimonadota > Gemmatimonadetes > Gemmatimonadales > Gemmatimonadaceae > JABFXC01. The sequence continues at coordinate 4,413 of DASZNJ010000398.1, forward strand.
GGGGCATGCAGCGCAGGGCACCGTACGTCCCGCCCTTCGGGTAGGTGGCACCGACCGCCGGTACGAGCGGCAGGTTGAGCCGGTTCACGTCGTAGAGATGCTGGCCGTGCGCGAAGAGCTCCCGCCGGCGCTCCTCGACGACCTGGGCCATGATCACGGCCGGATCGCTGCTCGCGAAATCGGCGGCGAGTCCCGCCCGCGCGTGGAGCGCGTTGATGATGTTCACCGCCGCCTGTCCCCCCTGGGCCTCGGCGATGATCAGTTGAGCCTCGGCGCCGCTGGCGATCGGCAGGGGCGTGTCGAAGCTCGTGTACAGCTGCTGGACGTACAGTGAATCGCGCTTGTCGGCGGCGAGGCGGCCACCGTTCACGACGGGGACCCGCGGGTCGGCGACTCCTCCATAGGTCACGTTGCGATACGCCGGCGCGACGCTGACCGCCGCCCCGTAGTTGTTCTGCGCATACACGCGGTTCTGCTCGCGGCCGATGGAGGAGGCGGGCATCGTGTAGACGAAGTCGACCGGGACATTCGCAGCATCCGCCGCGGCGCCGGTCTTGTCCCCCCGGTTGATGCGCGACCGCGCGCGGCCGACGAAGGCCGCGAACCGGATGCTGTCGTCGCCCGCCGCTGTCGCGGCGGCGATCGCCTTCGTGAACCGCTTGTCGGCCTCGGCGAACAGTTGCGCGGGAGTCATCTCCGGTCCGAGGTCGATGGCCGCAGAACAGAACCCCTCACCGAGCATGATGAGATCGAAACCGGCATACAGCGACGCCTGGGCGAGAAGCTCCTGCCGGTCCGGTACCTGGGCGTCACTCCAGCTCTCGAGGTGCCTGATCGCGTTGTCGGCGGTCCAGCGGGCCGTCGAGATGGGAGTGTAGACCCCGATCGACTCGCAGCCCGCCTGCGAATACTGTGATTCCGACGGGTCGATCTGCCGCCGGTCGTACGACCACCGCGCGGCGGTCTGTGTCGTCTCGACGAACTCGCCGCTCATCAGCCCGCCGGCCACGATGTACGCGCCTAACGCGCACTGGAAGTCGGCGCCGGCGCTGCGGACGAGCAGCGCCGCCGACCCCGGGGTCTCGAGGTCCTTGGCCGGAAGCCGGCTCGGCGACTCGACGCTGAGGGCGCGGTCGAGCTGGCTGCAGCCGGCCGTCAGCAGGGCGAGCAGGACGAGAGCGGTCGTTCGCGGGGCTCGCTGCGAGCCGCCTGCGAGGGAGCTCCGGTTCGATTGAATCGTCATGGATGCGCTCTCTCTCAGAAGCCGAGGTTGATCGACGCCACGAACTGCATGAGCTGCGGCATCACGTTCTGCTCCCACTGGCCGTAGCCGCGCCCTCCCCCGAGGAACGACGCCTCGGGATCGAGCCCCTGCCACTTCGTCCAGGTGTGGAGGTTCCGCCCGGCGAGGGTGATCGATGCACGGCTGACGTGACCGGCGGACGCCCAGGCGGTGGGAAGTGTGTACGTCGCTGACAGCTCGCGAAACTTCAGGTAGCTCGCGTCGGTGATCAGGAACGTCGAATAGCTGGTGCCCCCCTGCGCTTCAGCGACCTGCTTCGGGTCGAACTCCTGCGGGTAGTAGTCGATCCGGCACTCGCTGAACAGGTTGCACCGTACCCGCCGGTTGCCGTCGAGCTTCTTGAATCCCGACTTGAAGTCGAAGAGCGAGTTGATGCGCACGTCGCGGAACAGCGTCAGCCCCGCGGTGATGGCACCCTCGTATTTCGGGGTGGTGTTCCCGAGAAAGACCGCCGGCGCTCCGGAGCAGGCGACGTTTCCCCCTGCACCGTCGCTGCACATCACGTTGATCGCCCGTCCGTTCGCATCGAGCTGGGCGCTCGTGATCTTCTTGCCGAACCAGGACCCAACCGGATACCCGACGCGGTGCTCGATCAGGGGTGCGGCGGGGATGCGCGTCGCGTCGCCGAGCGTCCTGATCTCGTTGGTGTTGTAGGAGGCGCTGAGGGACAGGTCGAGCGCGGCACGCTCGGCGCTGACGGGGGTGCCGCGAAGCAGCACCTCGTACCCGTGCTTGGTAACCTTGCCGGCGTTGAAGTACTGCTGCCCGGCGAAGCCGAGCGAAGGCGCGACCGATCGGCTGAGGATCGCGTCGGTGGTCTTGTCGCTGAACACCGTGAACTCCAGACCGAGTCGATCGTCGAACGCTCCGGCATCGAAGCCAAGCTCGAGCTCCGCACTGCGCTCAGGGCCGAGGTTCTCATTCCCGATCGACCCCGGCGTGACCGTCCCGTTGCCCCCGGGGACGAACGTCCGCACCGCCGCGAACGCCGCCGGCTGCTGGCCGGACTGCCCGTACGCGGCGCGCAGCTTCAGCGAGTTCACCCACGAGAAGTTCCAGAACGGCTCCTCGCTGACGACCCAGCTCGCGCTGGCCTTCGGATAGTATGCCGCCTTGTACTTCGCGCCGAACGCACTGTTGTCGTCGCCGCGCACCGCCCCCGTCAGGAAGAGGCGGTTGTTCCACCCGAGCTGTTCCTGCACGTAGAGCCCGACGGTGTTGTTCTGGATCCGATCGTCGTCGTAGACCGAGACGGTGGACAGCGCGCTCAGCGACTTCAGCCCGGGGGAGGGGAAACCTTCACCATAGGCCGCGCGCGTCAGCGTGTTGCGGCTGTAGTACTGCGCCCCGACCGACGTTTCGGACGACAGCGCGCTCGCCAGCTGCGTGCGCGCTGTCGCGGTGTAGTCGTAGGTATCGTAGGTGACCATCCGCGTCGACGCGTCGACATAGCCGTTGGTCGGATCGCCGAGCTCCCCGAAGAAGACTGCCAGCTGGTCGTTCTTCTGGCCGATCTCGTTGTTGCTCTCGTTGGTGACGTCGGTCCCGACCGTCAGGCGCTGCGTGAACCAGCTGGCCGGGCTGTGGTTGAGGACGATGCTGCCGGTGAATCGGGCGACGTCCTGGTAGATCTGGAAGCCGCGGTAGTAGGCCTCCGGAGTACCGCTGTAGAAGCCGCGCTGCGGCGTATTGAGGGTGCGCGGCGTCGCGAAGTACGTCGTCCAGGTGATCCCCCCGCCCCCGGCCTCGAAGCCGACGTTCGTCCGGCCGGCGGTGTAGCCGAGGTTCGCGGCGACGTTCCATTTCGTGCTCGGCGTGAGCGAGAAGTTCGCGCGGCCGTTGTAGCGCCGGAGATCGTTGTTGCGCTCCGCGCCCTGTTGCGAGCTGGTCGAACCCGACAGGAAGTAGCGGAAGAGCGGCGATCCCGCATTGACGGAGAGGTTGTAATCCTGGATGCCGCCGGTGCGGAAGATCGGATGACCGCGGGTGTTCTCCAGATCCACGATGTCGATCGTCTCGATCTGGCTGGTTGCGGGGTTCTTCCAGTAATTCGTCCAGAGGCGGCCTTCCGGATTGCTGAACCAGTTCGCGCCCCGGCGGGCGAGGAAGTTCCAGGACGCTTTCCCCTGGGTCCCCTTTTTCGTGATGATCTGGATGACGCCGTTGGCTGCCTCGGTGCCGTACAGCGTCGCGGCGGCCGGCCCCTTGATGATCTCGATCGATTCGATCTCGTCGGGGCTGAAGTCGTTCCACCGCGAGATCGGGCGGGAGCCGAACGCCTGGCTGGTCGGCCCGCTCGCCTGGGTGTTGTCGACGCGGACGCCATCCACGTAGATCAACGGCTCGTTCGAGAGCGAGAGGCTCGACGCACCGCGAATCCTGATCTTCGCGCCGGTCCCGACCTGTCCCGAGCCTGGAAGGATCGCGACGCCGGCGGCGCGTCCCTCGACGAGCGCCTGGAAGCTCGGGACCGGCTGCGTCGCGACGATGCTCGCGGCATCGATCTGGGAGACGGCGTTCCCGATCGTTCGCTTCTCGGCGCCGCCGGCGGTTCCGGTCACGACCACCGAGTTGAGCTCGATGACCCGTGCGATCATGGTGATCCGGAGATCCATGTCGCCGACGGCGGCGGTGCGGGTGAGCGGCTGGTAGCCGATGCGGCGGACGGTGAGGGTGACCTGCGTCCCGGTCAGGCCACCGATCCGGAACCGCCCCGCGGCATCGGTCACCGCCGCGAGAGCGGTCCCGGGGACCGCGACTTCGACGTTAGGCAGGGCCTGCCCGGACTGCTCGGCGAGCACGACCCCGGCGACCGCGCCGCCCTGGGCGGCGAGCGGCCGCGGGGCGGTCGCGAGCAACCCGGCAACGGTCGCGAGACCAGCACCGATGTACAAGATTCGCATGGTGACCTCCATGGCGGGGAGAGCGATGTGCCGGCCGCGCCCGCGGGGGAATTCAACTCGACCCCGACGCGGCAGACCAGCGCTGGACGCGACGCTTCCTGGAAGGCGTCCGCGCAAGTGTGCCGGCCGCGCCGGCGCCGCGCAAGGCGCGGGCAACGGCGGGG
>DASZNJ010000399.1:0-6576 GCA_035551575.1 Gemmatimonadaceae bacterium
CGGCTCGCCCTCGCCGTCGGAAACGAAGGCAGTGGCCTCACCGCCGCGACGCGCGGGCGCGCCGATGCGCTCGTCGCGCTGCGGATCGCGCCCGACGTCGAATCGCTCAACGTCGCGGTGGCCGCCGGCATCCTTCTCCACGCGCTGCGACAGTAGCGACCACCCCACGCCATGCGCGCAATCGTGCTGACCTACGCGGCCCTCGTCGGGGCGTGCGTCGGATCCTTCCTCAACGTCTGCATCACGCGGTGGCCGGAAAAGCTCTCGGTCGTGCGTCCGCGGTCGCGCTGCCCGCGGTGCGAGAAGGCGATCGCCTGGTACGACAACATCCCGATCCTGAGCTGGCTCGTACTGCGCGGCAAGTGCCGCGGCTGCGGGCTGCCGATCTCTCCGCTGTACCCGGGGGTCGAGCTGCTCGTCGCGCTCATCTGGCTTGCCATCGCCTGGCGGTTCGGCGCGAGCTTCGTCGCCCTGCGCCTCGCGGTGTTCGCGACGCTGCTCGTCGGGGTCGCGGTCACCGACCTGCGCACCTACACGATCCCGGACGGGTTCACGATCACCGGATTCGTCTTCCTGCTGGTGACGGCGTTCGTCGGAATGTTCTTCGGTGACCAGACCCCCTTTGCCGGGCCGTTCGGCGCGATCCTCGGCGCCTGCACCGGGGCGGGGGCGATCGCGATCGTCGGCTGGCTCGGGGAGGCGGCGCTGAAGAAGGAAGCGATGGGTTTCGGCGACGTGACGCTGATGGCGTTCATCGGGGCCGCGGTCGGGCCGGAGCTTGCGCTGCTCACCGTGTTCGCAGGCGCGGCGATCGGCGCGGTGGTGTTCCTCGCGCTCGTCGTTCCGCTGTCGAAGCTGCGCGGGAAGGAGATGCCGCAGGTCCCCTTTGGCGTATTCCTTTCCCCCGCCGCACTGATTACGCTGCTCTACGGGCGGCGGATGGTCGACGCCTACCTCACCTACCTCGCCGGCGCCTGATCCCGATGCACCGCTCGCTGCTCGCCTCCCTGACGTTAGGCACGATCGCCGCCACCGGCTGCGCCTCGCACGACGCCGCGCTCGACGCGCCTTACGCGCGCGAGGTGGCGGAAGCGGTGCCGCGGATCGAGGCCGCGGTCGGGCTGAAGTACCGGACGCCGCCGAAGCTGGAGGAGCGCAGCAAGGACCAGGTGCGCAAGTTCCTCGAGGACAAGTTCAACGAGTCGCTGCCGGCCGCGGAGATCTCCGGGCAGCAGAGCGCGCTCCGCGTGCTGGGGCTGATCCCCGACACGATGCAGCTCCGTCCCTTCCTGCTCGACCTCCTCACCGAGCAGATCGTCGGCTACTACGACCCGCGGACCAAGGTGCTGTACGTCGTGAAGGGCGCCGACCCGACGATGGCGTCGATGACGGTGACGCACGAGCTCGTGCACGCGCTGCAGGACCAGTACATCAACCTCGACTCGATCCAGAACCTGCACAGCGACGGCGACCGCTCCGCCGCGGCGCAGGCGGTGATCGAGGGGCAGGCGGTGTACGAGCAGCTGCGCATCGCGACGAACAACGACCTCAGCGCCATCCCCGGCGGATGGGACGGGATCCGCGAGTCGGTGCGCAAGAATTCCGCGCAGATGCCGCTCTTCTCGCGCGCGCCGCTGTACATCCAGGAGACGCTGATCTTCCCGTACCTCAGCGGCGCCGATTTCGTGAAGCGCTTCGAGGAGGTGTCGCCGGGAAAGCAGCCGTTCACGCGGATGCCGTCATCGACCGAACAGGTGATGCACCCGCGCGCGTACGAGTCGTCGCCGCCCGACGAGCCGACCAGCGTCACGCTCCCCGCGCCGCGGAACGCGACCCGCGTCTACGACGACGTCTTCGGCGAGTTCGGCACGCGGCTGTTCATCTTCCAGCACCTCCGCGACCAGGCCGCCGCCGTGCGCGGCGCCAACGGCTGGGACGGCGACCGCCTGATGGTGGTGCGCACGCCGAAGGGGGAGGGAATCGCCTGGTACAGCGTCTGGGACTCCGCGCTCGACGCCGGCGAATTCGCCGACCTGCTGAAGAGCACGATCGCCCGCCGCTTCGGCAACCAGCGCGAGCGCGCGATCGCCGGCGGCACCGAGTTCACCGGCACCGCCCGCACCCTGCGCGTCACCGGCGGCGAGAACGGCGGACGGAGCTTCGTGCTGTACATCGACGTACCGGGGGGCGCGTCTGCCGACGTGATCGATGCGGGAGCGGTGAAGCTGGGGAGCTGAGACATCGAGGCGAACTGCGGGTGGACTGCGGCACGGCGCCACCGAGGTCCCACCTCGTCCACGAGTCTGATGCGTGTTCCGCATAATCGGTAGATACAAGGCACGGAGAACGGCTCACGGCGCGGCAGAGACGCAGGGCGCTTGCCCCAGGTCGTTCCGGCTCGTAACAGCGGGAACTACGATTTCGCGGATGACGCGGATACTGCTTCGGGCGGCCATGTGGAGCGCCGCCCGCCCCCGGGAACGATCCGCGACATCCGCGAAATCCGCGTGATCGTAGTACCAACCTGTTGATGCGCGCGAGCCGCTACGCCCTCGATCGGCGAGCGAAACTCCCAACAGGACCCGTCAACAGCTTGCGGCAAGCAGGCGAGATGACCTCACCTCGCCTGCCCGGGACGGTTCGACCGGAGCCCGAATGGATCAGCCCTTCGAGCTGTCCTCGGCGCCTCGGTGCCGTGGTGGCGCCGTGCCGCAGTTTTTCTCCCTCTCTCGCCGCGAGCTACTCCGCCGTTCCCGCCTGCACCGGCGCCGGCTTCGGGACTTCGACGTCGTGCGCGCCGTTGCCGCTCACGCCCTCGCCTGACGTTTTCGCCGGTGCTTCCTCGCCATGGGGCGGGGCGCCGACATCGGCGAGGCCGCCTTCGGCGGCAGGGAGCAGCGCGATGCGGAGGACCTCGTCCATCTTCTCGACGAACTGGAAGCGGACGTGCTGGCGCACCTCGTCGGGGACGTCGCGCAGGTCCTTCTCGTTCGCCTTCGGCATGATCAGCTCGCGGATCCCCGCGCGGTAGGCGGCGAGGACCTTCTCCTTGACGCCGCCGATCTCGAGCACCCGTCCACGGAGCGTCACCTCACCGGTCATCGCGAGGTCGCGCCGCACGGCGCGCTGGCTGAGGACGCTGGCGATCGCCAGTGAGAGGGTGATGCCGGCGCTCGGGCCGTCCTTCGGGATCGCGCCGGCGGGGAGGTGGATGTGCAGGTCGTACTCGCGGAACGCCTTGTCGTCGATGCCGATCTGCGCCGCCCGCGACCGGACGTAGCTGAGGGCGGCGTCGACCGACTCGCGCATCACGTCGCCAAGCTGCCCGGTCACCGTCAGCCGCCCGCTCCCGGGCATCCGCAGCGACTCGATGGTCATCAGCTCGCCGCCGGTCGCCGTCCAGGCGAGGCCGGTCACGACGCCGATCTCCGGCTCCATCTCCGCGTCCTCGACCTGGTAGCGCGGCACGCCGAGCACCTCGCTCACCTTGTCGATGTCGATGACCCACGCCCCCTCTTCGCCCCCCGCCTTCTTCCGCGCGCGCTTGCGCATGATCGCGGCGAGGTTGCGCTCGAAGTTGCGTAGCCCCGCCTCACGCGAATAGCGGCTGCTGATGTAGCCTAACGACTCGTCGGTGAACTGGATGTCCTTGTCGGTGATGCCGTGGTCCTCGAGGAGCCGCGGCAGCAGGTAGCGCCATGCGATCTCCACCTTCTCCTCGATCGTGTAGCCGGCGATCCGGATGACCTCCATGCGGTCGCGCAGCGGCGCCGGGATGTCGAAGAGGTTGTTCGCGGTGCAGATGAACAGCACCCCCGAGAGGTCGACCGGAAGGTTCAGGTAGTGGTCGACGAACTCGTGGTTCTGCGACGGGTCGAGAACCTCGAGCATGGCCGCGGTCGGGTCGCCTGACGGGCCGCCGTGCGACATCTTGTCGATCTCGTCGATCATGAACACCGGGTCGGTGACCGCGACGCGGCGCAGCGCCTGGACGAGGAGCCCGGGCATCGCCCCGACGTAGGTGCGGCGGTGGCCGCGGATCTCCGCCTCGTCGCGCACCCCGCCGACCGAGATGCGGTAGAACTTGCGACCGATCGCAGACGAAATCGCCTCGCCGAGCGATGTCTTCCCGGTGCCGGGCGGGCCGACCAGACAGAGGATCGGCCCGTGCGGGTCGCCCCCGCGCAGCTTGCGCACGGCGAGAAACTCGATGATGCGCTCCTTCGCCTCGCCCAGCCCGTAGTGCCGCGAGTCGAGCGCCTCCTGGACCTTCTCGAGCGAGATGCTGTCGTCGCCCGAGCGCTTGTGCCAGGGAAGGGCGAGGATCCAGTCGAGGTAGGTGCGGATGACCTGGTACTCGCTCGAGGCCGGCGACAGCATCCGCATCCGCTCGGTCTCGCGCTTCGCCTCGGCGTGCACCTTCTCCGGCAGCTTCGCCTCGTCGATCCTGCGGAGGATCTCCGACGCTTCCTTGTCCCCGGGATCCGCCTCCCCGAGCTCGGCCTGGATCGCGCGCAGCTGCTGGCGGAGGTAGAACTCGCGCTGGTGCTGCTCGATCTTCACCTCGGTCTGGCGCTTCACATCCTCCATCACCCGCGCCCGCGCGACCTCGCGCTCGAGGCGGTTGAGGATGAAGCGCAGCCGCTGGCCGACGTCGAGGCGCTGCAGCACCTCGTCCTTGTCCGAGATGCGGAAGTTCATGTTCGTCGCCGCGAGGTCGGCGAAGCGCCCCGGATCCGAGATGTTCATCTTGAGGATCGCCGGCACCTCGTCGGGGATGCGGTCGACGAGGTCGGCCAGCGTCTCGGCGGCGGCGACGATGCGTGAGACGAGGTCGTCGACCTCGTTCGGGTCGGCCGAGGTCTCCTTGGCGCCGCGGATGACGGCGACGGGGAAGGGGAGGTCCTGTTCGATCTCGTCGACGACGATGCGGCGCAGCCCCTGCAGGGTGATCTGCACCGTGTCGCCGGGGAGGTTGATGCGCTCGTGCACGCGGGCGGCGACGCCGACCCGGCCGATGAAGCGCCGCGTATCGACCGGCTCGTCGTGGTCTCCGGTGGCGACGACGAGGGCGACGATCAACCCGGGCTCCTCGAAGGAGCGGAGGAGCGAGAGGTTCTCCGGCGCCCCCATCTGCACGGCGATAGTGCCCAGCGGGTAGACGATCGTCGAGCGCAGCGCCATCAGCGGGAGCGTCGGCGGGAGCTCGGACTTGAGGATTTCTTCCTTGCGCTGCGTCGTCTTGGCCATGGGAGCGGGCTGCGGTGCCAGGGTACGTCGGCCGGCGAACGGGGGGGGACGCCAGCCACGCACTCCGCGTGCCCGGTGCCGCGAACGCGACATCCGGTCTGGAGTGCGCCTTGAACACAAGTCTAATCGCGGCTACGTTTCAGGGCTATGTTCGATGAGCTCAGCGAAAAACTCGAGGCCACCTTTGCCCGCCTCCGCGGGCGCGGAGTCCTGACCGAAGCCGACATCAAGGATGGGCTCCGGGAGGTACGTCGCGTCCTCCTCGAGGCGGACGTCAACTTCCAGCTCACACGCGAGTTCCTCGAGCGCGTCGAGAAGAAGGCGGTCGGGGTCTCGCAGCTGCGGACCGTCTCCCCCGCGCAGCAGCTCGTCAAGATCGTCCACGACGAGCTGACCGCGATGCTCGGCGAGCGTCGCGAGGGGCTCAAGCTCAGCTCGATCCCGCCGACGGTCGTGATGATGGTCGGCCTGCAGGGCTCCGGCAAGACGACTACCGCCGGCAAGCTCGCGCGGCGCCTCAAGGGCGAGGGACGCCCGACGCGGCTGATCGCGGCCGACGTCTATCGCCCGGCCGCCATCGACCAGCTCGAGACCCTCGGCAAGCAGCTCGACGTCCCGGTGTACGCGGACCGGACGACCACCGACGTCGTCAGGATCGCGAAGGCGGGGATCGACCAGGCGAAGCGCGAGCGCGACCGCGTCGTCATCGTCGACACCGCCGGGCGGCTGCAGATCGACGAGCAGATGATGCAGGAGCTCGTCCGGCTGAAGGAGTCGATCCGCCCGGACGAGATCCTCTTCGTCGCCGACGGGATGACGGGCCAGGAAGCGGTCCGCATCGCCGAAGGGTTCGACAAGGCGTTAGGCGTGACCGGCGTCATCCTGACCAAGATGGACGGCGACGCCCGCGGCGGCGCCGCGCTGTCGATCTACGGGGTCACGAAGAAGCCGATCAAGTACATCGGCGTCGGCGAGAAGCCGGATGCGCTCGAGGAGTTCCATCCCGAGCGCATGGCGGGCCGCATCCTCCAGCAGGGCGACATCGTCAGCCTCGTCGAGAAGGCGCAGACGACCTTCGACGCCGAAGAAGCGAAGCGGATGGAGAAGAAGGTCCGCAAGGAAGGCATGGACCTGGAGGACTTCCTCACCGCGATGAAGCAGATGGAGCGGATGGGCCCCATCGAGGGCCTGCTGAAGATGCTGCCGGGTGTCAACGCGAAGGCGCTCAAGCAGGTCCGCGAGGCCGATCCGGATGGCAAGCGGATGAAGCATGCCGAGGCCATCGTCCTGTCGATGACGAGGCAGGAGCGGAAGAATCCGGGGATC
>DASZNJ010000400.1:0-2357 GCA_035551575.1 Gemmatimonadaceae bacterium
CGGGCGTCCCCCGCCCCGCCCGACGCGATCACCGGCACGTTCACCGCGCCGGCGACCGCGCGCGTCAGCTCGAGGTCGTAGCCCGTGCGCGCGCCGTCGCGGTCGATGCTGGTGAGCAGGATCTCCCCCGCCCCGCGATCGACGCACTCACGCGCCCAGCTCACCGCCTCGAGCCCGGTCGCGACGCGACCCCCGCGCGAGTAGACGCGCCAGCCGTCAGCTTCGCGCCGCGCGTCGATGCTCGCCACGACGCACTGCGCACCGAAGCGCTCCGCCGCCTCGGTGAGCACCTCCGGCCGCTCGATCGCCGACGAGTTGAGGCTCGTCTTGTCCGCTCCCGCGCGCAACGCGCGGCCGACGTCGTCGGCGGTGCGGATCCCGCCGCCGATGGTGAGGGGGATGAACAGCCGCTCGGCGGTCCGCCGCGCGAGGTCGAGGAGCGTCGCGCGCTCTTCCGCGCTCGCCGAGATGTCGAGGAAGACGATCTCGTCGGCACCTTCGCGCTCATAGCGCTCGGCGAGCAGCACCGGATCGCCGACATCGCGCAGCGACTCGAACTGCACGCCCTTCACGACCCGTCCCCCGGCGACGTCGAGGCAGACGATGAGACGGCGCGTCAGCACCGTGCACCTCCGCGGCCTGGCGTCGTCATTCGCTCACCTGCAGCCCGACCGAGCCCTTCGTGCTGAAGACGACGCCGTCGTCGGCGAGGGCGTCGCGCAGGCAGAGGCCTAACGCCTTGAAGCCGGCTTCGACGATGTGATGGCGATCGACGCCGCGCAGCACCCGGATGTGCACCGTCGCCATCGCGTTGTCGGCGAAGGAGCGCATCCAGTGATCGTACAGCGAGGACGGGAGCGGCCCGCGATAGTACGGCCGCCCCCCGAGATCGACCGCGCACTCGACGAGCGCGTCGTCCATCGGGACGACCCGGTGGGCGTAGCGCGCCGCGGTCGCCGGCGTGATCTCCCTGACCGCGGCCCCGACGCAGATCGCGACGTCCTCGATCGTGTGGTGGCGAAGGTCGCCCGTCGCCGCGACCTCGAGATCGAGCCCCGAGTAGCGCGCCAGGGCGACCATCATGTGATCGAGGAATTCTACGCCGGTCTGCGAGGCGCCGAGGCCCTTCCCCGGCTTCGCCTCGACGCGAATGCGCGTCTCCTTCGTCTGACGCTCGACGACACTCATGCCAGGCTCCTCATTCGCAGAACTCCCCGGAGACGGCGCGCGGATCGAGCGCGCCCGTGTACAGCGCCATCCCGATCACCGCACCAGCGATGCCGCGCTCGGCGAGCGCGCGCAGGTCATTCATCGTCGTGATTCCCCCGGATGCGAGCACGGGAAACGCGCATTCCTCGGCGACGTCCTCCATCAGGAAGAGATCCGTCCCCCGCATCTGCCCTTCCTTGTGTACCGCGGTGACGAGCACGCCGCCCAATGGGCTGTCGTTCAAATCGGCGATGACGTCGAGGATGTCGCGGTGCTGCAGCTTCTCCCAACCGTGCGTCACGACGCGCCGCTCGCGGACGTCGGCAGCGACGATGATCTCGCCGGGATACTGCGTCGCGATCCCGTGCAGCCAGTCCGGCTCCTCGATCGCCCGCGTCCCGACGACGACATATTCCGCGCCATCGCGCAGCAGCCGCTCGATGGCGTCCTCGCTCCGCACTCCGCCGCCCACCTGGACGAGCATGTCGCTCAGCCCGATCAGGTCGCGGACTATCCGCTCGTTCGAGCCCCGCCCGGTTGCCGCGTCGAGGTCGACGACGTGCAGTCGCGTGAACCCGGCGTCGGTCCACGCGCGCGCGATCCCGGCGGGATCGGGGATCCGGATGCGCTCCGCGTCGTACGACCCGCCGACGAGCTGTACGCATGCCCCTTCACGAATGTCGACCGCCGGGATCGCGATCATCCGAGTGCCTCGGTAACGAGCGCGGCGAGCAGGGCGACGCCCTCACGCGAGCTCTTCTCAGGGTGAAATTGCACGCCGGTCGCGCTCCCCGCGCGTACCGCCGAGGGAAAACGGTCACCGCCCTCGGTGGTCCATGCCGTCACGACTCCCTCGTCGCGCGGCCGGCAGACGTAGCTGTGTGCAAAGTAGGCGGCGTCGAGCGGAGTTGAAGCGAGCGCGCTTCCCGCGACCGGATCGACGGTATTCCAGCCGATGTGCGGAATCCGCGGTGACCGGATCCGCTCGACATGTCCCGGGATCACGCCAAGCCCGCGGCCGGGTCCCTCGTCGCTGTCGTCGAAGAGCAGCTGCATGCCGAGGCAGATGCCGATCGTCGGGAGTCCGCCCTCGATCGCCGCACGCGTCTCGGCGAGCGCGGGCGCGAGCCGCTCCGCCGCTGGCTGAA
>DASZNJ010000401.1:0-3024 GCA_035551575.1 Gemmatimonadaceae bacterium
TGTCCAGGGATTGCCCGCAATCGCAGCACGAGCTCCGGGATCAGCTGCGTCGGCCCGACAGGATGCTCCTCGACGTCGATCAGCTCAAAGCCATCCCGCCCACCCAGCAACGTGCGCCACGCCTCCAATGCCATCGCGCACCCCCGATGGCCGCAGCATGGCAAAACCCGGATCACTTGTCACGCCGCAGTGCCTAAAATCCGTGAAGAACAGGCAAACAAGCCGGAGAAGGGCGTAGAGCATTCAGCCAGCCGGCACAAGCGCCCGCCCGCGACGCCGCCGAGAGGGCTACGGTCCCCGCGCATGAGTCCCGCCATCGCGAGCCTAACGGAGCAGAGAGACCGCGCGTCGCTGGCAGCAGCAGGCGAGATGCGCGCCAATGATGAGCGTGGTCGGGATGCGAAGCGTGACGATCAGTGAACGAAAGTCCACCCGCGATGGGGCTGCAGGGGCGACTGACAAGCTCGGGAGCGCTTCGTGCACGGGAATTGTCTATTGCTCGCCCCGCCAGCAACTCGCCTACCGGAGACAACCGAATGTCACACGTGCAAGCGCGCTTCCCGCGTTGGACCAGTTCTGCGGTCGCCATCGCCTCGGTCGTCGTCATTATTCTGTCGAGCGCGAACTGTCGACCGTTGTCCGCGCAAGTCACAACGATGCCCATGCCGACGGCGGACTCGGGACGGCCGGCCACGCAGGATTCCCAGATGCGGATGATGATGGGCGCTCCCCTTCCGTTCGGGATCATGATCGGCCGGGCGGAGCAGTGGATGGCGGGCTATCAGATCATGAACGACCGGATGAGCGGCCTGCTGGAAGGCACCAACAGCGTGAGCGAGGCGCGTGTACTCAGTCGATTCGCGACGACGCCGACCGACATGACGATGCGGACGCACATGGGGATGCTGATGTACGCCCCGACTGCACGCTTCACCGCCATGGCGATGGTGCCGTACGTGACGATGTCGATGGGCGAACTCCATCGCGACGGCACGCGATCGACGGAGCGAAGCAACGGATCAGGTGACGTCGAGCTCCGCGGACTGTACTCCGTGCGGCCCGGGGCTGACATGCGACACCGGATCCTCGCGGACTTCGGGGTAGCCCTTCCCACCGGATCGGTCAACCAGCGCGATGCAGAAGGCAATCGGACAGAGTATCCGATGCAGACGGGCTCGGGGACATATTCGCTCCTTCCGGGCATCATCTATCTTGGCCAGACGTTGCCGTGGAGCTGGGGCGCGGAGCTTACGTCCACGGTTCGCATGGGCACCAACGAGCATGGGTACCGGCTGGGGAATACCTACGACCCGGGCGTCTGGCTCGCCCGCAGCCTGAGTGGCCTGGTGAGTGTATCAGCCGGTGCCACTGGTGAAGTGCGGGAAAGCATCCACGGGTCCGACGCGTTGCTCGACCCCACGGACGAGCCTACCAAGGATGCGAGGCTGCAGGGCGGCAAGCGTGTCGATGCCTCGATCGGAGTCACGCTCCCTCGACGCCGCATACTCAAGGGTCAGCAGGTCCTCGCGCAGTTCGACGTGCCAGTCGCGGAGTCGCTGGACGGCCCGCAGCTCAAGCACAGTTACATGTTGCACGTTGCCTGGCAGTGGGCGTGGTGATCGCGCTTGTGCAGGCGTCTCGCGACGCGCTGTCGCACAACCACCCGTCGGTGATCCGACCGCGTCATCCGACGGCCGGCTCCTCATCGAGCAGATGGTCGCCGCCGGCCGACTTGCGGACATCCCCGTCCACGACCAGGTCATCCGCGGCAGTGGTCGGTACGTCAGCCTTGCCGAGACCCGGGCTGCGCCAACGCCCGCTCCATCCTTCGTTAGGCGGAGGTATTCAAGGCAGAAATGTCTCGGGTGTCAACGATCGTTTGATATTCCCTACCTGCGATCGTCTGAAAGTCCCTACCTGTACTACTCCTCACTCCGGGGTGGGGTGAGGGAAGACCGCATCAGCCCCGCCTTCCGCTTCTCACGGAGCCGGTAGGACTCGCCCTCGATGTTCACGGTGGTTGCGTGGTGCAGGAGCCGATCGAGGATCGCGCGCGCGATCACCGCATCGCCGAAGACGTCGCCCCACGCGCCGAGACTCTGATTGTTCGTCAAGAGGATGGAGCCTCGCTCGTAGCGCCGGCTCACGAGCTGAAAGAAGAGGTTCGCCCCCTGCCGGTCGATCGGGATGTAGCCGATCTCGTCGATGATCAAGAGCTTGGGCTGGGTGAGGATCTTGAGGCGCTCATCCAGTCGATTTTCATAGAGGGCTTTCCCCAGCGTCGTGATCAGCGCCGCCGCCGTGGTGAAGGCGACCCGGAGGCCGAGCCGACAGGCTTCCATGCCGAGGGCGACGCTCAAGTGCGTCTTGCCCACGCCCGGTGGGCCGAGCAGGAGCGCATTCGCCCCGTTGGCCACGAAGCGCATCGTGGCGAGCTCCTTGATCACCTTGGGCTCGATCGAGGGCTGCGCCTTCCAGTCGAAGCCGTCGAGTGTCTTGTGAAATGGGAAGCGCGCCATCTGCACGCGCATCGTGTGATGCTTCTCCTGCTTCGAGGCGACCTCCGTCCGGAGCACGCTCGAGAGGAAGGCGCTGTAGCTGAGCTCCTGCGCCGCCGCGTCCTCCAGGAGCGTCGGCAGCGTGGCGGCGATCTTCGTCAGGCGGAGCTGCGTGCAGTCGGCCGTCAGCTGTTCGATCTCCGGCGTCGTCATGGAGGTCGCGCTGGACGCGGTGCGTGTGGTCATGCGCTCACCGCCACCGTCTCGCACAGCTCGTCATAGATGGCGAGATCGCGCCGCTCGACGAGCCCGACGTGCTGATAGCGGGGATCGTACTGCGGGGGCGCGAGCGCCCGTGGCGTGCGATCGACGCGCAAGAGCCCCGCGTAGTGCGCCGGATCCATGACGACCTGCTGCCGCGGACGCCGTGCGTGCTCCGCGACGATCGTGTCGGCGTGCTCGATGGCGAAGCCCGCGGCGGATTCATGCACCGCGACCGTCGCCCCCACGAGCCGGGCCGGCACCG
>DASZNJ010000402.1:0-8770 GCA_035551575.1 Gemmatimonadaceae bacterium
CCGCCTCGACCTCGTGCCCGTCCTCGCGGAGGATGAGGGAGATGGTGTGCCGGAGCCCCGGCTCGTCGTCGACAACGAGGATCCGCATCGGCGCCTAACGTGCCCCGGTCGCGACACCGTGGGCGGGGATGCCGGCGGCGGCGCTCCCTCGCGCGCCGACCGGGGTGAGCGAGGCCGCCGCCATCGGCAGCAGCACGTGGAAGGCGGCACCACCCTCGCGGGCGCGCTCGACCCAGATCGTTCCCCGCAGGTCCTCGACGACGCGGGCGACGATCGCCAGACCGAGCCCGGTCCCCTGCCCCGGCTCTTTCGTGGTGAAGAAGGGATCGAAGACGCGCTCGGTGTCCTCGTCGGCGATCCCCGGCCCGCTATCCGCGACGACGAGCTTGAGGATCGCTCCGGGCTGCGTCGTCTCGAGCCAGTGGCGGACGCGCGGCGAAAGCCGGCGCGGGGTCCATGCCTGCGGCGGGTCGTCCTCGCGCCTGATGACGCTCTCCTCGAGCTCTCCCGGTTCGACACGGTAGCTGACCACGGCGAGCTTCCCGGCGCGGTCCATCGCGTCGGCGGCGTTGAGCAGCAGGTTCACCAGCATCTGCTCGAGCTCATGCCGCTCGCCACGGACCATCGGAGCGTCGCCGTCGAGGGTGAGCGAGAGCTCGATGCGGCGAAAGACTCCCTGGTCGGTCAGCAGGCGCGCGATGGAGCAGATGGTCTCGTTGACGTCGACGCGGCTGCTCGAGCTGCGGCGCGGCCGGGCGTAGTCGAGCAGGCCGCGCACGATGCGATCGATGCGCGCGCTCTCGCGTTCGAGGCCGTCGAGGACCTCGGCCGCCCGCGGATCCCCCGCGCTGCGGGTGCGGAGCAGGTGCGCGTAGCCGATGATCGCGCCTAACGGGTTCCCGATCTCGTGCGCGACGCCCGCGGCGAGCCGGCCGATCCCTGCCAGCTTCTCGGCACGGATGCGCTGCACCTGCTCGGCGAGCAGGTGGTCGGTCATCCTGTTGATGCTCGCGGCGAGGGTGGCGAGCTCCCGCGTCGAGGCATCGGGAACCCGACGCGACAGGTCGCCGGCGGCGATCGCCGATGTCGCGTCGACCGCGAGCGCGAGCGGACCGACAACCGCGCGCTTCAATTGAAAGGCGCCGAGCGCCACGAACACCACGACGTCGCACGCGACGAGCAGCGTCATCCAGAGCGCGCCGAGCCCCGAGTCGATGTACCCCCAGAACAGCACGACGCTGGCGACCGCGACGACCAGCGCCGCGGCGGCCAGCAACCCGAGCCCGACGAGCAGCTCCGCGCGCAGCGACGTGCGCGCCTCGGGCGGCGCAGTCGTGTTCGGGGCGGTAATGAGGGGGGGAGCCATGTCCTGTGAGGGACGATAGAAAGAGAGTCCCGTTACAGCGGCTGCGCGCCCGCGGTCGTCCGTCGTTCGCCGAGTGGGGAGAACGAAAAAGGGGGCCGGGCATCAGCCCGACCCCCTCTCTCACTACGATCGTGTTACTTGCAAGCCGGCTCGCCGTCGCCAGCAGTCGTCACGAGCGTGTTGTTCGTGTTGACCGCGATCTGGCAGGTCTTGCCAGCAACCTGGCTGTGCGTGACCGTCGCCGACCAGTAGCCCGCGCCAACCGCGATCGTCGGGGTGCCGACGCCAGTCGACGGGCGGAAGTTCAGGTTCGCCGGGGTCGCCTCGTAGCGGACCGAGTCAGCGAAGAACGCCTCTTCCGCGGTGACCAGGTTACGCAGGTCCGACTTCATCGCGGCGATGTACGCCTTCTCCTTCGTGTTCGCGAACTTCGGAATCGCGATCGCGGCAAGAATGCCGATGATGACGACGACGATCAGAAGCTCGATCAGGGTAAAGCCCTTGCGCGTGTTGCGAAGCATTGGATGCTCTCCGTTTCAGGGGGGTTTCAGGACCTCACAACCGACTTCGGCAGTGATTCCGGAGCCATGGTAAGGCAACGCGCATACCAGACTGGGCAATCTTCGTAAGTCATTGTTGCTGCATCACTTACACTTCTAGAGCCCGCCGGCGCCCCCCGCCGGCGCTCCTGCGTTCTGCGAGGGGTGCCGCACATCGCCAGCTTTCTGCAAGGCCGCCTTCGGGGGCGCGGGATACGCGCTCGGCATCGGCCCGAGGGGCCCTCCGCGACGAACGACGTTGCGGATCGAATCGACTTCGTGCAGGAGGCGGCGATAGCTGCGCACCTCCTCCCCGCGGGCGACGCCGCGCATCGCCTGGGCATGCGCTTCGTCGAGCTTCCCCATCTGGAGGAGGCAGCGCGCGTACGGCCCGAGCGCGAAGCCCATCGCGGTGTCGGTCGTGGCCAGCGCCCACCGGTACAGCGGCACGGCGCGGTCGCACGCGCCCTTCTTCCTGTATTCCTCGGCCATCAGGAAGGGGGGGATCGGATCATATGGAAAGAGGCGGATCGCCTCCCACATCTCCTTTTCCCCCTCGCCCTTGTAGCCGTTCGCGAACAGCCATGCGCCCATGATCTGGTGCGCGCGATAGCTGTTCGGCGCATCGTGCACGGTGGTCGGAAAGAGTGTGTCGTTGTTCCGCCAGACGACCTGCCTGAGGGCGCTGCGGGTGAAGCCGAGCGCCATCACGAGCGCGAGCGCACCGGCGGCGGCCATCCGGAGGCCCCGTGCCGCGCGCTGCCCGGCGGGAATCGCCGCCCACAGGCGCCACCCGATCGCCCCGACGGTGAGCATGGCGCCGACGCTCGGCAGCATCATCGTCCGCTCGGCGAGGATGAAGCCGGTCGGGACGAGGAAGCCGCTCACCGGGAGGATGGCGAGGACCGTCCAGGCGATCCCGAAGGCGACGTCGTTCCAGTGCCGCCTGATCGCGACCCAGAGCGTGCCTAACGTGACGACGAGCGCGAGGAGTCCCGGCAGCTGCTCGCTGCTCATCCCGATCGCGAACGGGATCATCGGCGGCGAGTACTCGGCGGCGAGGCGAGCGGGCCAGAGGAGCAGCCGGACCCACTCCCTGGCCATGCCGATCATCGTCAGCACGCGATGCGCGTTCGTCAGGTGCAGCCCGACGTAGGCGACGTGGGGCGGCATCCCGGCGAGATCGCCGAGCACGCGAGCCCGGACCCAGACGTAGAGGAGGCCGACGAGGGTCAGCAGCAGCACGAGCGGGCGCGCGGTGACGAAGCGCTCGCGGACGGGACGCGGGTCGCGGACGACGGTGAGCTCGGCGACGAGCAGGAGCACCGGGAAGACCGCGCCGTTTTCCTTGATGAGGACCGCCGCGATGAAGCAGCCGAGGATCCCGGCCGTCGCGCGCCAGCGCATGCGACCGGAGTCGCGCTCGCGAATGTAGAGGAGGACGCCGGCGACACAGGCGAGCGCCGCGGTGACCTCGGCCTGGCCGACGATGTTGGCGACCGATTCGACGTGCACGGGATGCACGGCGAAGAGTGCGGCCGCGATCCACGCCGCGACGGGCGGGAGGACGCGTCGGGCAAGCGCGAATACGGCCCAGCAGAGTGCCGCGTAGAAGAGGACGTTCGCGAGGTGCATCGCGAAGGGGCCACCGCCGCCGAGCACGTGCTGGATCGTGAGCAGGGCGAGCGTCAGCGGGCGGTAGCCCCCGGCGGTGCTCTCCTTCCCCCAGTAGGAATCGGCGAACAGCGCCGGGATGTTGCGCAGCGAACGGATCCGTTCGTTCGCGAGCACCATGTACCCGTCGTCGTAGGCGTACGCATTGCCGAGGGATGTGGCGGAGACGGCGATCGCGAGGAACACGATCGCGGCGGCTGGCCACCAGCGGCGAAGCCTCTCCTTCACGATCTCACCTGTTCCAGAGATTGTACTTCGCGATGTGCCAGAAGGCGGCGACGCCGTCCTTCCAGCCGATCTTCTTCCCCTCGGCGTAGGTGCGTCCGGAGTAGGAGATCGGGACCTCGTAGATGCGCGCGTTGGCCTGGGCGAGCCGGGCGGTCACCTCGGGTTCGAAGCCGAAGCGGTCGGCGGTGAGGGTGAGCGATCGCGCGATCTCACCGCGGATCGCCTTGTAGCAGGTCTCCATGTCGGTGAGGTTGAGGTTCGTGAAGATGTTGCTCATGAGCGTGAACATCTTGTTCCCGACCATGTGCCAGAAGAACAGCACGCGGTGCGGGCCGCCGAGAAAGCGCGAGCCGAAGACCGCGTCGGCCTTGCCGTCGATGATCGGCTGAAGGAGGGCGGGCCAGTCGGCGGGATCGTACTCGAGGTCGGCGTCCTGGACGATGACGACGTTGCCCGTGCTGGCGGCGAGCGCGGTGCGGATCGCGGCGCCCTTCCCCCTGTTGTGCTCGTGCAGGATGAGGACGTCGATGCGTCCCTCCTGCCTGAGCCGGGCGAGGATGTCGCGCGTCCCGTCGGTCGAGCAGTCATCGACGCAGATGATCTGCGTCTGCACGTCGACCGCGCCGCGGACCTGCTCGACGATCGTCTCGATCGTCGCGCGCTCGTTGTAGACCGGGATGAGGACGGAGAGGACGAGCGCCGACGGCTCGAGGGGGGTGCGTCCGCGCATGCGCGGGGCCCTGCCACCGAGGAGTCCATCGAGGCGCCCGCCCCGCCGGCCGGACGCCGGGGCGGAGGTGAGCGGGTTCGAGTCGGGAGCGGTCATGACGGAAGGAGGTACGCGATCGTTAGGCAGCGCGGCGTCAGGCTTCGACGCCGTAGCGCGAGAGCTTGCGGTACAGGGTGGACGGGTCGATGCCGAGGATGTCGGCGGCGCGCGTCTTGTTGCCGCCCTCGCTCTGCAGGACCCACATAATGTAAGCCCGCTCGACGGCGTCGAGGGTGGGGTTGGCCGGGGGAGCGTCGCTGATGAGCGGACGCGCCTTGCGCTCGACGACCCGCTCCGGAAACGCGCCGACGTCGATCTGCGAGCCGCGGGTGAGGATCACGGCGCGCTCGAGCGCGTTCTCCAGCTCGCGGACGTTGCCGGGCCAGTCGTACGACTGGAGCGCCTCGATCGCGAGTGGGCTGAGCCGCTTCGGATCTTCCTTCGCCTGCCCGGCGGAGCGATGGAGGAAGTGCTCGGCGAGCAGCGGGATGTCCTCACGCCGCTCGCGGAGGGGCGGCAGGTGCAGCGCGATGACGTTCAGGCGGTAGAAGAGGTCACCGCGGAAGGTGCCGCGCTTGATCTCCTCGTCGAGGTCGCGATTGGTCGCCGCGATGAGGCGGACGTCGATCGGCTGCGGGTCGGTCGCGCCGACCGGGATGACCTCGCGCGTCTGGAGGACGCGGAGCAGCTTCACCTGCGTCGCCGGGGTCGTCTCGCCGATCTCGTCGAGGAAGAACGTTCCCCCGGAGGCGGCGGCAAAGAGCCCGGCCTTGTCCTTGACCGCGCCGGTGAACGATCCCTTCACGTGACCGAACAACTCGCTCTCGAGCAGGCTCTCGGGGAGCGCGCCGCAGTTGATCGATGCGAAGGTCCTCGCGGAGCGCGCCGACAGCGTGTGGATGTAGCGGGCGATGACTTCCTTTCCCGTTCCCGACTCCCCCTGGATGAGCACCGTCGAGTCGGTCGGTGCCACGGTCTCGGCGACGCGGAGAACCTCGGTCCAGGCGCGGGCCGTGCCTAACGGGCGGGAGACGTCGCCGAAGTCGCGGCGGCGGATCTCCTGCTTGAGCGTCGTGTTCTCGATCTTGAGGGCACGGGTCTCGGCGGCCCGGCGGAGGATCGCCACCAGCTCGTCGTTGCGGAAGGGCTTCTGCAGGTAGTAGAAGGCACCCTCGTTCACCGCCTGGATCGCCGACTGCAGCGTCGCCTGCGCGGTCATCAGGACGACCGGGGTCTCGGCGCTCTGGGTGCGCGCGGCGGCGAGGACGTCGAGGCCGGTCACGCTCGGCATCCGCACGTCGGTGAGGACGATGTCGGGCGCCTGCGACGCGAGCTGCTCCAGTCCGGCGCGTCCGCCGAGGGCGGTGATCACGGAGAACCCCTCGTTCTTGAGGAGGATCCGCAGGGTGTCGAGAATCCCCGACTCGTCATCGACGACGAGGACGCGGGGGGCGTTGCCGTTAGGCGTGGGGGCGCGTTCGGTCACGATTCCTCGGTGGATCCGGTCTGGGCGAGAGGGAGAAGCATGGTGAAGCGGGTGCCCCGGCTCGACGAGTCGACGAGGACGAGCCCGCGGTGCGCTTCGACGGCGCGATGGACGACGGGGAGGCCAAGGCCGCTCCCGCCCTCCTTGGTGGTGACGAAGGGGTCGAACATGCGGGCGCGAAGCTCCGGGGGGATGCCGGGTCCGTCGTCGGTGACGCGCAGCGCGATCGCCCCCGCCTCGAAGGCGGCACCGGCGGGAACCTCATCCGCCGGGAGGGGGACGATGTCGACGTCGACGCGGCCGCCTGACGGCGCGGCCTGCACGGCGTTGAGCGCGAGGTTGAAGATCGCGCGATGCAGCAGGTCCTCATCGGCTTCGATCACCAGCGGTTCGTCCGGGATCGAGCAGCGGACGACGACCCCCTCGGCGCGCGACGGGTGCGCCGCGGCGAGGCTGGCCGCGGCGCGCGCGATCGCGCCCAGATCGACGGGCTGGATGACGGTGGCGCGCGTGCGGGCGAAGTCGAGAAACTCGCCGAGCAGGCGCGACAGGCGGTCCGACTCACGAATGACGAGGTCGCCGAGCACGCGGTCGTCGTCGGTGGCGCGGCGGCCGGTGGCGAGCTGCTCGACCGCGCTGCGGATCGAGGCGAGCGGATTGCGGATTTCGTGCGCGAGCGACGCGCTCAGCTCGGCGACCGCCTCGAGACGCTCCGTGCGCACGCGGAGCGACTCGAGGCGCTTGTTGTGGGATATGTCCTGGAAGATCGCGGTCGACGTCGCGAGCCGATGGGGATCATCGCTCGGGGATTCGGGCGCGGTGGTGGTGACGCCGAGCGTCAGCGTCTGGCCGTCGCGGTACATCGGCCCCTCGGCGCGAACGATGCGCTCGCGCGTCGTCACACTCTGGCGCAGCGCGTCGGTGAGCACCGGCGCGACGGGGGCGAGCCAGTCGAAGAACGGCTGGCCGACGTGGGAGTCGAGGTCGGTGCCGAGCAGCTCGCTGGCCGCGGGATTCGCGTAGAGAAGCCGCCCGCCGATGTCGACGGTGACGATCCCGCTGCGGATGTTGTGCAGGATGTCGGCCGCCTCGAGGCGCGCCTGCACCAGTTCGGCGGCAAGCAGGTCCCGGCCGGCGGCTCCCTCGCGGAGCTTGGCGGACACCATGCCGCTGCCCAGTGCGACGATGGCGAAGATCCCGAGCTGGAGCCCGAGCGCCACGTCGTAGCCGCCGTCGCGGCCAAGGATGGCATCGGCGAAGAAGACTACATTGCAGAGGGAGGCGACGAGCAGGCCGCCGGCTCCGGGGAGGAGGAGCGAGGCGACCGCGATGACGAGGATGTAGAGCGCGGCGAAAGGTGACGCGGCGCGGCCCGTGACATGGACGATCGCCGTGACCAGCCCGACGTCGAAGAGAGACTGCAGATAGAAGAACGTCGCCGCCGGCATCCGGCGCTGGACGGTCGCCGCCCACCACGAGGCCGCGGTGAAGGCGACTGCGGCGGCGAAGGCGAGCGACGCGACCATCGTGTTCGCCGGATCGGCCTTGTCCCCGGCGAAGACGGCGGCGACGAAGATCGCGCTCCCGAGCGACAAGCGCCCGATGTAGACCCAACGCAGGAAGCGGCGCGGATCAAGGATTGCTTTTCGGGCGGTATCGTCGGAGAGGGGCGTCAGTCGCACGGTCGAGTCGGCGTCTTGCCGTGTGGGCAGGACAGCCGTTATATGGTCAGGTCTGGCATTTCGCCAGACGCATTTCGCCATAGAGGGGGACGACCCACCGTTACGCACGTTACGGAGGAGTTATCAGCGGATCCGAGTCGGTGGACCTTCATGCGAGCGGAATTGCCTGGCGGCTGGGGGCGGTGGTGCTGCTGGTCCTCGCCAACGCGTTCTTCGTCGCGGCGGAGTTTGCCCTTGTCGGCGCGAGGCGGAGCCGGCTCGACGAGATGGCGGCGAAGGGGGACGGTGGCGCGCGAGCCGCCCAGTACGCGCTCCGCTCGCTCGACCGGTACATCTCGGCGACCCAGCTCGGGATCACCCTCGCCTCGCTCGCGCTCGGCTGGATCGGGGAGCCGGCGGTAGCGGGCGCGCTCGAGGCGCTGTTCGCCGTATTCGGCGCGAACGTCAGCAGCTCGGTCGCCGAGACCGGGGCGACGGTCGCGATCGGATTCACGATCATCACCTTCCTCCACATCGTGGTGGGGGAGCTGGCGCCGAAGTCGCTCGCCCTGGCCCGGCCGGAGGGGGTGAGCCGGTGGGTCGCCCGGCCGCTGATCGGGTTCGCCGCGATCACGTCGCCGGCGATCTGGGTGCTGAACGGCGCGGCGGCGTTCATGCTGCGCCTGGCGGGGATGCGGCCGATGAGCGAGTCGGAGCGCGTGCATTCGCCGGACGAGCTGCGGCTGCTCGTCATGCAGTCGCGCGCGCACGGGGTCCTCGACGAGTCGGACACGGCGATGCTCGCCGGCGTGTTCGACTTCCACAGCAAGAAGGCGCGCGACGTGATGCGCCCGCGGACGGAGATCGTGGCGCTCGACATCACGGCGACCGAGGCGGAGCTTCGCGACCTGCTCCGCCGCGAGCGGTACTCGCGCTATCCGGTATACGAAGACACGCTCGACAACGTCGTCGGCGTCTTCCTCGCCAAGGACTTCTGGCTCGAGGAGCGGGGGGCCGAGCCGTTCAGCGTCAAGCGGTACCTGCGCG
>DASZNJ010000403.1:0-2909 GCA_035551575.1 Gemmatimonadaceae bacterium
GCCGCCAGCGTGGTGGACTTCCCCGAGCCCGTGGGGCCCGTCACCAGCACCAGGCCGCGGGGGCGCTCGGCCAGCTTCTGCACCACGTGGGGCAGGCGCAGGTCCTCGAAGGTGGAGATCTTGAACGGGATCTGCCGGATGGCCATGGCCACGCAGCCCCGCTGGCGGTACACGTTGCCGCGGAAGCGCGCCAGGTTCTGGATGCCGAACGAGAAGTCCAGCTCGTCCTCGAGCTCGAACCGCTTCTTCTGGTTCTCGGTGAGGACGCTGTAGGCGATCTGCAGCGTGTCCTTCGGGTTCAGCACGTACTCGACGTTCGAGCTCGTGATGTCGCCGTCGATGCGAAGCTTCGGCCGCTCCCCCGCCGTGATGTGGAGGTCGGACGCGTCGCGCTCGATCATCTCCTCCAGGAGCATCCTCAGGTTGACCGAGGATGCCGACGTCGCTGGTGCTGTCATCGTGTGTCTACCGTTTGAGTATCGTGAGCCGTTGCGGGTGCCGGATACCAGGCGCCAGCAACTGCCTTTCCGCCGTGCCTAACGCCTGGCACCTGGCTCCCGAGCCCGACCGAAATGCCGATTGAGCCGGTCACACCGACGTCTCTCTCACGACCTGCTCCAGCGTCGTGATCCCCTTCAGTACCTTCAGCCATCCGTCCATTCGCAGCGTCAGCATCCCTTCGTCGATGGCCCCGTCGCGGATCTCGGCGGCGCCGACGTTCTGGATGACGAGCTTGCGGATCGACTGCGTCATGGTCATCACTTCGTAGAGACCCTGCCGCCCCTTCAGCCCGGTCCCGGCGCACTGGTCGCAGCCCTTGCCGCGGAAGAAGGGGAGCTCGCCGATCTTCGTGTCGAGCGAGAGGCTTCCGAGATATGGCGCGGCGTGCTTCATCGCCTTGACTTTCGCGTCGGCGAGCGCGCGCGGAGTGAACCGCAGCTCGCGCAGCGTCGTGTCGGGCTTCACCTTCGCGCCGGCGTACTCCTCCTTCGTCAGCTCGTACTTCTCGACGCAATTCGAGCAGATCCGGCGGACGAGCCGCTGGGCGAGGATCAGGTTGAGCGCGGACGCGACGTTGAAGGGCTCGAGCCCCATGTCCATCAGTCGCGTCACCGTCTCCGGCGCCGAGTTGGTGTGCAGCGTCGAGAGCACGAGGTGACCGGTGAGCGCGGCCTTGATCGCGATGCCGCCGGTCTCGAGGTCTCGAATCTCGCCGAGCATGATGATGTTCGGGTCCTGCCGCAGGAACGCCTTCAGTGCGGCGGCGAACGTCATCCCGATCTCCGTTCTCACGAGCACCTGGTTGATCCCGTACAGGTTGAACTCGACGGGATCCTCGGCGGTCATGATGTTGACGTCGATCGTGTTGACCTTGCTCAGCGCCGAATAGAGCGTGGTCGTCTTTCCGGAACCGGTCGGGCCCGTGACGAGCACCATCCCGTACGGGTTCATGACCGCTTCCATGAGCGCTTCTTCCGCCGCCGGCTCGATGCCGAACTTCGCGAGGTCGAGCGTCAGGTTTCCCTTGTCGAGGATCCGGAGCACGACCTTCTCGCCGAACAGCGTCGGCAGCGTCGAGACGCGATAGTCGATGACCTTGTTGCCGACCTTCAGCTTGATGCGGCCGTCCTGCGGGACGCGGCGCTCGGCGATGTTCAGCTGCGCCATGATCTTGAAGCGGGAGATGAGCGCCGCCTTCAGCTTCATCGGCGGCTTCATCACCTCGTAGAGCGCACCGTCGACGCGATAGCGGACGCGCAGCTCGTGCTCGAAGCACTCGAAGTGGATGTCCGACGCGCCGCGCTTCACCGCGTCGGTCAGGATCGCGTTGAGGAGCTTGACGACCGGAGCATCATCGACGGCGCTGGCGAGCGCCGCCGCGGACATCTCCTCTTCGGTGTCGTCGACGACCTCGACGCTGTCCTGGTCCGCGGTCTCGATGTCCTTGAGGAGCGCGGACATCTGCATGTCCGACGACTCGTAGTACTTCTCGACCGCGTTGCGCAGCGTGTACTCGCCGGCGATGACCGGAAAGATGTCGTAGCGCGTGATGAACTTCAGGTCGTCGATGACGCCGAGGTTGGTCGGGTCGGCCATCGCGACGGTCAGCGTCCGGCCATCGCGCTTGAGCGGGAGGACCAGGTGCTTCGTCGCGAGCTCGGTCGGGATCAGCTTGGCGATCCGCGGATCGACCTCGAACTTCGACAGGTCGACCGCGGGCATGCGGTACTGGCGCGCCAGCATCTTGGTGAGCTCGGTCTCCTGAATGAAGCCGAGCTTGACCAGGTTGTAGCCGACGCGAGTACCGTTCTGCCTCTGCTCCTGGAGCGCCTTGTCGAGCTGCTCCCGGGTGATGAGCCCCTCACGCATGAGGAGGTCACCAATGCGCTCTGCAACGGCGGCTGGTGCGACCATGTGGACTCTAGGCGAAATGAACCGGCCACCAGGTCCACGGGCGCCGCGCAAATGAGCGTGGCAGTGTACCGGCGGTAACGTTACGGCGGCGCCCCGCGACGCCTGGCCCCCCGTCCTTCCGGAGGCCCGCTCGCGCGGGGTCCACCCGCAATGGAGGGACGCGGGGTGCCTGAAAACGTCACAGTGCCTGACAGCACGGCAGCCATCGCCGGACCGACTCCGCGGACGCGCTGAAACCCCTCCAGCGACCCGAACGGACCGCGGGCGTCGCGGTCCTCGACGATCCGCCTGGCGAGGGCCGGCCCGATGCGCGGCAGCGCCTCGAGCTCGGACGCCGAGGCCCGGTCGACGTCCACCGGCGCGGCCGGCGCTTTCGGCGTCGCCCGGCGCGTGGGAGGGATCACCGGGGGCGCGCTGAACAGATCACGCGGGTCGGCGTCCCGCGCTGAATCGGGGTTGGACCGATCCGCGACCGGATGCCCCCGCGGCCGGCG
>DASZNJ010000404.1:0-14309 GCA_035551575.1 Gemmatimonadaceae bacterium
CGGATCCGGCCGCGCGCGCGGCCGGAGCGGCGCGGAGGGGGTCGTGATACGGGTGGATCTCTCCACCGAGCCGCTTGATGTTGATCAGGTGCAGCGGGGTGATGTTGTCCGAGGTGCTGCTGCCCCCCCACGTGCCTGGCCCGAGGGTCATCGCCGGGGCGAAGCCGGTGGTGAAGCCGACGGCGCCGAGCGCGGAGTTCGTGTTGACGGAGATGCGGAAGGCCGGCTTCTCGTGGAAGAAGGCGTCGATCACGCGCTCGTCCTGGCTGTGGATGACGAGGGAATGGCCGATGCCGCCTAACGTGAGAAGCTCGATCGCCCGCTGGCAGCAGCGCTCCCACCCGTCCTCGACGTAGAAGCCGAGGACGGGCGACAGCTTCTCGCGGCTGAGCAGCTCGTCGCGCCCGACGGTCTCGAGGTCGACGACGAGGAGCTTGGCATCGGGCGCGATGCTGAAGCCGGCGAGGCGCGCGATCTCCTGCGGCTGCTTGCCGACGACAGCGGTGTTGATCCCCTTCCCCCCCGGCGGGATCATCGCCCGCTCGAGGGCGCGCTTCTCGTCGGCGGTGCAGATGTGCGCGCGCTCGCGGAGGAGTGCGGCGCGCACCGCTGCGGCGACCGGCGCATCGCAGACGATCGACTGCTCGCTCGAGCAGAGGACGCCCGCATCGAACGTCTTGCCATCGACGACGTCGGCGACCGCCTTGTCGATGCGGGCGGTGCGCTCGATGATCGCCGGGACGTTGCCGGGGCCGACGCCGTAGGCCGGCTTCCCTGCACTGTACGCCGAACGAACGAGATCCTTCCCCCCGGTCGCGAGGATGATGGCCGTGAGATCGTGACGCATCAGCTCGAGGGTGCCGTCGAGCGTCGGGGCGGTCATGCAGGCGACGAGTCCCGGCGGCGCGCCGGCAGCGACCGCGGCCTCGGCCATCAGCCTGACGGTCTCGACGACGCACTTCGTCGCCCGCGGGTGCGGCGACATGACACAGGCGTTGCGCGCCTTGACGGCGATCAGCGCCTTGTAGATCGCGGTCGACGTCGGATTGGTCGTCGGGATGACGGCGGCGACGACGCCCATCGGGACGGCGAGCTCCTTCAGCTTGCGCGCGCGGTCCTCGCGAATGATGCCCACCGTCTGCAGGGGCAGGATGTAGGCGAGGACGTGATCGGAGGCGAACCTGTTCTTGAGGATCTTGTGCTCGTAGACGCCCATCCCGGTCTCGTCGACGGCGAGGCGGGCGAGGCGCTCGGACGCGGCGGAGGCAGCGCGGGCCATCGCGGTGACGATGGCGTCGACGGTGCGCTGGTCGGCGCGGGCGAAGGCGCGCTGCGCTTCGGCCGCGCGGACGACGAGGTCGCGCGCCTCCTGGATGCTGCGAAGATCCGCGTCCACGCGGGAGCTAGCGGCTCAGCGAGCGGAACGCGGCGAGCAGCTCCTCCCGGCTCGCGCGCGCGACGTCGCGCCCCTTGAGCGGGAAGTTCTCGACGCGGCGGGCCATGTCGCGGAGCTCGACGACCTTGGCGCTCTCGAGCGCGGCGACGTCCCAGCTGCCGTTAGGCAGGGGCGACGGCGCGCCGTCGTCGCCGGCACGCCTGCCCGGCGACTCGTCGGTCTCGATCGCGGCGAGCATCGGGCTCGGTCGCGGGATGACGTGGACGCCGACCAGCTGACCGACGCGCTCGGCCGCGGCCGCGCCTGCGTCGCAGGCGGCCTTCACCGCCGCAACGTCGCCACCGAACATCACCGTCACGAGACCGGCGTCGGCGCGCTCACTGCCGAGGAGCTCGACGTTCGCCGCCTTCAGCCCTGCGTCGGCGGCCTCGATCGCGCCGACGAGCCCCTTCGTCTCGACGAGGCCGAGGGCCTGATCGACCCAGGAGGCCACCGTCAGCTCTCGGCCCCGCCGCCCTGCGGGAGCAGAAGCTCGATGTCGCCGTGCGGGCGCGGGATGACGTGAACCGAGACGAGCTCGCCGACACGCTCGGCCGCCGCGGCGCCGGCATCGGTCGCGGCCTTCACGGCGCCGACGTCGCCGCGCACCATCACGGTCACGTAGCCACCACCGACCTTCTCCTTACCGATCAGGCGGACGTTCGCCGCCTTCACCATCGCGTCGGCGGCTTCGATGGCGCCAACGAGACCCTTGGTCTCGATGAGGCCGAGTGCATTCTGGGGCATCACTCCTCCGTTTGGGGAACGCTGGACGGCGAAGGATGAATGCTCCGCGCCGGTTTGTAAAGAGCGCGGAGCACGAGTAGAATTGTCGCGTGCTCCCCGAACCGTGCTACATCTTCTCCGACGCCCATCTCGGTGCCGCTTCGCCCGCGGTCGAGCGCCAGGTGCTCCAGTTCCTGCGCTCGCTGCGGGGGCGGGCGTCGTCGCTGGTGGTGAACGGCGACCTGTTCGACTTCTGGTTCGAATGGAAGACGGTCGTTCCGCGGCGGGCGGTGCGCGCGGTGGCGGCGCTCGCCGACCTCAAGGAGAGCGGTACGGAGGTCATCTGGATCGCGGGAAACCACGACTGTTGGGGAGGCGACGTGCTCCGCGACGACTACGGGCTGACGTATCATGTCGGCCCGTGGGAGGGATCGATCGGCGGATGGAAGAGTCGCATCGAGCACGGGGACGGGCTGCGCGAGGTCGAGGACCGGAAGTACCGCCGGCTGCGGGCGGTGCTCCGCCATCCATGGTCGGTGCGCGCGTTCCGGATGCTCCACCCCGATCTCGGGAGCCGGCTGGCGAGCGGCAGCTCGGAGGCGAGCCGGGTGCACCGCCCGATCAGCGATGGCAGCGGGCTGAGGCGCGTGGCCTTCGACCAGATGACGCAGGACCCCTCGCTCGACCTGGTGGTCTTCGGGCACTCGCACGTCGCAGCGCTCGAGCGGGGCCCGACGGGAGGAGTCTACGCCAATGCGGGGTCGTGGCTGGAGTCCCCGACCTACCTCAAGATCACCCCGGAGGTGGTCGAGCTGCGCGTGTGGGGCGCCGGGGGATCAGCCGAGGGTGTGCGTCTCGACTCCCTCGATCGGCGCTCCGAGAAAGCGCTCGGCCATCCGTAGGAACTGATCGGGCGCGTCGGAGGCGACGTAGCGCCTGACGGCAGGGGCGCCGGCCGGGGCGAGAAGCCCGCGTGCCTCGAGGACCCTCCGCGTCTCGGCCGCCGTCTGCTCGGCGCTGTCGATCAGGGCGACGTCGGGGCCGAGCACCGCGGCGATCAACGGCTTGAGCAGCGGATAATGGGTGCAGCCGAGGACCAGGGTGTCGACGTGCCCGCTGGCGAACTCGCCCAGGTACTCGTCGGCGATGAGCCGGGTTGCCTCGTGCTCGAGCCAGCCCTCCTCGACGAGTGGCACGAAGAGCGGGCAGGGGCGGGCGATGATCTGCGCGTCCGGGCGAAGCGCGCGGATGGCGCGCTCGTACGCAGTCGAGCGGATCGTGCCGACGGTGCCGATGACACCGATACGCCCGCCGCGGGTGGCGCTGACGGCGGCGCGGGCCCCGGGCTCGACGACGCCGATGACGGGAATCGGCTCTTCGGCCTGCAGCGTCGCCAGGGCGTGAGCCGTCGCGGTGTTGCAGGCGACGACGAGCGCCTTCACGCCGCGCTCGCGCAGGTAGCCGGCGATCTCGCGGCTGTAGCGCCTAACGGTGTCCGGGCTCTTCGGGCCGTAGGGGACGCGGGCGGTGTCGCCGAAGTAGATGATGCTTTCGGCGGGGAGCTGGCGCATCAGCTCACGGGCGACGGTGAGACCGCCGATTCCCGAGTCGAAGACGCCGATCGGCGCGGCGGCGGTCACCATGCGAGGCGAGCGCCGACCCGAAGGCCCCCGCCGGGCGATGGCGCGACGCTGACGTCGGTCGGGACGTCCCAGAGGTTCGCCGCGACGTATGCGTCGGCACCGGCCAGGAAGTGATTCACGATCAGGATGGTGATCCAGTCTTCGACGTGGGCGCGACGAGCGGGGATCCGGCTCTGGGCGCGGAGCGCCCCCGCCGTTCGCCGGTAGACGGGAAGCGGAACGGTGCCTCCGGTCGGGATCGCATAACTGGAGACGACGCTGTCGCCGGCGATGGCACGGGCGGCGCGAAGATCGTTCACCGATTTCGCGATCATCGCGAAGGTCCCCGCTTCGGCGGCGACGAAGATCGACCCGGCGGTCGGCCGGCCGAGGATCGACTGCGCACTTCCCGGCGCGAAGAGCGAGTAGAGAAACGCGCGCCGAGGGGTGAGCGGCGGCGCGCCAGCGGGCTTGGGAACCGCGAGGCTCGGCGAGGGGCGGTTCGCCGTGGTGTCGGTGACCTGCGCACCGATCGCCGCGGGGAGCGCGAGCGCGAGGAGGACGCCGAAGATGCCTGACGCGCGAGCGGCCCCGCTCACGCGGCGCCGGGCGATGCTTGGAGGAGCGGTCTCACGGGCGATCACTCGGTCGGGCATTCAGCTCGGGAAAGCGACACGGTCGGCGTGGCGGGAGCGTGTGGGAATCGAACCCACCCAACCCGACGAAGTCAGGTCGCACCAGTTTTGAAGACTGGGGCAGCCACCAGGCCACATGCGCCCCCATTCTCACGCAACGACCAGTCCCGGCGCTCCAGCAGCGACGACTTCGCCGATGACCACCGCGCCCGGGACGCGGGAAAGATACTCGGCTGACCGTTCGGGACGGAGGGCAACGAGGAGCCCGCCCGACGTCTGCGGATCGACGAGGAGGGCACGCTCGAAATCCGGCGCATCGCCCCACGTAACGAGGTCGCGGATGAAGTCGAGGTTGCGCTCGGCGCCTCCGGTGCGAAATCCGGCGAGCCATGCCTCACGCGTTCCCGCCAGGACGGGTACCGATGCGCGGTCGATGCGGATACGCACCATGCTCGCACGAGCGATGTGCGAGAGATGCCCGAGCAGGCCGAACCCCGTGACATCGGTCGCACAGCGGCTGTCGAGGGAGACCGCAACGCGACTGGCGACCGCGTTCAGCGCGGTCATCGAGGCAATGAGCGCGTCGAGCTCTGGTTTCGCGAGCTTCTGGGCTTTGGCGGCGGTGGAGAGGATGCCGGTGCCGAGCGGCTTCGTCAGGATGAGGACATCGCCGACCGCGGCCGCATCGTTGGTGAGCATGCGGGCCGGATCAACCCGTCCGGTGACCGAGAGACCGAACTTCACCTCGTCGTCGGCTACGGTGTGGCCTCCGATGACCACCGCGCCGGCCGCGTGGACGACCTCCTGCCCGCCTCGAAGGATCTCGCTGAGCACCTCGATCGGCAGCTTGCCGGTCGGGAACGCGGCGATGTTCATCGCCGTGAGGGGCTCGCCACCCATCGCGTAGATGTCGGACAGCGCGTTCGCGGCGGCGACGCGGCCGAAATCGTGAGGATCGTCGACGATCGGCGCGAAGAAGTCGACGGTCTGGACGAGGGTGAGTTCGGGGGACACGCGAAAGATCCCTGCGTCGTCGAAGGTCTCGTGACCGATGAGCAGACGGGGATCATCGCGCCGGGCGAGAGGCGCGAGGGCACGCGTGAGGTCGCCCGGACCCAGCTTGGACGCTCAACCCGCGCAGCGCGCGAACTGCGTCAGGCGGAACAGCTGCTCGCGTGTGTTGGTCATGGCCTGGGCCGTCAGGGTGAGTACCGCGGAGGTGCTGCGGATGTGCTAGCGAACGACGGCGATCGCCTCGATCTCGACAAAGACGCCGCGCGGAAGTCCCGCCGCCTGCACGGTCGAGCGCGCGGGGCGGGCGTTGCCGAACGCCTTCGCGTAGACCTCGTTGACGCGCGGAAAGTCCGCCATGTCGGAGAGGAAGACGGTCGTCTTGACGACGTCGGCGAAGCTCGACCCCGCTTCCTCGAGGATCGCGCGCAGGTTGGCGAGCACGCGCTCCGCCTGCGCGACGACGTCGCCGGGGACGATCTGTCCACTCGCCGGGTCGAGCGCGATCTGGCCGGCGGTGAAGATGAATCCATTGGCGACGATCGCCTGGGAATACGGTCCGATGGCTGCCGGCGCGCGATCGGTCTGGATGGTCTTGATGCTCACGTCTTCTCCGGAATGCTGGTCGTGGACGGGACGAGTGCCGGGGAGGATTCTACGCCGCGTGCACGAGGTTGAACAGTCGCCGCGCGTTGGCGGCGACGATGACCGCGAGCGCCGCCGGGTCGGCGCCGCGGGCCAGGGCGAGCCGCGCGACCGTGTGCGCGACCCACGCCGGCTCGTTGCGCCTGCCGCGATTCGGGACGGGCGCGAGGTACGGGGCGTCGGACTCGGCGAGGAGCCGATCGTCCGGCACGAGTCGCAGCAGCTCGTCGTCCGTCCACTTCCTGAAGGTGACGATGCCGCTGAACGAGACGTGCCATCCGGCGTCGAGGGCGGCTCGAGCGAGGGCGTGGCTGCCCGTGTAGCAGTGGAGGACGCCGCGAACACCCTGTGTCCCGGCCTCGCGGACCATGGCCATCGTGTCGTCTTCCGCCTCGCGGGTGTGGACGACGACCGGGACGCCGTGCCCGTGCGCGATGGCGATCTGCGCGGCGAAGGCGGCGCGCTGGCGGTCGCGGGGAGAGTGATCGTAGTGGTAATCGAGCCCGCACTCCCCGACGGCAACCGCGCCGCGGGCGAGCTCGGCGCGAATGGCGTCGGGATCACGCGCGGGGTCGAAGCCGGCGGCGTCGTGGGGATGGACGCCCGCCGTGTGCCAGATGAACCCGGGGTTCGCGACGGCGATCTCGCGGGCACGGGCGGCGGCGGCGAGGGACTCGCCGATGCAGACGATCGCGGCCGCCCCCGCTTCGCGCGCCCGGACGATGACCTCGGAGCGGTCGGCGTCGAAGGCCGGGTCGGCGAGGTGGGCGTGGCTGTCGATGAAGCCGCGCATGAAAGGACGAACGCCGCCGGCCCGGTGGCCGGCGGCGTTTCGCTGCCTAACGCTTGGTCGGGGTGACCGACGCGGCGGCCGGCGCTGCCCTGCCCCGCGCCTCACGCGCGGGCCGGCTGTCGCCGGCGGCCGACGGAATGTGCGCCGTGCTGCCATGGCGCGGCCACCTGCGCTCGATCCAGAGGAGCATCGGGCCGGCGATGTAGATGGAGCTGAACGTCCCGGTCACGATGCCGAAGACCATCACCCAGGCGAACGGGCGGATCACCTCACCGGCGAAGAGAAGCAGCGCGAGGGTGGCGAGCAAGGTCGTCGCGTGCGTCATCACCGAGCGCGGAAGCGTCTCGTTGATCGCGCGGTTGAGCGTATCGTAGAGCGACTCGTTGCGCTTCTTCTTGAGGTCCTCGCGCACGCGATCGAAGATGATGATCGTGTCGTTGAGCGAGTAGCCGAGGACCGTCAGGATCGCCGCGATGACCGTCAGCGAGACCTCGAGGTGCATGAGCTTGAGGAAGGCGAGCGTCGTCAGCACGTCGTGGCCGGTGGCGATGACGGCGGCGACGCCGAAGCGCCACTCGAAGCGGATCGCGAGGTAGATGAGCGTGACGAGGAAGGAGATGCCGAGGGCGATGGCGGCGCCGCGACGCAGCTCGCTGCCGACGCGCGGCCCGACCGCCTCGGTACGCTTCACGGTGAAGGCATCCGGACCGTAACGCTGGACGAGCGCGTTCTCGATCTGCTTGGCGACCGACTCGGCGCCCGCCCCCTGGGCGCTGACGTCGCGGTGATCCTGGGCGCGAACGGTGAACTCGCGGTCCGAACCGAACTGCTGCACCTCGGGGTTGTTCACGCCGCTCCTCTCGACGGCCGAGCGGATGTCGGCGACGTCAGGCGGCTGCTTGAACTCGAGCTGCATCAGCGTGCCGCCGGTGAAGTCGATGCTGTAGTTGATCCCCTTCACCGCGAGCGAGCCGATGCCGGCGACGACGAAGATCGCGGTCAGGATCACCGCGGTCTTCCACCAGCGGATGAAGTCGTAGTGGGTATCGTGAAAGATTCGCAGCATCAGATGCTCACGGTCTGGGCCGCGCCCTGCTTGCGCTGCAGCCACAGGAGAAAGAGGGTGCGGACGACGAAGATCGCGGTGAACATCGACGCCGCGATACCGGCGATGAGGGTGACCGCGAAGCCGCGAACCGGCCCGCTCCCCCACTGGTAGAGGACGGCGGCAGTGAGCATCGTCGAAACGTTCGAGTCGACGATGGCAGGCATCGCGTGGCGGAACCCTTCGTCGATGGCGGTGCGGACGGTCTTGCCGCGATCGAGCTCCTCACGAATGCGCTCGAAGATCAGCACGTTCGCGTCGACGGCGATGCCGATCGACAGGACGAAGCCGGCGAGACCGGGGAGCGTCAGCACCGCGTCGAAGCCGGAGAGCGTCGCCATCGTGTAGAGCACGTACAGCGCGAGCCCGATGACGGCAAGGAAGCCGGAGAAGCGGTAGTAGACGAGCATGATGATGACGACGAGGGCGACGGCCAGCAGGCCAGCCATCATCCCCTTGCGCACCGAATCCTTGCCCATGGACGCGCCGACCTGCCGGACCTCGGCCACCTTGAGGGGCACCGGGAGCGCGCCGGCGCGAAGCACGAGGGCGAGATCCTGCGCCGCCTGCAGGTCGCGGCGACCCATCGTGATCTGGCCGCGCGTGCTGATCGCGCCCTGGATGATCGGCGGCCGGCCCATGACGAGCTGGTCGAGCACGATCGCCATGTAGTCCTTGATGTGCGCCGAGGTCTGGCGCTTGAAGACGCGGCCACCTTCGTTGCTCAGCGTGAAGGTGACGACGGTCCCCTCGGTCGGATCCTGCTGCGGCTTGGCGTCGGTGATCGCCTCCCCGGTGATCATCGGCTCGGCGTCGAGCACGTAGAGCAGGCGGTAAGTCGTGCCCTGGATCGACAGCGAGTCATTGCTCCAGCGGAAGACCTTGCGCGCCGGGAGCGCCGCCTGGATCTCCGGACGCGCGACGAGCGCCGCGATCTGGTCGTACGCGCTCGAGGCGACGTAGTACTCGCCGGGCATCTCGCCGCGCTGGATGTTGCGCGAGAAAATCCCCTGACCGCCGAGGGCCAGCGAATCGGCCGGCGCCGAGTCCTGGGCGGCCGTCGCCGACTTCTTCGACGTGTCTCCGCCGAAGAGGCCGGTCAGGGCCTTGTCGGTGGTCGTCACGCCCGGACCGGCGGCTGCTTCAGCCGTCGCACCCTTCGCCGTGCCGAGCGTCGGCGCGATCTGCTTCGCGACGGCATCGAGGCGCGGAAGTGAGCGCACGAGCGCGTCGGTCTTGTCGGTGATCTGGAACTCGAGATACGCCGACTTCTGCAGGAGGTCACGAGCGCGGTCGGGGTCGTCGATACCGGGGAGCTCGACGACGATTCGGTCGTTGCCGGCCTTCTGGACGACGGGCTCGGAGACGCCGAACTGGTCGACGCGGTTGCGAACGACCTTGAGCGCGCGGTCGATGGCGTCCGACTTGTTGGCGACGGTGCCCTTCGATTCGTCGACCTCGAGCGCGACGTGCATGCCGCCCTGCAGGTCGAGGCCCTTCTTGATGGGGACGCGCTTGACCTCGACGACCGTGGACGCGCCGTTGACGAGGCGCCGCTCCTTGACGGTGCGAGGCACCAGCATCCAGACCGACAACGCGACGAGCGCGAGGATGAGGGCGATGCGATACGAGAGCTTCATGCAGCTGCCGATGGGGGGAAGACGTTCAGGCGGAGCTTGGAAAGGTAGGCCCCGTCGAGGGCACCGTCAACGCGCGGCGGGCGTCCGCCTCGTCACGGCGGAGCTGCGCGACAAGCGCGTCCGGGCTCTCGAAGCGCATCGTGTCGCGCATGCGCTCGACGAAATCGACGCGCACGGTTCGTCCGTACCAGTCGCCCTGCGCGTCGAAGAGGTGGACCTCGAGGGTCCGCTCGCTCTCGCCGAAGGTCGGCCGGCCGCCGAGGTTCATCATCCCGCCGAAGGGACCGAGGTGCGTCTGGACGCGCACGGCGTAGACGCCTTCCGGGGGGAGGAGCTTCCGCGCCGGCGGCGACGGGAGATTGAGCGTGCGGTAGTTCAGCTCGCGACCGCGCCGCGCGCCGGGAACGACGCGTCCACTCACGGAATAGGGCCGCCCGAGGCCGAGCGCGGCACGCGCGAGGTCGCCACCGGCGATCGCGCGGCGGATGAACGTCGACGAGACGACGCGGCCATCGCTCGCCGCGACCGGGGGCACGACGTCGACCTGAAAACCCTCCTTCGTCCCCAGCGCGCGAAGGACCTCGATGTCCCCGCTCCGGCCGCGGCCGAAGCCGTGGTCGTGGCCGATGAGGAGCTCGGTCATCCCGTACCGCGCGCGCAGCACGGTCGTCACGAACGCCTCGGCGCTCAGGTGACTGAACTCGACGGTGAACGGGATCACGATCGCGTAGTCGACTCCGCTCTCGGCGATGACCTCGAGCTTCTCGTCGCCGACGGTGAGGAGCGCCGGCGCTGCCTGCGGGTTGACCACCGCGAGGGGGTGGGGATCGAAGGTGACGAGTACGCTCGGCAGGGAGCGCTCGCCGGCGCGCGCGACAAGACGGGAGAGGACGTCCTGGTGTCCGCGGTGCACGCCGTCGAAGGTGCCGACGGTGACGATCGATCCACCGCGCAGCGCAGGGAGCACGGGAAGCGTCTCAGCCATCGACGAGCACGACGCGCGGCTGCCAGGCGTCGCCGTCGCGTGCGGCGATGGCCACCAGCTCGCCGGCCGAATCGAGCAGCGCGGCAACATCGCCGGCACCGGCACCATCGCGCGCGATCGTCATCCCGCGCCCGATGCGCGCGCGCTGGGCGTCGTCCAGCAGCACGCGCGGCACGGCAGGGAGCGCGTCGACCGCGGGGCGGAGCGCGGTCTCGCTGATCGCCCCGGCGCTCACCGCATCACCGACGTCGAAGCGTCCGCTGGCGGTTCGCCGGAGGGCGGCGAGATGCGCGGCGCTCCCGGTCGCGCGGCCGAGGTCGCGGGCGAGCGCGCGAACGTAGGTCCCGCCCCCGCAGGTGATCTTAGCGCGGAGGTCGGCGCCGTCCCAGCCGCGCAGCTCCCACGCGTGGACGCGGACGCGAGCGGGTGCGAGCTCGAGCGCTTCGCCGCGGCGGGCGGCGACGTAGGCGCGCTTTCCGCCGACCTGCTTCGCCGAGAAGGCGGGGGGGAGCTGGTCGATCTCGCCGGTCAGGGTGCCTAACGCGCGCGCGACCGCCGCGGGCGTCGGGGGGGTCGCGGTGCGGGTGACCTGCCCGGTCAGGTCGTCAGTGTCGGTCTCGGCACCGAAGCGGATGGCCGCCTCGTAGACCTTCGGCTCGCCGTCGACGTAGGGAAGGAGCCGCGTCGCGCGGCCGACGAGGAGGACGAGCAGTCCCGTCGCGAAGGGATCGAGGGTACCGGCGTGGCCGACGCGCTTCGTGCGGAGCGCACGGCGGGCGCGATCGACCACGTCGTGCGATGTCATCCCCGCCGGCTTGTCGACGAGGAGCAACCCGTCACGCGGCGGGCTCGCCATCGTCGCCGGTGCTTCCGCTCGTCGGCGTCGTCCGGATCTGGTTGAGCAGCGTCTCGATGCGCGCGGCGCGGGCCACGCTCTCGTCGATCACGAACTGGACTTCCGGGGCGACGCGCAGGCTGAGCGAGCGCGCGAGGCGCGAGCGGAGGAAGCCCTGCACGCTCGTGAGTCCCTCGATGGTCGAGGCGCGCTGCGAGTCCTCGCCCATGATGCTGACGAAGACCCTGGCGTGACGAAGGTCGCGCGTCATCTCGACACCGGTCACCGTGACCAGGCCGGTGACGCGCGGATCCTTCACGCCTTCGGCGAGGAAGTTCGCCACCTCTTCGCGGATCGCCGCGGCGACCCGATCCGACCGCTGATGCTGGGGCATCGCCGTTCCGCCGTCAGGCGGAGGGCGAC
Organism: Gemmatimonadaceae bacterium; assembly: GCA_035551575.1. Classification (GTDB taxonomy): domain Bacteria; phylum Gemmatimonadota; class Gemmatimonadetes; order Gemmatimonadales; family Gemmatimonadaceae; genus JABFXC01. The sequence continues at coordinate 11,856 of DASZNJ010000404.1, forward strand.
GCGGCCAACGTCCGCGCGACCTCCTCCGTGCGATAGCACTCGATCACGTCGCCGACCTTGATGTCGTTGAAGTTCTCGACGCCGATGCCGCACTCGAATCCTTCGCGCACTTCCTTCACGTCGTCCTTGAAGCGGCGGAGCGAGCCGATCGTGCCGTCGAACACCTCGACGCCGTCGCGAACGACGCGGACGCGTGCCTGGCGGTTGATGATCCCGCTGCGGACCGAGCAGCCGGCGATGACGCCGACCTTCGGCACCTTGAAGGTCTCGCGCACCTCGGCCTCGCCGAGGATGACTTCCTTCTCCTCGGGACGGAGCAGCCCTTCGAGCGCGGAGCGGACGTCGGCGACCGCCTCGTAGATGATGCGATAGAGCTTGATGTCGACGCCTTCCCGCTCGGCGGCGGTGCGGGCGTTGTTGTCGGGACGGACGTGGAAGCCGATGATGATCGCGCCGGATGCGCGGGCGAGGAGGATGTCGCTCTCCGTGATCGCGCCGACGCCGCGGTGGACGATCTCGACCTGGACCTCGCTGTTCGACAGCTGCTGGAGCGCGTCGGCGAGCGCTTCTGCCGGTCCGCCCTGGTCGGCCTTGATGAGGATGCGCAGGTTGCGCGTCTCGCCCGACGAGGTCTTCGCCATGAAGTCCTCGAGGGTGACGACGGCGCCACGGGTGATGCGGCGGCTCTTCGCCTCACGGTCGAGGCGCTGGCGGCGCTGCGCGACATCGCGCGCGTCGGTCGCATCCTCGACGACGATCAGCTGGTCACCGGCCTGCGGGACCCCTTCGAAGCCGAGCACCTGCACGGGGATCGCGGGTCCCGCTTCCTTCACCGGACGGCCACGCTCGTCGAGGAGCGCGCGAACGCGTCCCGAGAACATGCCGCAGATGAAGTCGGCGCCGACCCTGAGCGTCCCGTTCTGCACGAGGATGGTCGCGACCGGTCCCTTTCCCGGGTCGAGCTGCGCCTCGACGACGGTGCCCGTCGCGCGGCGGTCGGGGTTCGCCTTCAGGTCGAGGATTTCCGCCTGGAGGAGGATCTGCTCGAGGAGCGCGTCGACGTTGGTGCCCTTCTTCGCCGAGATCTCGGTGTGGAGCGTGGTGCCACCGAACTGCTCGAGGACGACGCCGTGCTGCAGGAGGTCCTGCTGCACCTTCATCGGATTCGCCTGCGGGAGGTCGATCTTGTTGATCGCGACGATCAGCGGCACCCCGGCGTTCTTGGCGTGCGAGATCGCCTCGATGGTCTGCGGCATGACCGCATCGTCGGCGGCGACGACGAGGACGACGATGTCGGTCACCTCGGCGCCGCGCGCGCGCATCGCGGTGAAGGCTTCGTGGCCCGGCGTGTCGAGGAAGGTGATGTTCTTGCCGCCCGGGAGCGTGACGTGATAGGCGCCGATGTGCTGCGTGATGCCACCGGCTTCGCCGGCGACGACGTTCGCCTTGCGGATGTAGTCGAGCAGCGACGTCTTGCCGTGGTCGACGTGACCCATGATCGTGACGACGGGCGGACGGGGAACGAGGTCGGCGGCTTCGTCGGCGCTCTGCTCTTCCGCCTCGGCCTGATACTCGTCCTCGCGGACGGCCTGAAAGCCGAACTCGCCGGCGATCAGGTCGATCTGGTCGAAGTCGAGCCGCTGGTTGATCGTCACCATGAAGCCGAGGTTCTTGAAGGCGAAGGCGACGATCTCGGTCGGCGTGATCTTGAGGATCTGCGCCAGCTCGCTGACGGTGATGAACTCGTTGACGCGGACGAGCTTCTTCTCGCGCTCGGCGGCGGCGGCGCGAGTGGCCTCGGCCTCCTCGCGCCCGGACTCGTCGCGACGCGGACCGCCCTTACGGCCGGCCGGTCCACGCATGGTGGACATCGTCTTCGAGATGTTCGCCTGCACCGCTTCCTGATCGACCTGGCCGCGCTTTCCCTTCTTGCCGCGGCGGCCGGCGTCGCGGCCGGCCATCGAGGGGGGCGTGGACGGCGGACCGCTGGTGCGGCTATCGCCGCCGCGGCTCTGCTCGCGGGCCGGTGGATACCCGCCCGGCTGCGCCGATGCGATCGGGCGCGGAGGGAGGAATCGCGCCGATGCGGGCATCGGCTTGGCTCGCGGGGCGCCCGGCGTGATCGAGCGAGGACGCGGCGCGGAGGGCGCGGACGGCGTCGCGGTCGCGGCCGTGGACGGATGCTGCTCTCCGGCGCCGCCCTCGTCGGGGGGCTCGGCCTGCGAGGCTTCGGCAGCTTCGCGCTCGGCGCGGTGCTGTGCCTCACGCTCCTCTTCGGCGCGACGGCGCGCTTCCTCGGCGGCGCGCCGCTCGGCGTCGAGCCTTGCCTGGCGCTCGTTCTCGACGCGCGCGGCTTCGGCGCGGGTCGCCTCGATCGCTGCCTGACGCTCGGCTTCGGCGGCTGCTTCGGCGGCGGCGGCAGCGGCGGCGCTCTCGACGTCGGCTGCCTTGCGG
>DASZNJ010000405.1:0-6079 GCA_035551575.1 Gemmatimonadaceae bacterium
CTTGGGAATGGAAGTCTCGAGACCGCCTGAGGGCAGAAAGACGGCGCCCCGCCACTGCGGAGATGCAGGGCGGGGCGGTTTCATGGTCAGGCTGTTTCGAGACTTCCATTCCCGCTGAAGTTTCGAGACTTCCATTCCCCCTGAAGTTTCGAGACTTCCATTCCCCCTGAAGTTTCGAGACTTCCACTCCCAGGCAGTTCGTTACTGGAGGTACAGATACAGCCCATAAAGCCCGACCGCCGCACCCCCGACCATGATGATCGTGCCTGCGTCGCCGCCGATGATTGCGCCGGCGAGGAAGGCGGCGCCGCCGACGATCATGAGGGTGGCCGACTGGTCGCCGCGGCGGGGTGCGGGGGTGGCGTTGGTCGGGGTGGTCGCGGCCTGGTCGGCGTGCCTGATGCCGACGGTGGCGCCGTCGAGGGTGGGGCCGGCGGCGGGGGCGTTCACGCTCGCGGTCACCACGGTCGCGGGTGAGGGCTGATCGGCCAGCAGCTCCTGGGCGCTCGAGAGGCTCGGGAGCGCGAGGAAGGCGAGGAAGGCGAGAGGGGCGAGACGGCGCATGTTGTGTCCTCCGGAGGGTGGTGCGCGTACGACGGGGATCTCGACGATCCGCCGCGGCGACAGGGCATCGATGCACTGGCCGCGGGCGACGTCATGCCGCTAAGATAGCGGGGCGAGCCCCGCGACGGGACTCGCAATTCATTTCGACGGGTCCGGACACACATGCGATCTTCCTCTGTCGTCGCTCGCCTCACCCTCGCGGCCGTCTCGGTTGGCGTCCTCGTGACTCCGCTCACAGTCAGCGCGCAGCGGGCGCACGCTGCGGCGCCGATCACCGCGGCGGAGGTGGACGCCCACCTGCGATTCCTCTCCTCGGACCTCCTCGAGGGGCGGGCACCGGCCACGCGCGGCGGGCAGCTCGCCGCCGAGTACATCGCCTCGGAGCTGCGTGAGGACGGGATCGCGCCCGGAGTGAACGGGTCGTACTTCCAGGAGGTCCCGATCGACATCGTCGGCGCGCGGCAGCAGACGATCCGCGTCTCCACCGGCGGCAAGGCGCCGGCGGCGCTGCGCTACCCGGACGACGTCGTGATGTGGGCGGGGTCGGCGACCGACTCGAGCGCGATGCGCGGTGAGGTTGTCTTCGTCGGCTATGGCATCAACGCGCCGGAAAACCGCTGGAACGACTTCAAGGGGATGGACCTGAAGGGAAAGATTCTCCTCATCCTCGTCAACGATCCTCCGGCGCCGGCGGGCGAGCCGGCGCTGTTCGGCGGGAAGGCGATGACCTGGTACGGCCGCTGGGTCTACAAGTTCGAGGAGGCGGAGCGGCAGGGCGCAGCCGGGGCGCTGATCATCCACACCACCGAGCGCGCCGGGTATCCGTGGCACACCGTGGTCGGCTCGTGGGCCAAGGAGCAGCGGATGCTCCCGCGCGACGCATCCCGGCCCGCGCCGTTAGGCATCCAGGGGTGGATCAGGGACACGGTCGCGGCGTCGCTCCTCTCGCGCGCCGGGCTCGACCTCGCCGCGCTGACGGCGCAGGCGGCGTCGCGCGACTTCAAGCCGGTGCCGACCGGGATCACGATCGACGCCAGCTTCCGGAACGACGTCGCGCACATGCAGTCGCAGAACGTCGTCGGCGTGCTGGCCGGCCGTGACGCGAAGCTGAAGAACGAGTACGTCGCCTTCTCGGCGCACTGGGACCACCTCGGCATCGGGCCGGCGGTGAACGGCGACTCGATCTACAACGGCGCCTCGGACAACGCGTCGGGGGTCGCCGACCTCCTCGCCGTCGCCCGCGCCGCGGCCGAGGGCCCGAGGGCGAAGCGGTCGATGCTCTTCGTCTTCGTGACCGCGGAGGAGAGCGGGCTGCTCGGGTCGGAGTGGTTCGGCCAGCACCCGGCGGTGCCGAAGAGCCAGATCGTCGCCGCGCTCAACATGGACGGGGGCAACGTCCTCGGCCGCACGCGCGACCTGACCGTCCTTGGCGACACGAAGAGCTCACTCGGTCCGATGATCGCGGCGATGATCAGGCCGATGGGGATGCGCATCTCCCCCGACGACCATCCGGAGCGCGGGGCGTTCTACCGCTCGGACCACTTCTCGTTCGCGAAGGTCGGGATCCCGTCGGTGTCGATCGGCGCCGGGAACGACTTCGTCGGCCGGCCGAAGGAATGGGGCGCGCAGCAGGAGGAGGACTATGTCGCGCACCGCTATCACCAGCCGTCGGACCAGTACGACCCGAAGTTCGACCTGAGCGGGGCGACGCAGCTGTCGCAGATCGTGCTCCGCCTCGGGCTGAAGCTCGCCAACGACCCGTCGTGGCCGACGTGGGCGAAGGGCGCCGAGTTCAAGCGTTAGGCCTGACGATGAAACGGGCATGAGCCGCCCCGCCGAGCCCGACGCGGCGGGGGGCGGGGGGCCGTCGCTCGTCCGCGCCGTCGGGACGTGGGCGCTGGCGGCGAGCATCTTCAACGTCACCGTCGGCGGGGGGATCTTCGTCCTTCCGGCGCTGGCGTCGAAGCTGCTCGGCGCGGCGGCACCCCTCGCCTACGCCGTCTGCGGAGTGGCGATCGGGCTGATCGTGCTCTGCTTCGCCGAGGCCGGGAGCCGGATCTCGCGCACGGGCGGGCCGTACGCGTACGTCGAGGTGGTGTTCGGGCCCTACGCGGGCTTCCTCGCCGGCGTCCTCCTCTGGCTGATGGGGACGCTGGCGATGGCGGGCGTGACGACCATGTTCGCCGCCAACATCGGCGGCTTCATCCCCGCGTCGGGCAGCGGCGCCGGTCGCGCGCTGGTGATCATCGCCCTGCTCGGCGCGCTGGCCTGGATCAACGTGCTCGGCGTCAGCGAGGGGACGAAGCTGATCGCGGTCGCCAGCATCGCCAAGCTCCTCCCGCTGCTCGTGCTCATCGTCTTCGCCCTCCCGGCGGTGCAGACGGCCAACATCACGATCGCGGAGATGCCGGGCGCGTCGTCGCTGTCACGGGCGTCGATCGTCCTCATCTTCGCCTTCCTCGGGGTCGAGAGCGCGCTGGTGCCGAGCGGGGAGCTGAAGCAGCCGTCGCGCACGGTGCCGCGCGCGCTGGCGATCGCGATGACGGGCGTGGTCGTCCTCTACGTCGCGATCCAGCTGGTGGTCCAGGGGGTGCTCGGTCCCGCGCCAGGCGATCCGGCGGCGTCGGCGACCCCGCTGGCCGCGGCCGCCGCCGTCGCGTTAGGCGGGTGGGGGCGGGCCCTCCTCCTCGCCGGGGCGACGATCTCCATGTTCGGCTATGTCAGCGGGATGACGCTGGCGATCCCGCGCGCCCTCTTCGCCTTCGCCGAGGACCGCATCCTCCCGCGGGCGCTGGCGTCGGTGCACCCGCGGCTGCGCACGCCGTGGGTGGCGATCGTCGTCCAGTCGTCGATCGTCTGCGCGCTGGCGATCGCCAGCCGCTTCGAGCAGCTGGCGGTGATGGCCAACCTCGGGGCGCTCCTCCTCTACCTCGGCTGCATCGTTTCGGCGTGGGAGCTGCGCCGCCGCGGCGTGCGCGCCGACGACGGGAAGCCGCCGCTGACGCTGCCGTTCGGGCCGCTCGTCCACATCCTCGCCGCGGCGGTGATCCTCTTCATGCTGTCGAGCATCACGCGGATCGAGTGGGCGATGGTCGCGGCGGTGCTCGCGGTCGCGTCGGTGCTGTTCGCGCTATCGCGGATGCTCGGTGATCGCCGGCCCGGCGCGCTGCTCACCCGGGGCGGACAGGCCCGGTGACGGCACCCGACCCGCTCCTCGCCTGGCGCGCCGAGTTCCCGATCCTCGGGACGACGACGTACCTCGTCTCGAACTCCCTCGGCGCGATGCCGCGCGGCGTCCCCGCCCGCCTCGCCGAGTACGCGTCGCGCTGGGCGGAGGACGGGGTGCGGGCATGGGGGGGCGGCTGGTGGGAGATGCCCGTCGCGGTCGGCAACGAGATCGCCCCGCTGCTCGGTGCCGCCGACGGCGAGGTGGCGATGGTGCCTAACGTGACGGCGGCGCAGGCGCTGATCCTGTCGGCGATCGATTTTCGCGGGAAGCGCGACACGATCGTGATGACCGAGCTCGATTTTCCGTCGGTACGCTACGTGACCGGCGCGCTCGCGGCCAGGTTCGGGGCGCGCGTGGTGGTGGTGCCGAGCGAGGACGGGATGTCGGTCAGCGAGGACGCGGTGATCGCGGCGATCGACGAGCGGACCGCGCTGGTCGCGATCTCGCACGTCCTCTTCCGCTCGGCGTACGTGATGGAGGCGGCGGCGATCGTCCGCGCGGCGCACGAGCGGGGCGCGCTCGTCGCGCTCGACGCGTTCCACGCGGTCGGGGTGCTTCCGGTGGACGTGAAGGCGATCGGCGCCGATTTCCTCACCGGCGGCGTGCTGAAGTGGCTGTGCGGCGGGCCGGGCGGCTGCTTCGTCTACGTCGCGCCGCGGGTGCGCGATGACCTCGAGCCGGCGCTGGCCGGGTGGCAGGGGCATGCGCGGCCGTTCGCGTTCGAGCCGACGATGACGCCAGCGCCGGGAATCGCCCGCTGGCTGGGCGGGACGCCGGCGATCCCCGCGCTCTACGCGGCGACGGAGGGCCCGCGCATCCTCCGCCGGGCGGGGATCGACGCGATCCGCGCCAAGAGCATCCGCCAGACGTCGGCGCTGATCGCCCTCGCCGACGCGCGCGGCTACCCGGTTTCCGCGCCGCGCGCGAGCGGCCGGCGCGGCGGGACGGTAGCTTTCGACGTCCCGCACGCCTACGAGGTGTCGCGGTGTCTCCTCGATCGGGGGATAATCGTCGATTACCGACCCGGAGCGGGGATCCGCGTCGCCCCGCACTTCTACACGTCCGACGCCGAGCTGGAACAGGCCGTCGGTGCCATCGATGAGATCATAGAGCGCGGCGACTGGCAGCGGCACGCCGGCCGGACCGCGGTAGTCACCTGACCGTTTCACCGAGAGATCCAATGCCCGAGCCGAAGAAGCTTCGCAAGCAGTACGTGAACAACGACTACCCGCACGTGATGCTCCGTTTCGAGGACGGCCACGAGATCCAGATCCCGAAGGGCGTCGGCAAGGCCTTCGACGCCTGGCACGGCGAGGCGGTGAAGATCCTCGCTCTCTGGGACCCGACCTCGGCGGAGCGCGAGCTCGTCGAGTCGAGGAAGGGCGAGGACTTCGACGACGCGAAGTAGGGGCGAGAGAGGCGGCGGCTTTTCGCGACTGCGGGGGACTGCGGGACTGCGCCGCAGAGACGCAGGGACGCAGAGGTTTCGCAGAGGACAGCCCGAAGGGCTGAGCCGTTCGCACGAGGGCTGAACGACTTGGGGGCAAGCGGGGCGAGACCATCTCGCCCCGCTTGCCCCCAAGTCGTTCCGGCTCGTAACAGTGGGAACGACGATTTCGCGGATGACGCGGATTACGCGGATACTGCCTCGGGCAGCCACGCGGAGCGCCGCCGCCCCAGCAACGATCCGCGAAATCCGCGAAATCGTAGTTCCACCTGTTGGTGCTCGAAGGGCGCCGAGCACTCGATCCGCGCACGAGTCTTCCAGCACGACCCGATAACAGCTTGGGGCAAGCAGGCCAGATGATCTCGCCCCGCTTGCCCCCAATCAGTTCGGCCGTCGCGCGAACGGCATCAGCCCTTCGGGCTGTCCTCTGCGAAACCTCTGCGTCCCTGCGGCGCAGTCCCGCAGTTCACCCGCAGTCTCTCACCGCAGTTCCTCACCTCATGCCCGCGCCCTGTCGAGCACCCCCCGCACCGCCTCGAGCAGCGTCGCTGGCGTGAACGGCTTGTTCAGGAACGCCGTCTCCGGCGACAGCACGCCGCGCTGGCCTAGCGTGTCCTCGGTGTAGCCGGACATGTACAGGACGCGGAGAGTCGGGTCGATCGCCGTGAGGCGGCTCGCCAGCTCGACGCCGCTCATGCGCGGCATGACGACGTCGGTGAGGAGCATGTCGAGCTCCGTGACGTGCTTTTCGCAGAGCTCGAGCGCCTCGTGGCCGTTGGCGGCTTCGAGGATGCGGAAGCCGTGGGCCTCGAGGGCGCGGCGGGCGAGGCGCCTGACGG
>DASZNJ010000406.1:0-2598 GCA_035551575.1 Gemmatimonadaceae bacterium
ACGACGAGGGGGGCACCCGCCTCGACACCTTCATCGCGAAGAAGCTCGACCTGTCGCGGACCCAGGCGGCGACGCTCATCGCCAACGGGAACGTGCTGGTCGGCGCCCGCCGCGAGCGCGCCAGCTACCGCCCGGTTCCGGGCGACCGGATCGCCGTCGAGATCCCCCCGCCGCCCGGCCGCGAGGTGCTCGGCGAGGAAATCCCCCTCGACATCGTCTTCGAGGACGAGGACCTGCTCGTCGTCAACAAGGCCGCGGGAATGGTGGTGCATCCGGCCCCCGGGAACTGGACCGGCACCCTCGTCAACGCCCTCAAGGGGCGCGGCGGCGCGCTGGCCGAGGAGGGTGGGGAGGACCGCGAGGGGATCGTCCACCGGCTCGACAAGGACACCTCGGGGCTGCTCCTCGTCGCCAGGACCGACCGCGCGCACCGCGTGCTCGGCGCGGCGCTCCAGGCGCGGAGGATCGTCCGCCGGTACGCGGCGCTCTGCTGGGGACACCTCGACGGGGACCGCATGACGGTCGACAAGCCGGTCGCGCGCGACCCGCGAGACCGAACGCGTATGGCGATCGTCAATACCGGGCGAGCGGCACGAACCGACTTCGTGCGGCTCGCCCGGTTCGATTCGGTGGACCTGTTGCGCGCGCACCTGCACTCGGGGCGGACGCACCAGATCCGCGTTCACCTCTCCTCCATCGGGCATCCGGTCGTCGGTGACGATACCTACGGGGGCGGGGGTGGACGAAAGCTCGTCGGCCTCCCCGCGCGGCGGCATTTCCTGCACGCCGCGTGGCTGCGCTTCGAGCATCCGGTGACCGGCGTGAAGATGGACCTGCGGTCGCCGCTTCCGCGGGACCTGACGCAGTCGCTCATCACGGTGGATGGCAGCGGGGCGCTGTCCGCCAACTCTGACCTGCTGGAACACTTTGGCTTCTACCGCGACGACAGCTGAGCAGCGGACCCCGGCGCCCTACGGGCCGCCCGCGGGAACGGCCGCGCCGGAATCGCAGGCCGCGCCCGCGGCGGCGATGCGGGTGCTGCTGTTCGCCCTCGGCGAGCAGGTCTACGGCTGCGACATCGCGACGGTGCGCGAGATCATCCCGCAGCGGCGGCCGACGAGGTTGCCCGGAGCGCCCGCGTTCGTCTGCGGTCTGATCAACCTGCGCGGCACGATCGTGACGGTGATCGACCTCGCCAGGCGGCTCGAGCGCTCGGCCGGGGCCAGGCCGGACGGGTCGTACATCATGATCGAGATGGGAACGAAGCTGGTCGGGATCGCGGTGGACGACGTGATGGACGTCCGGGCGCTGACCGAGAACGAGATAGAAGCGGCGACCGCGGACCAGACGCGGGGCGGGGTCGTGCACGGGATGGGACGGTTAGGCGACGAGCGCATGGTGGTGCTGCTCGACGTGATCACGCTGGCCAGGCAAGTTCTGCTCTAATAGCGAGGCAATAGTGAGCCACACGGTACTGATCTGCGACGATGCGATCTTCATGCGGACGATGGTGGGCGACATCCTCACCCAGGCCGGATTCGAGGTCGTCGGCGAAGCGGAGACCGGGCTGCAGGCGGTCGAGAAGTACAAGCAGCTGCGCCCCGACCTGGTGACGATGGACATCGTCATGCCGGACATGGGGGGGATCGACGCGGTTCGCGAGATCACGAAGTTCGATCCGAACGCGAAGGTCCTGATGTGCAGCGCGATGGGGCAGCAGGCGCTGGTCGTCGAGGCGATCCAGGCCGGTGCGAAGGACTTCGTCGTGAAGCCGTTCCAGCCGAGCCGGGTCCTCGAGGCCGTTCAGCGCGTGCTCGGGTAGTCGCGGCCCAGGCCGCGCTCCCCCCGCCCGCGCCACGCACGTGGACACCTCCCGCTACGCCGACCTGTTCCTGACCGAGAGTCAGGAACACCTCTCGGCGATCAACCACGCCCTGCTCGACCTCGAGCGCGCACCGGAATCGACAGAGCCGGTGAACGCGCTGTTTCGCGCCGTTCATACCATCAAGGGGATGAGCGCGACGATGGGGTACGTGCAGGTGGCCGAGCTGGCGCACGCCCTCGAGACCCTCCTCGACCAGCTGCGGATCGGCTCCCGGCAGGTGACCGGGGAGGTGATCGACGCGCTGTTCACCGCGTCGGACACCCTCGAGGTCGCGGTCGGGCTCTCGGTCGCCGGCCGCGACGCCGAGATCGACGTCGCCGGCCCGCTCGAGCGGCTGCGCGCCCTCGACGGCGGGGTTCCGGGCGCGGCCGCGGCGAATAAGTCACATATTGCTACTAAATCGGCGGCGGGCGCGGCGGCCGCGGCGTGGACGACCCCGGCGCCCGGGGGGGACGGGATCCTCGTCCGCGTCCGGATCGCCCCCGATGCGCCGCTGCGCGGGGTACGGGCGTTCATGGTGGTCCAGGCGCTCCGCGCGTTAGGCACGGTCGCCCGCATGAACCCCCCGCTCGACGAGCTGAAGGAAGAGCAGTTCGGCGACGACTTCGCCGTCCGCCTCGTGACCACCGAGAGCCCCGAGCGGGTGACCGCGGTCGTCGCCGCCCTCGGCGACGTCGCCGGGGTGCTCGTGGAGAGCGGGGCGGCCGCCGGCG
>DASZNJ010000407.1:0-4926 GCA_035551575.1 Gemmatimonadaceae bacterium
CGCGTTTCTTTCGGAAAAGGCTTGCGCTCCATAGGGGAAATGGTACTATTCCCCTCGGAGAGCATGCGGTTTTCATAGGGAAAACGGCTGCTTCTTCGAGGGAACACGCTGGAATTTCCATTCCATCTACCGGGAGAGAGAATGGCCGCAAAGAAGAAGGGCGCCAAGAAGGGCGGCGCGAAGAAGGGCGGCGCGAAGCGCGGTCGCCGCTAGGCTGTCCTTCGGGAGATCGACGGGACGGGACGGGACGCGATCGCGCCCCGTCCCGTTTCTTCTTCACCCACCCCGTCGTGCCGGAACGGCTCATGCGAGGAGGACGCGCGGGAGCGGATGGCACTCCTCGCGCGGTCCGGAGTCGAGGACGTCTGCGAAGTCACGAATGGCGGTAGAACGGAGGAAGTGCGATGCGGTGGCGTAAGCTGGTTCTTTCCGGTGGCGCGGCCATCGGCGCGGCGGCGGCGTTCAACGCGCTCGCCGGGCACGATGTCCCGCCACTCGAGAACGCGATCGGCGGCGAGGAGGGGACCTTCACCTGGCGCGGGCATCGGGTCGCCTGGACTCGCCGTGGGGAGGGCTCACCCCTTCTGCTCGTTCATGGGATCCACGCCGCAGCCTCGTCGTACGAATGGCGCGAGGTCGTCGATGCGCTCGCCGAGCAGCACACGGTCTACACGATCGACCTCGTCGGCTTCGGGCGCTCCGACCGGCCGCGCGCCCGGTACACCGCACGCTTCTACATCGGGCTGATCGGCGACTTCGCCGCGCAGGTCATCGGCAAGCCGTCCGTGCTCGTCGCCTCCTCGCTGTCCGCGGCCTACGCGATCGTCCTCGGCGCGCGCGACCCGGGACGCTTCCCCGCGCTCGTGCTCATCCAGCCGACGGGGCTCGTCCGCCTGCACGAGGCGCCGTCGACCGGTGGTGATACCGCGCGCTTCGCGTTCGAGACCCCGGTGGTCGGGACGGCGCTCTTCAACGGCCTCGTCTCCCGGCGGTCGCTTCGCTACTACCTCGAGCGGATCTACTGGAAGGACTCCCTCGTCACCGAGGAGATGATCGACGACTACTTCTGCACCGCGCACCAGCCCGGAGCGAAGTACGCCCCCGCCGCCTTCATCGCCGGCCATCTCAACCTCGACGTCCGGCGTGCCCTTCGCCGGCTGGCGCAGCCCGCGCTTCTCGTCTGGGGTGAGCACGCCAGCGAGACCCCGGTCGAGGAAGCGCGCGGCTTCCTCGCTGCGAAGCCCGACTTCGACGTGGCGATCTTCGACGATGCCGGCGACCTGCCGCATGACGAGCGGCCGGCTGAATTCATCGAGACCGTCACCGCCTTCCTGGCCCGGGTCGGTGCGAAGGGCGAGGACAAACCGCTCGGATCCAGCGTCAAGGCCTAGCGATTCGCCGTCGCCAACCGCTTAAATTGGCGGAATGGCCGACACGCCCGTCACGCTCCTTCGCGCCCACGCGCGCCACTCGCCGTGGAACGCGCGAGGTCTCGCCGCGCACGTCACGGCGCTCGTCGACTCGGCCGGGCTGCGCCCGACCAACGCGTCGGCCCGCGCCGCGCCGAGCGCGCGCTCCGTGCGCTTCTACGTCTCGCACGGGCTCCTCGATCGCCCGGAGGGGGCGGGCACCGCGGCGACGTACGGCTATCGCCATTTCCTCCAGCTGCTGGCGATCAAGATCCGCCAGCGCGAAGGGCAGACGCTGGAGACGATCAAGCGCGAGATGAAGGACGTGACCGGCGACGCGCTCGAGCGGCGCATCGCCCAGTCGCTGGCCCCGGCGCTCGTCGCCAACCCGGTGTCGCCGGCGACCGGGGACGACAGCCCGGTGTCGTGGCGGCGCATGTCCGTCGCCGAAGGCGTCGAGCTCCACGTCCGCGGCGACTCGCCATCGTCCAACGAGCAGGCACTGATCGCGATGCGCGAAGCCGTCCGCGCCGCGCTCGGTCGGCAGGAGCTCCGTTAGGCCTGACGCTAGAGGAGCCGCGACAGCATCACCGCCGCCTGCTCCTGCAGCTTGTCGGTCCACGGCCGCTTCCGGAACTCCGCGAGCTTCATCTCCTTCGAGAACTTCAGGTCGTCCATGAAGATCTCGTCCAGCTGGCGGCCGAAGGTCGTGTCGAGGGCGACGAGCATCGACTCGTCGTTGAACACCATCGACCGGTTGTCGAAGTTCATCGTCCCGACGCCGCCCCACACGCCGTCGACGACGATCGACTTCGCGTGCATCATCACCGGCTGGTACTCGTAGACGCGGACGCCGCCGCCGAGCAGCTGCTCGTAGTGCGCGCGCCCCGCCCGCCACGTCGTCTTCACGTCCGTCTCCGCGCTCGTCGTCAGGATCCGGACGTCGACACCGCGCTTCGCCGCCGCGATCAGCAGCCGGCGGAAGTCGTCGTCAGGCACGAAGTACGAGTTCGAGACGTACAGCGTCTTCCGCGCGCTGGCGATCGAGAGCGCGAGGTATCGCTCGGCCGCCGTGCTCCCGACCGTCGGCGCGGTGTGCAGCACCGTCGCCAGCTGCGTCCCGTCGTGCTTCAGCTCCTTCGGCGGGAAGAACAGGTCGCCCGTCAGCAGCTCCCCCGTCGCCTCGGCCCACCCGGCCGCGAACGTCGCCTGCAGCGCCATCACCGCCGGCCCGCGGAACCGCACGTTCGAGTCGCGCCACTGGCCCTCGTGCCGCCCGTCGCCGAGCCACTTGTCGTCGAGCCCGAAGCCGCCGGTGTACGCGACGCTGCCATCGACGACGATGACGCGGATGTGCGAGCGGAACGCCGCCTTGTGCAGGTCGTACCACTTCACGGGGCGGAACGTCGCGACCCGCACCCCGGCGGCCTTCATCTCGTTCCAGTAGTCCTCCGGCAGGTTCTGCGCGCCGAAGGCATCGTTGAGGAACAGCACCTTCACGCCGGCGCGCGCCCGCGCGATCACGATCGCCTTCATCGTGTCGGCCACCTGGCCCGGCTGCGCATAGTACATCTGCAGGGTGATCGACCGCTTCGCGTTCCGCAGGTCGTTCCAGACCTTCGGGTACGTCTGGTCGCCGTTGATCATCACCTCGATCGCATTGCCCTGCGCGAGATGCATCCCCGTGAGGAGGTCCACGGTCGACAGGAACATCGAGTCGCCGGGGGCCGGTGGCCCGCTTGCATCGCCCGGTGCCGCCACGTGCTTCACCGGGGTTCCGCGCGTCACCGAGATGAACCCGATGAGGGCGAAGACGAGGACGAGTAGCCCGGCCACGCCGCCAAGGAGGTAGAGCATTATTCGTTTCATGTGTGATGGCGGAGTATATCAGACAACGTGCCAGATACGTATGTACGGTTGCCCGCGAGGCGCATGAACCGCAGTTTGATCGCAATGTCGCTCGCCGTACGCCGCCGCCCCGCCAGCCGCGCGATCGTTCTCGATCGCTCGATCGAGGCATTTCCCCTCTTTCGATTGAGCGACACGTCGGATGAGGGAATGATATCCTTCGCGCTCGAATCGGGGGCGCGTTGGCGCGTGCTCGCCGCGCCCGGTGACCGGCTGCCCGGCACCTTCGACCAGGACGTCTACGTCGAGCTGCTGCACCGCTTTCATGAAGCCGGCTCGCCGCCCGACGGCGTGGTGTCGTTCACCCTCCACAACTTTCTCCGCTCGATGGGGCGCCGTGTCGATGGCCGCACCTACGAGCAGCTCCGCGCCTCGCTCTCCCGCCTCGAGCGCACCGTCCTCGAGTCGGCCGGCGCCTATTTCGACGCCGCCGCCGCTGCGCCCGTCGACGGCGCCTTCACCCTGCTCAACTCCGTCCTCATCGAGCGCCGACGCTCCAACGATCGCGACCAGCTCACGCTCTTCGCATCGTTCACCGCGAGCGAACCGGGCGACGCGCGTGTCATGCTCTCGCCCTTCATTCGCGCCAACATCGCGGCGAGCCACGTCGTCACGCTCTCCGCGCCGCGCTACCTCGCCCTCTCCTCGCCGGTCGCGCGGCGCCTCTACCGGCTGCTCGAGGTCGCACGGGAGAACGGCGCGCTCACCTGGCGCATCGAGCTGACGCGGCTCGCCGAACAACTTCCGCTCACCCAGCGCTATCCCTCGCACCTGCAGCGCGTGCTGCAGCCGGCGCACGAAATGCTCGTCGCCGCCGGACTCCTGCGCGATGCGGTCGTCAGGCAGAACAAGCGGCAGTGGTACGTCGATTACATGCTCGGCTCGCGCCTGCTCTGACCCGGCCGATGACCGCGCTGTGACCGCCTGCACGAACCTGCTTCCCGCGGGACTGGCCTTCGGCGCCCGAACTTTGCATCCTTCCCGCACGCAATCCCTCACCCGTACTGGAGGCCGCTCAAATGGCGACCAAGCTCGACAAGACTATCAAGCGCGAAATCGAGATGGATGGCACCGCATACATGGTCACCATCTCTCCCGAAGGCGTGAAGTTGACCCAGAAGGGCTTCCGCAAGGGCCGCGAGATCACCTGGAAGAATCTCTGGGCCAGTGGGACTGAGGAAGGTGCGTGACGGCACCGTGCGCGCGTGACCGCGGGAACGTTCTGCGGTCACGCGCGTAAATCAGTAGGGCGTAGTTACTTCTTCTCGCGAGTCGAGTCTCTCCCGTATGCCTCGTTTACGTCGCGCCGCGATCGCCGGCCTCGTCATCGTCCCGCTGATCGCTGGCGGATTCTTCGTCCAGGACAAGTCGGCGCGTGACGGCGCCCGGCTCCTCGGCGACGTCCTCGAACTCGTGCAGGATCGCTTCGTCGATACCCTCGACGCATCGGCGCTCTACGAGAAGGCCGCGCGCGGGCTCGTGAAGGAGCTCAACGATCCGTACAGCGAGCTCTATTCGCCGAAGCAGCGCGAGACGCTCTCCCGCCAGATCAATGGCCACTACGGCGGCGTCGGGATGCTCATCCAGCCTCTCGATGCCGGTGGCGTCG
>DASZNJ010000408.1:0-17027 GCA_035551575.1 Gemmatimonadaceae bacterium
CCCTCGTGCGTTTCGCCACCCGTCGTGCCGCTGTCCTAGCGCTTCACGTCAACTTTCGAGGTCGTCTTCTGCAGGCTGTCGCTGGCGATGTTCACGGCGCGCTTGTCGATCGCGTCGAAGATGTCCGCGGCGCGCTGCGGATCGTTGGCGAGCGCGCGACCCGCCCGGTCGAGTTGCTCGACGGTAAGGCCCCGTTGTTGCAAGATTCGACGGCGCATCGCGGCCAGTGCCACGGTGTCCGTCGTGCTGCCCTGGGCACGGCGCAGGTCCGCCATGGTCGCCACGAACGCCGAGTCGCCTACCCCCGGCACGATGTCGCCACGAGCGCAGCCCACTATCGCGCAGGCGAGGATCACGGTCACATGAGAGAGTCGCTGCATTGGCGCGCAAGCCTAGCGTCGACCCGTGGAGAGGTCAAGCGGTCGTGACACTTTCGGCGCCGCCGGCTCCCGCATCGCAATCGCCAGGGCGCAGCACGCAGGCGCGGTTCATCAGCCGCGGCCGGCTCGCCGCGCGCTCGCTCTACTGGCTCGGCTGGCTCGCGTTCTCGCGCCGGGCGGTCGTCACCTCCGGGGTCGAGCGCGAGGTCTACGCGCTCGGGATCGGCGCCCTCCGTCTGGTCGCGAGCGCGTCGCTGCTCGTCGGCCTGATCGCGATCTTCCAGGTGGCCACGCAGCTCGCGCCGTATGGCGCCGAGCCGGTGTCGCCGCGCGTCGTCACATGGTTCGCCGCGCGGGAGCTGGGACCGGTCGTCGTCGCGCTGCTCATCGTCGCCCGGAGCTCGGCAGCGATCGCCGGCGAGCTGGCCTCGATGAACGCCACCGGCGAGATCGACGCGCTCCGCGCGATGGGGCTCGATCCG
Organism: Gemmatimonadaceae bacterium; assembly: GCA_035551575.1. GTDB lineage: Bacteria > Gemmatimonadota > Gemmatimonadetes > Gemmatimonadales > Gemmatimonadaceae > JABFXC01. The sequence goes on from DASZNJ010000408.1 coordinate 863, forward strand.
GTGAAGTACCTCGTCTCGCCCAAGCTGCTCGCGGTGATCATCGTGCTCCCCGCGCTCACCATCATCGCCGACGCGCTGATCCTCGGCGGTGTGTGGATCGGCAGCACCGTCTTCCTCGGCTACTCGACGGACCGCTTCGCGGGGCAGATCCGCGAGGCGTTCCTCACCCGCGACCTCGCTGTCGGGATCGGGAAGTCGATCATCTTCGCGCTGATCATCGCCGTGATCGCATCCGACGAGGGGCTCAGCGCCGAGCGGCGGGCCTCGGCGATCGGCGAGGCCGCGACGCGCGCCGTCGTCTATTCCCTCATCGTGGTCCTCGGTGCCGACACCTTCGTCAATGCGATTTTCTACTTCATACCCGGGCTCATCTAACGGCGCCGGGGTGCTGCGCGTCGAGCACCTGACCGGACCGGTGCACGGGCCGGTCATTCACGACGTATCGGTCGCGGTGCCGAGCGGGGCGACGCACCTCGTCATGGGACCGATCCATGCCGGAAAGTCGATGCTGCTCCGCCACGTCGTCGGGCTGGAGCAGCCGTTGAGCGGGAGGATCTATCTCGAGGGAGCACGCATCGACGACGCGATCGATTCCGAGACGCAGCTGCGGCGCCTGCGCGCCCGGCTCGGCGTCGTGTTCGAGGGGTCGGCGCTGATCTCCCGCATCAGTGCCGTCGAGAACGTCGAGCTGCCGCTGCTCGAGCACAGCGACTCCTCGCCCGCGGAAGCGCGGGATGCGGCGCGAGAGTTGCTTGCCGAGGTCGGCATGCCCGATGCGGGCGACGTGTCGGCGGACGATCTTCCCCGCTCGGGCAGGCGACGCGTCGCGATCGCGCGCGCGCTGGCCCTGCGTCCCGCCGTCCTCCTCCTCGACGAGCCCACGCAGGGACTGGACGCGCATTCGGCACACGAGATCGACGACCTGCTCAGCGAGATGCAGCAGCGGTACGGCTTCGGGATCCTGATCTTCTCACACGAGGTTCGACACGCATTCGGAATGGCCAGTGAGATCTACGTGATGGCCGACGGTGTCATCATCGCATCCGGCAGGCGCGACGAGCTGGAAGCGAGCGACAACGAAGTCGTCCGCCAGCTGCTTCACCGTCGCGGGGGGACGACATGACGCCGCTCGCGCGCGAGCAGCGCTTCGGCATCGTCGCGTTCCTCGGCTTCGGGGCACTCGCCCTCGCCGGCCTGATCCTGTTCTCGAACTACCCGGCGGTGTTCAACCGCGGACGGGAGTACCACTCGATCTTCGGCAGCGTCGCCGGGTTGAACGTCGGCGACGAGGTGCGTTACGGAGGGCTGCTCGTCGGGCAGGTGACGACGGTCGACCTGTCGGAGACCGACCCGACGCAGATCGTCGTGACCTTTCGCGTCCGGCGGAAGACACCGATGCGCGTCGACACGAAGGCCTCGATCACCCAGGTCGGCTTTCTCGGAGCGCCCTATCTCAACCTGACGCCGGGGAAGAGCGACGCCGCCCCGCTCCCGGCCGGGTCGCGCGTCGCCAGCATCGACCAGATGAACTTCCAGGACGCGCTCAGCCGGCTGGCGTCCTTCTTCGAGCGGGCCGACACGCTGCTCAACAGCGCCGAGCGACTCGCGAAGGCGTCGCCGCTCGACCGGATCGACCGCACGCTGACCCAGGTCGAGCACCTGGCGACGACGGCGAACAGCAGCAGCGACCGGATCTTCAGCCAGCTGGACACGGCGACGCAGCGGCTGAGCGACGTCCTCAGTCGCACCGACCACCTCATCACGCAGCTCGACGAGGGGATCAAGACCGCGACTCCCGAGCTGGCGAGCACGCAGAAGGAGGCGATCAGCACCCTCCGCGAGATGCGGACGCTGGTCAGCGACCTCCGCGACGCGCTGAACGAGGGGGGCGGCGCCGACGAGATGGTGCGCAACCTCGCCGCGACCGCCGACAACCTGAACCGTCTGACGACGCGCCTCGAGCGGGATCCGTCCAGTGTCCTCAAGAAGCGCGAGCCACCGAAGAAGACCGTCGGGCCGAAGGTCAATGACTGAATCGACCGCCAGAACGTCAGGGCTGACGGTCCGTGCGGCGTGGCGGCTGCTGCCGCTCGTCCTCCTCGTCGCCGCGGGCTGCTGGCGGATCGGCAAGCTGCCGCCGCGCGAGCTCTACCGCATCACCCTCCCCGAGCCGCCCGACTCGAGCGGGCCGGCGGTCACCGCCAGCGACGGTGTCGCGCCGCCGCTCCCGGGCACGCTCGGCATCGCCGAATACGTCACCCCTGGCGTCTACGGCGACCCGCAGATCGTCTTCCGGATCGGCGACACCGAGTACGGCTCGTATCCGTCGCGCGAGTGGGCGGTTCCCCTCGGCGACCAGCTCGGCGTCCTCACGGAGCGCGTGCTCGGGCGGATCCCGCTCACCGCCGAGCGGGCGGTCTTCGACCCGCCATCGCGCCGGGCACAGACTTACATTTGGAGAGGGACGGTCCGCGAGTTCGAAGAGGTGGATCGCGGGCGTCAAGTCCTGGCGTCAGTACGGATCGACCTGCGCGTCGTCCGCGCCGAGGACGACAGCATCCTGTGGTCGGGAAGCTCGCGCATGGAGCGCGCGGCGCAGTCACCCGATATGTCGGGCATCGTGCAGACGCTGAGCGCGCTCGCCGACGAGGTGATAACGGACCTCGCGACGCGCGCCCGGCGTGAACTCTCGATACGGCGGCCCTGAACGAACCATCCGAAGGACAAGCGAACGATGAATCCGGAACGTCTGACAGTGAAGTCGGCGGAGGCGGTCAACGAGGCGGTCGCCCTTGCCCGTCGCGCTGGCAACCCGCTCGTCTACGACACCCACCTGCTCCTCGCGCTCCTCGGGCAGCAGGAGAGCATCGTGGTCCCGGTGCTGCAGAAGGTCGGCGCGAGCGTGGCGGCGCTGAAGGAGCAGGCCGAGCGCGAGGCGGCGCGGCACCCGAAGCAGAGCGGCGGCGGATCGGGGAGCCCGAGCATGTCGCGAGAGCTGAACCAGGTGCTCGACCGCGCCGAGGAAGAAGCGCGCTCGCTCGACGACGAATACGTCTCGACGGAGCACCTGCTCCTCGCGCTCGCCGCGACCAGGGGCGGGGAAGCGAACACCATCCTCACGCGCGCCGGCGCGAAGCATGACGCGCTGCTCGCCGCGATCGAGAGCGTCCGCGGCTCGCACCGCGTCACCGACCAGACCCCCGAGAACCAGTATCAGGCGCTCGAGAAGTACACGCGCGACCTGACCGAGGCCGCGCGGTCAGGGAAGCTCGATCCGGTGATCGGGCGCGACGAGGAGATCCGCCGCGTGATCCAGGTGTTGTCGCGGCGGACGAAGAACAACCCGGTGCTGATCGGCGAGCCCGGCGTCGGCAAGACGGCGATCGTCGAAGGGCTCGCGCAGCGGATCATCAATGGCGACGTCCCCGAGGGGCTGAAGAACAAGCGGCTGGTTTCGCTCGACCTCGGTGCGCTCATCGCCGGCGCGAAGTTCCGTGGCGAGTTCGAGGAGCGCCTCAAGGCGGTGCTGAAGGAGATCACCGCCGGCGAGGGGCGGTTCATCGTCTTCATCGACGAGATGCACACCATCGTCGGCGCCGGAAAGGCCGAGGGGTCGATGGACGCGGGGAACATGCTGAAGCCGATGCTCGCCCGCGGCGAGCTGCGCGTCGTCGGCGCGACGACGCTCGACGAATACCGGACGCACGTCGAGAAGGACCCGGCGCTCGAGCGCCGCTTCCAGCCGGTGTACGTCGGCGAGCCGACGGTCGAGACGACGATCGCGATCCTGCGCGGGCTGAAGGAGCGCTATGAAGCGCACCATGGCGTGCGCATCACCGACAGCGCGATCGTCGCGGCGGCGACGCTCTCGCACCGCTACATCGGCGACCGCTTCCTCCCCGACAAGGCGATCGACCTCGTCGACGAGGCGGCGTCGCGGCTGCGCATCGAGATCGACTCGATGCCGCAGGAGATCGACGAGATCGAACGGCGGCGGATGCAGCTCGAGATCGAGCGGCAGGCGCTGAAGAAGGAGAAGGACCCGGCCTCGCGCGAGCGGCTGGCCGCGCTCGAGCGCGAGCTGGCCGACCTGTCCGAGCGGTCGGGGGCGATGAAGGCGCAGTGGCAGAAGGAGAAGGAAACGTTAGGCGGTGTCGGCAGGATCAAGCAGCAGATCGACCAGGCGCGAATCGAGGCCGAGCAGGCGCAGCGCAGCGGCGACCTGGCGAAGGCGGCTGAGGTCACCTACGGGCGCATTCCCGAGCTCGAGCGGCAGATGCGCGAGGTGGAGAAGTCGCTGGCGACCGGCGACGGAAGGCCGCGGTTCCTCAAGGAGGAGGTGACCGCCGAGGACATCGCCGAAGTCGTCGCCCGGTGGACGGGGATCCCGGTCACGCGGATGATGGAGAGCGAGAAGGAGCGGCTGACGAAGCTCGAGGACGAGCTGGCGCGGCGCGTCATCGGCCAGCGCGAGGCGGTGAGCGCGGTGGCGAACGCCGTCAGGCGGTCGCGGGCCGGGCTGCAGGATCCGAACCGCCCGATCGGCTCGTTCATCTTCCTCGGCCCGACCGGGGTCGGAAAGACCGAGACGGCGCGGGCGCTCGCCGAGTTCCTCTTCGACGACGAGCACGCGATGGTGCGGATCGACATGTCCGAGTACATGGAGAAGCACGCGGTCGCGCGGCTGATCGGCGCGCCGCCCGGCTACGTCGGGTACGAGGAAGGCGGGCAGCTGACCGAGGCGGTGCGCCGCCGGCCGTACGCGGTCATCCTCTTCGACGAGATCGAGAAGGCGCACGCCGACGTCTTCAACGTGCTGCTGCAGATCCTCGACGACGGCCGGCTGACCGACTCGCAGGGGCGGACGGTGGACTTCCGCAACACCGTCATCATCATGACGTCGAACATCGGCAGCCACTTCATCCTCGAGCATGCCGGCGGCGACCGCGAGATGGTCGAGGCACAGGTGATGGCCGCGCTGCGGCAGCACTTCCGCCCCGAGTTCCTCAACCGGGTCGACGACATCATCATCTTCCGGCCGTTGGGGAGGGAGGAGATCGAGCACATCGTCGGGCTCCAGCTCGGCCACCTCGACAAGCTGCTCGCCGACCGGAAGCTGGCGCTCGAGCTGACGCCGGAGGCGCGGCGCCTGATCGCGGAGGAGGGGTACGACCCCGCCTTCGGGGCGCGTCCGCTGAAGCGGGCGGTGCAGCGGATGCTCCAGAACCCGCTCGCCCTCGCGATCCTCGAGGGGAAGTTCCGGGAGGGGGACACGATCCTGGCGACGGTCGGCGCCGGCGGTCGGGTGGCCTTCGAGCGCGCGGGGGGCGCGGCGCGGGGGAGCGAGATGGAGCGGGGCGAGCCGGCGGGTGCACGTTAGGCACCGCCCGCGCCGGGCGGCGGCGTGACCGCCGCTGACGAGCGGTGGATGCGCGTCGCGCTCGATGCGGCGCGCGAGGCGGCGCGGGCCGGCGAGGTTCCGGTCGGCGCCGTCGTCGTGCGCGACGGGGAGGCGGTCGCCGTCGCCGCCAACCGCACGCTGCGCGACCAGGACGCGACCGCGCACGCCGAGACGCTCGCCGTGCGCGACGCCTGCGCCGCGCTCGCCAGCTGGCGGCTCACCGGCTGCACGCTCTACGTCACGCTCGAGCCGTGTGCGATGTGCGCCGGCGCGCTGGTGCTGTCGCGTGTCGATCGCGTGGTCTTCGGCGCGTGGGACGAGAAGGCGGGGATGGCGGGCTCGGTCGGGGACCTGCTGCGCCACCGCCGGTTGAACCACCGGCCCGAGGTCGCGGCCGGCGTCCTCGCCGACGAATGTGGAGCGCTGCTCAGCGAGTTCTTTCGCGCGCGGCGCGGTGCCGGTGAACTCGTTGACACGCCAGAGGCGTCCGGGTAAATTTTGAGGCTCCAGGACGGGTGGCCGAGTGGTTGAAGGCACCAGTCTCGAAAACTGGCATACCGGCAACGGTATCGTGAGTTCGAATCTCACCCCGTCCGTCTGGCGATGAGAACGTGAGGGCCCTGGCTCTCACCTTCTTTTTTTGTGGGCAGCGCGGCGACCATCGCGCGCCGGGATTGCGCGGCGCGTGTGCGCCGGGATTGCGCGGCGCGTGTGCGCCGGGGTCGTGAACGAGGGAACAGGAACGTGGGATATGCGCCGCCTGCCGGCGGCGATGCAGGGATGGGTGGCCGAGTGGTTTAAGGCGCACGCCTGGAAAGCGTGTGGAGGTGCAAGCCTCTCGCGAGTTCGAATCTCGCCCCATCCGTGAAGCCTGGGTCGGCCTCGTCGCCGATCCAGGCTTCATACGTTGCGGGGCGGGGCAGCTGTCGCAATCGACAGGCAGCCCGCGATCGCGTTGGCCGCTCCGGCTCCGCGAGGCGGGAAGCCTAACGGTAGAACTGCGATAACAGGGATCACGACGGATCACTGCCGATCGTCCCCGGCGGCTCGTTGCGAGTGCAGACCGGCTGTCGTGCACCCGGGCCAACAGCAGTTGAACCACAGAGCATCGCCGCGCCATTCAACCGGTCGCGGTCCCGCGCAAGCGGTTACGACGTTGGGGGCACGCCGGGCGACATCACTCCCCCAGGCGTGCGCCCCGCGAGCCCTCCGGCCCTGCCGTCCCGAGCCTGTCCCCCGCGGCAGTTCCCTGTGGTTCAACAGCGCTTGAACGACTGCCCATTGAGGATCACGAGTCCATCCTCGCAGGGCGTGCCAGATCATCCCTTCCGAGTTTCCCGACCGAGGCGCATGCTTCGCGGGAAATCATCCGGGTGTCGGGACCCTAACGGTGCGATCCCTCCCGCGCTCCCGCCGCGACGATCGCCACCCCCCACGGCCGCTGCCCGACCGCGACCCGGCCGACGACCTTCAACGTCCTCGCGTCGACGATCGAGATCTGGTCGCTCATCCCGTCGGCGGTGACGAGGAGGGCGCCGTCAGGCGAGAGCGCGAGGCCCCACGGCCGGCTGCCGACCTTGATGGACTGCACGACCCGGAGCGACGCCGCATCGACCACGCTCACCGTCCCGCGCGCCCCGTTGGCGACGAACACCCGCGTCCCATCACGGCTGACGACGACCCCAACCGGCTTGCCCGCGTTCTCCTCGAGCGCGACCGTGGCGGCGACCACGTGGCGGCGGGTGTCGAGCGCCGTCAGGCTCCCCCCGATCTCGGCGGTGACGTAGGCGCGGCGCGAGTCAGGGGAGAACGCCACCGCCCGCGGCCGCACATCGACGAGGACGTTGCCGACGACTTTCGCGGTGCGCGCGTCGACCATCGATACGCTGTTGCTCGTCTCCGCGGTCACGTAGACCCACCTCCCGTCGGGACTCGCCGCGACGCCCTCCGGCTCGATCCCGACGACCGCGCTCGACAGCGTCTTCCTCGTCCGCAGGTCGATCACCGTCGCGGTCCCCGCGTCCTCGTTTGCGGCGAAGATCCGTCGCCCGTCGGTCGAGACCGCGAGCTGCTCCGGGTCTGTTCCCGCTTCGATGCGCCCGGTCACGCGAAGGGTCGCGACGTCGATCGCGACGATCGCGTCGGCGGAGCTCTCGACGGTGGGCGAGTCGTCGCTCACCGCCACGTAGACGACGCGGCCGCCGGGCGCCGCCTGCACCCCGCGGGCGCGGCCGCCGACCGGAATCGTGGCCACGACACGCCGCGCACCGAGATCGACTACGGAGATGTCGTGCGATGCCTCGTTGCTGACGAAGGCGAGCGGGGCGCGTCCCGACCGCTGCGCTGCGGCGTCGGCCGCGAACGCCGCGCAGCCGGCGAGGACGACGCCCGTCAGGCGCGCGATCCGGGGAAGGATCGCCGTCGCATTCACGGGTTCACCTCGGCGATGACGTGCTCCGCGTCGCCGTGGCCGGCGATGCGATAGCGTGGCTGGATGAGGCGACGGGTGTCCCGGGCGAAGCGAAGCGGGCGGCCCTTCTGTCCATCGTACTGCGCGCGCGGATCGGCGAGCTCCCGCAGCAGCGCGGCGCTATCGGTCGCCTTTGCGTGCAGCGCGGCGTCGAGCGCGATCTTCATGGCGAACCATCCGGTCCAGGCGGGTGAGTCCATCCGTGCCCCGAAGCGGCGGCGGAAGCGCTCGTTGAGCTGCTCGGCTCCGAACCGCTCGAGACTCCAGTGCCAGAGCTCGAGTCGAGCGCTGTCGCCGGCGCTCGTCGTGCGCCCGGGGTTCGCGGTCAGCGAATAGACGGTTGCCGCGCGCACGCTGTCGTCGAGCGCGCACCCGGCGTCGAGGACGGGAATTTTCGCCGGAGCGCTCCGGAGCATCACTCGCGAGCATGTGCTGGCGTCGCCGGCGACGACATATAGCGAAGCATGCGATGCGCCCGGCAGCGGGGAGCGGCCGCCACCGATCGCCGGATCGGCGACGGATCCGGACTCGACACGCAGTGTCACGGAGGTGCCGAACAGTGCGCCGGTGTGCGACGCTTCCTCCGCGCCGAGGCGCACCCCGCGCAGCAGCGATCGCTGGGCGGCCGTGTCGTTCACGACGAGCACCACCTGGAGGGTATCGACGGCGTGCGGCGTGTGGAGTGCCGCGGCGAACGCGAGGGCGCCGAGCGTCATCAACATGACAGGAGCGGTAAGGGACCCGGTTTCGTCGGTACAGCCGAGCGCAGGCCGAGATCCATATACGTCGATAGCACGCATACGTCGAGAGCACGCGACATGCCGACAACCGCCCCAAAGGCTGGCCTGACGTTTGCCAGATGCTTCGACGACCGGAACCGACGCGAACCGACGCGAACCGACGCATGATCGCATCGCAGGAGATCCTGTGCGGCACGTCCAATGCCCCTGCGCGGACGTTCCGCACCGCGTGGCGGATTGCCGTCGCCGCGTCCGCCCTCCTCACCGGCTGCCTCAAGGAGCAGAGCGACGACCGGCCGGTCACGGCGGCGGTCAGCAGCGCGTCGGCGAGCGCGAGCGGCCTGCCGACCATCGCCGCCGCGGCGACCAGCGCCGACGACGGCCAGTGGCTGATGCCGCAGAAGGACTACGCGAACTCACGCTACAGCGGGCTCGCCCAGATCACCCCCGAAAACGCGAAGAACCTCAAGCTGGCCTTCACCTTCTCGACGGGAGTGCTGCGCGGACACGAGGCACCCCCCCTCGTCGTCGGGAGCACGATGTACGTCGTGACTCCGTTTCCGAACTACCTGTATGCGCTCGACCTGACGAAGCCGGGCGCGCCGATGAAGTGGCGTTATGATCCCCGCGCCGACCAGTCGGCGCAGGGGGTCGCCTGCTGCGACGTCGTCAACCGCGGCGCGGTCTACTACGGCAACAAGATCATCTACAACACCCTCGACGGGCACACTGTCGCCGTCGATGCGAACGACGGGCACGAGGTCTGGAACGCGAAGGTCGCCAACATCAACCTCGGCGAGTCGATCACGATGGCGCCGCTGGTCGCGAAGGGGAAGGTGTTCGTCGGAAACAGTGGCGGCGAGTTCGGGGTGCGGGGCTGGTTGACCGCGCTCGACGTGAACAGCGGGAAGGTCGCCTGGCGCGCCTACAGCACGGGACCGGACGCGGAGGTCCTGATCGGTGCGCGCTTCAGGCCTTTCTATGCGCAGGATCAGGGGAAGGACCTCGGCGTGAAGAGCTGGCCGGGCGACGCGTGGCGTACGGGCGGCGGCGCGGTCTGGGGATGGTTGGCCTACGACCCCGAGCTCGACCTCCTCTACTATGGAACTGGCAATCCCGGACCCTGGAATCCGGACCAGCGTCCGGGGGACAACAAGTTCACCGCTGGGATCTTCGCGCGCGACCCCGACGACGGCGCGGCAGTCTGGTACTACCAATGGTCGCCGCACGACATGTTCGACTACGACGGGGTCAACGAGCAGATCCTGCTCGACATGCAGATGGGGGGGCAGTCGCGGAAGGTGCTCGTGCGTGCGGAGCGGAACGGCTACGTCTACGTACTGGACCGGAGGACCGGCGAGGTGCTGTCGGCGACTCCCTTCGGCTTCGTCAACACGAGCAAGGGGGTCGACCTGAAGACGGGGCGCCTGATCTACGCGATGGACAAGGCGCCGAGGCTCGGGAAGGTGGTGCGCGACGTCTGCCCGTCGTCGCCGGGGATGAAGGACTGGCAGCCGAGCGCGTATTCGCCGCGGACAGGGCTGCTCTACCTCCCGCACCAGAACCTGTGCATGGACCACGAGTCGGTGGAGGCGAGCTACATCGCCGGGACGCCCTACGTCGGGATGATCTCGAAATTCTATCCGGGGCCCGGGGGGAAGCGCGGCGTCTACCAGGCGTGGGACGTGGTGAACCGGAAGGAGCGGTGGTCGATCCCCGAGGAGTTCCCGGTCTGGAGCGGGACGCTTGCGACGGCGGGCGACGTCGTCTTCTACGGAACGATGGACGGCTGGTTCAAGGCGGTCGACGCCCGCAACGGCACGGTGCTCTGGCAGTTCAAGACCGGCTCCGGGATCATCGGGCAGCCGATCACGTACCGCGGGCCCGACGGGAAGCAATACGTGGCCATCGAGTCCGGGGTCGGGGGATGGTCGGGAGCGATCGTCGCCGGGGACATCGATCCGCGCGACTCTACCGCCGCGCTAGGCTTCGTCAACGCGATGAAGGACCTGCCGAAGGCATCGACCAGGGGCGGGATGCTCTATGTGTTCAGCCTCTGACAACGCGTTAGGCAGGCGCGCCGAGCTGGCGGCGCTGGCGGTCCCGCTCGTCGCGCTCGCCGTGGTCGCGGGGTGGGGGCGCCAGTCGGCGCGCGAGCTGCACGCCGCGATTCCGGCGACCGCGGCTGACAGCGCCGACGCCGACGTCGGCGTCCTCTCGTGGGCGCTGACCGCGAAGCCGGGGGCGCGCCTCCTCCGCGTCTGCGCCGACCCGAACAACATGCCGTTCAGCAACCGGGCCGGGGAGGGGTTCGAGAACCGGCTCGCGGAGCTGGTGGCGGGGGAGATGCACGCCGACCTCCAGTACACCTGGTGGGCGCAGCGGCGCGGCTTCATCCGCAACACGCTGAAGGCGGGGAGCTGCGATGTCGTGATGGGGGTCCCGACCAGCTTCGAGCTCGTTGCGGCGACGCGCCCCTACTACCGGTCGACCTACGTGTTCGTGACGCGGGCGGATGCACCCTTCCGCGTCGCGTCGTTCGACGACCCGGTCCTCAAGCGGCTGCGCATCGGAGTGCAGATCATCGGCGACGACTACGCGAACACGCCGCCGGCCCACGCGCTGAGCAGGCGCGGGATCGTCGGCAACGTTCACGGCTACACCGTCTACGGCGACTACAGCCAGCCCGACCCGCCGGCGCGGATCATGGACGCGGTGGCGACGGGGGACATCGACGTCGCGGTGGTCTGGGGCCCGTTGGGCGGGTGGTTCGCGCGGCACGAGCCGGTGAGGCTTCGCGTCGTCCCCGTCTCGCCGCAGATCGAGCTCCCCTTCCTCCCCTTCGTCTTCGACATCTCGATCGGGGTCCGGCGCCAGGACGTCGCGCTCCGCGACACCCTCGACGCGATCCTCGTCCGGCGGCGCGCGGCGATCGACAGCATCCTCGAGCGCTATGCGGTCCCGCGCGCCGACCAGCCCGCGCTGCCTGACGTTCCGTGATGGAGCGACCGACGATGCGAACCGGACAGGTGACCCGCGCGCTGCTCGCGCTCCTCGCCACGACGACGCTGGCGGCCGCGGCGGGGTGCGAGCGGGAGGAGCGGCGGTTCCGCGAGATACCGCCCGCCGCCGACGCGACGACGAACGTCGTGATGAGCACCCTGCAGCCCGGGCCCGCGATCGTCAGCGTCGCCTCCGAGCATCGCTACGACAGGAACGCCTACGCGATCGCCCAGGGGCAGCGGCTCTACGTCCAGATGAACTGTGCCGGCTGCCATGGCCTCGCCGGCGGGGGGTCGATCGGGCCGGCGCTGATGGACGAGAAGTGGATCTACGGCTCCGACCCCGCGAACATCTTTTCGACGATCGTCGAGGGAAGGCCTGACGGGATGCCGTCGTGGCGCGGCAAGCTGTCCAACGACCAGGTCTGGCAGCTGGTCGCCTACATCCGCGACATGGCCGGTCTCCACCGCAAGGACGTCCGGACGAGCCGCAGCGACGACATGGCCGCGGTCCCCGACAACCAGAACCGGAACCGCCAGACGCCGCGGCCGACGAGCGACGCGCCCGCCTCGACGAATCCATGATCCTCCAGGCGCCCCGGTACGCGCAGCAGTCGATGGTCGACCCGGCGGGCCCGAAGGCCGCGCTGGTCGACCATTTCTGGCACTTCCTGGTCATCACGGCGTCGGCGGTCACGGCGGTCGTCTTCATCGCGCTGCTGATCGCGCTGTTCAAGCGTCGTCGCCCGGTCGAGCCGGAGGAGCCGGCAGTGCAGGAGTCGCTCACCCGGTGGGTGTCGGCCTCCGTCGCGATGACGTTCGTCATCATCGTCGTCTTCCTCTTCACTGATTTCCGGCTCGGGCGGGCGATCGCCACCGTCCCCGACCGGACGCCGCTGCACGTCAACGTCATCGGGCACCAGTGGTGGTGGGAGTTCCAGTATCCCGACTCGGTGCCGAACAACTGGATCACGACCGCCAACGAGCTGCACATCCCCGTCGGCCGGCCGGTGGTCCTCAACATGTCGGCGCCCGACGTGATCCACAGCTTCTGGGTGCCGAACCTCTCCGGCAAGAAGGACCTGATTCCGGGCCACAAGACGGAGACGTGGATCGAGGCCGATTCGGCCGGCGTCTATCGCGGCCAGTGCGCCGAGTTCTGCGGGCTGCAGCACGCGAAGATGGCGATGCTCGTGGTCGCCGAGCCGGCGGAGCAGTTCAACGCGTGGCTGCTGGCCAACCGCGCGCCGGCGGCGGAGCCCGCGGACTCGACGGCGGCGGCGGGAAAGAAGGTCTTCCTCACGGCCGGGTGCGCGGTCTGCCACGCGATCGGCGGCACCGCGGCCGGGGCGACCGCCGGGCCGAACCTCACGCACGTCGGGTCGCGGCGGAGCATCGCGGCCGCGTCGCTGCCCAACACCCGAGGAAACCTCGCCGGCTGGATCCTCGACCCCCAGCGCATCAAGCCCGGGGCGATGATGCCGCCTAACGGCCTGGACCCGGACCAGCTGAACGCGATCCTCGCCTACCTGGAGGGGCTGAAGTGACCGCGACCGCAACCGCTCGCGCCGGGACAGCTGCACCGCCGGAGCTCGACGCCGAGCTCGACGCGGTCTGGCGTGCGCGCCCGGGGCTCGTCGGCTGGCTGACGACGACCGACCACAAGTCCATCGCCAGGCGCTATGTCGCCACCGCGTTCGTATTCTTCCTCATCGCGGGGCTGGAGGCGGCGACGATGCGCGCGCAGCTCGCACGGCCGGAAAACGGCATCCTCGGCCCCGATGCCTACAACCAGTTCTTCACGATGCACGGGACGACGATGATGTTCCTCTTCGCCGTCCCCGTGATGATCGGGATCGGGCTCTATCTGGTCCCGCTGCTGGTCGGCACGCGCAACGTCGCCTTTCCGCGCGCCAACGCAGTCGGCTACTGGGTCTACCTCATCGGCGGAATCCTGATCTACAGCGCGTTCTTCGCCAACTCGGGCCCCGACGCCGGCTGGTTCGCCTACGTCCCGCTCGCCGGGCCGGAGTTCTCCCCCGGCAAGCGCGTCGACATCTGGGCGCAGATGATCACCTTCACCGAGATCGCGGCGCTGATCGCGGCGGTGATCATCATCACGACGGCGTTCAAGCTCCGCGCGCCGGGGATGTCGCTGAACCGGATTCCGATCATGGTCTGGGCGAGCGTCGTGATGTCGTTCATGATCATCTTCGCGATGCCATCGGTCGCGACCGCGAGCCTCTTCCTCGCGATGGACCGGCTGATCTCGACGCATTTCTTCAACCCGGCGGAGGGGGGAGACGCGCTGCTCTGGCAGCACCTGTTCTGGTTCTTCGGCCACCCGGAGGTCTACATCATGTTCCTTCCGGGAACCGGGATGATCTCGGCGCTCCTCCCGTCGTTCACCCGGCGCCCGGTGTTCGGGTATCCGGCGGTCGTGCTGTCGCTCATCGCCACCGGATTCATCGCCTTCGGCCTCTGGGTCCATCACATGTTCGCGACCCCGCTCCCGCAGCTGGGACAGAGCTTCTTCACCGCGGCCAGTGCGCTGGTCGCGATCCCGAACGGGATCCAGATCTTCTGCTGGATCGCGACGATCTGGACTGGACGCCCGGTCTTCCGCACCCCGCTGCTGTTCGCGATCGGCAGCATCATCATCTTCGTCATCGGCGGGATGACGGGAGTGATGATCGCGTCGGTCCCCTTCGACCTGCAGGTGCACGACACCTACTTCATCGTCGCGCACTTTCACTACGTCATCCTCGGCGGCGTCGTCTTCCCGCTGTTCGCGGGGATCTACTACTGGTTCCCGAAGGTCACCGGCCGGATGCTGAGCGAGACGGCCGGGAAGTGGAACTTCTGGCTGATGTTCATCGGCGTGCACGCGACATTCTTCCCGATGCACCAGCTGGGGATGGAAGGGATGCCGCGCCGCGTCTACACGTATCTCGAGGGGACCGGTTGGGGGGACCTCAACCTCGCCGCATCGTTAGGCGCGCTCCTCCTCGCCGGCGGTGTGGTCGTCTTCCTCGGCAACGTTGTCCACAGCCTGCGCCATGGCGCGGCCGCCGGCGCGAATCCCTGGGATGCGGAGACGCTCGAGTGGGCGACCAGCTCACCGCCGCCCAGTTACAACTATCCCAACGTCCCGGTGGTCGCCGGGCGCGCCCCGCTCTGGGAATCCGGCGACGAGCTCCCCGTGATGACCGGGCTCGCGCGCGACCGGCCGCAGGTGCTCGTCACGACGGTGCTCGACGCCGAGCCGGATTGCCGCCACGACCACCCCGATCACACGATCTGGCCGTTCGTCCTCGCGGTGACGATCGGGATCTTCTTCATCACCCTGATCTTCACGCCGTGGGGGATGCCGATCGGCACGGTGCTGGGCTTCGTCGCCTATGCGCTCTACATCTGGCCGCGGCGCAGCCACGACCCGGCGATCGTCGAGCTGCCGCGCGGGGTGTCGGTGACCGAGGTGCCGGAATGAGGCGCGAGCGGATCGTCGCCGACGTGTCGCGCCTCCCGACGGTGGTGTACGGATCGCGGAACCTGGTGTCGTGGGGAACGACCGGCTTCATGGTGATCGAGGGATTCTCGCTCGCGTTGTGCGCGGTGACCTACGTCTACCTGCGGAAGAACAGCGACGTCTGGCCGCCGCACGGGACACAGCTGCCGCAGCTGCTCGTCCCGACGATCAACATGGGGCTGATGATCCTCAGCCTTCCCCTCGCGCTGTGGACGAAGCGTCGCGCCGAGCGCATGGACGCGGCCGGAACGCGCATCGGGCTGGTCCTCTCGTCGATCGCGGCCGTCGTGATCTTCGGCGTCCGGCTCGCCGAATTCGCGTCGCTGCACACGCAGTGGAACAGCAGCGCATACGGCTCGATCGCCTGGACGATTCTCGGCTTCCAGGGATCGCTCATCCTCGTCGACATGTACGACACCATTGGCGTCACCGCGATCATGTTCCTGCGCCCGGAGAGCAAGTGGTTTCCCGAGGTGGCCGACAATTCGCTGTACTGGATCTTCACGGTGCTGTCGTGGATTCCGCTCTACTTCCTGGTCTATTTCGGACCACGGTGGCTGTAGATGCCGGCATATCGCGCCGAGATCAGAGGCGAGGCACCGCCAACCGGGGCGCGCGGCGGCGGGGCACAGTGGTTCGGACTGCTCGCGCCCCCGCTGGCGATGCTGGCCAACGTGTCGCTCGGCTATGCGCTGGTGCCCTGGTCGTGCGCGGCGAAGAGCCGCCTGCTCCTGCACGGCGAGATCGCGGTGCTCGTGCTCATCTCCGTCGCAGCGGGGCTCGTCGCGCACCGCGAATGGAAGCGTTATGGCGGAGGCGGCGAGGCCGACGACGCGGGCGGTCCCGGGCCGCGGGCACGCTTTCTCGGCGTGCTGGGCATCTGGTCGAGCGCGCTGTTCACCCTCATCCTGTTCGCCCAGTGGCTGGCCAGCGCGTACCTGACGCCATGCCTCGGCACCTGAGCCGGCGCGTGCTCGCGTCGGCGGCCACGCTGGCGCTCGCGGGCGCGGCGCTGCCGACGGC
>DASZNJ010000409.1:0-2357 GCA_035551575.1 Gemmatimonadaceae bacterium
CCGCACCGGTGGTGATCGTGTTGCCGGTGAAGTTGATGTCGGTGGAATTGAGCAGACGGATCGCGAACGAGCCCCCGCCCCCCAGACCGCCGGCGCCGCCGGTGCCTCCCGGTCCGCCCGCACCGCCACCGCCGCCGCCGCCGCTTTAGGCCCCGTCATCGCCGCCGCAGGCGGCAAGAAGCGCAGCCGCGGTGAGGGCCGCGGCGAGTGAAGTCCTGTTGTCCATCGTTGCTCCGAGTGGGATTGCGGAACCGGGATTGCCGCGCCGGGACGGCGCATCGGTGTTACGCACCGGACCCGGCCGCATTCTCACTCGAAGGTTCACACCGTCACGGTGTGCCGGAGGTCACCGCAGCGTCGCCGCCGTGACGTAGTCGAGCTTCGGGAACATCCGCAGCAGGTAGTTGTTGCCTAACGTCGAGATGAGCTGCTGCTGCGGCGCGTCGCCGTAGCCGTCATAGAGCGAGTCGACGACGTCCATCCCCGCGACCACCCGGGCGAACGGGACGAAGCCCTGCGCGTCGAGGCGCCGGTTGTCGGCGAGGTTGATGAACAGCTGGTGGGCGCGGGTATCAGGTCCGCTGCTCGTGAAGACGAGGGTCCCGCGGGCGTTGCTCTCTCGCCGCGGGTCGTCGGGGATCGGCGCGTCCCACCGCTCGTTGACGCTCTTCCGGTCGTTGATCCCGAACTGCGCGATGTAGCCGGGGAGGACGCGGAAGAAGCGATTCTCGTCGAAGAACCCGGCGCGGACGAGGGCGTAAAAGCGGTCGGCGCCGTCAGGCGACCAGGCGCGGTGGGCGTCGACGACGAAGGTCCCCCTGCTCGTCGCGAAGGCGACGCGGAAGGAATCAGGAGCGGGGCTGGCCGGGAGCGTGGCCGGGTCCCGCGAGGGGCCGCCGCACGCGGTCAGCGCCGCGGCGAGGAAGGCGTGAAGGAGCCGGGTCATCGAGGTCGTCATGGCCGCAATGTGGCGGCCGCTCCCGCCCCGCGCAAAGGCGGGAACGACTCGCAATTGACAGCCGCCGGCGCCGGGACCAGAATTGCCGACCCCCTCGCGGGGAACGCCGCACGCTCGCCTGGTCACCATTGTCCGCCGCCGACATGCGATACCCATTTCATCCTGCCGCCGCCCTCGTCATCGCCCTCGTCACCAGCTCCGCCTGCGGCGGAGACGGCGGCGGGCCTAACGGCGACCGCACCGCGCCGACGGTCGTCAGCGTCGTCCCGGCGCAGGGAGCGACCGGCGTGGCCCGCACGACTACCGTCACCGCGACCTTCTCCGAGCCGGTCGCGGCGGCGACGGTGACCGCGACGACGTTCGGCGTCAAGGCGACCGGGACGAACACCCCTGTCGCCGGGAGCCTCGCCGTCACCGGCCCGACGGTCGTCTTCACGCCGGGCGCGCCCCTCGAGTTCAACCGGAACTACACGATCACGATCGGCACCGGCATCACGGACGCCGCCGGCAACCATCTCGCCACGGTGGCGACCAGCTCGTTCACGACGCTCCTCAACAGCGCGCCGAGCGCGAACGCGGGTCCCGCGCAGGACGTGAACACCGGCGAGGCGGTGCAGCTCACCGGGAGCGGGACTGACCCGGAGGGAGAATCGCTCACCTTCCGCTGGACGCAGGTCGCCGGTCCCGACGTCACCGCCGGCGCCGGCTTCCTCACCGGCCAGACGCCGGCGTTCACCGCGCCGGCGACGGTGTCGGCGGTGCGCTTCGAGCTGCGGACGACCGACGCGAGCGGGATGCAGAGCCAGGGAGCGATCGTCCAGGTGAACGTGATGGAAGACAAGACGAGGGCGATCTTCGTCAGCCCCACAGGCAACGACGCCAACGCCGGCACCAGCCGCGACGCGCCGGTGAAGACGCTGGCGATGGCGATATCGCGCGCCGGAGCGCTCGGCGGAGGCGCAGACATTTACGCCGTGAACGGCACCTACGACGAGAGCCTGAGCCTGGCCAGCGGGACCAGCGTGTACGGCGGCTACCAGTCGGCCACCTGGCTCCGCGACGCGCAGCAGTTCCAGACGACCATCAGCGGCAACACCAGCATGGTCGCGGTCACCGGCTCGGGAATCTCGGACATCGCGCTCGATGGGCTGGTCATCCGCACTCCGCTCGCGTTCAACGCGACGGGCCAGAGCATGTACGGGGTCCGGCTGTACCAGAGCACGAACGTCCGCATCTCGAATGACGTGATCATCGTCGGCGACGCCGGGCCGGGATCGGGCGGGCAGTTCGGCGCTTCCGGGAAGCCGGCGCTCGGCGGTGCGCCCGGTGCCGGGGGGAGCTGCGGCGGAGCCGTCGCAGGTGGGATGGGTGGCGTGGGCGGCCCGGCCGGGGCGGGGGG
>DASZNJ010000410.1:0-2304 GCA_035551575.1 Gemmatimonadaceae bacterium
GGTGCTTTGTCAGCTTCAGCGATCGTTAGGCCGGAGGCGGCCGGGCGCAGCCCGCCGTTCGGGCCGGCGCCCAGATACGATGCCGACCGGGCGACGACGCGTCCAGCCCCGCCACCCCCTCGGGTCAGCCCGCCGTTCCCCTCACGCTCCTGCCGCCGTTGCCTGGCTCCCCGCGAGGCGCTCGCCCCGCTTGCCCTCAAGCAGCTCCGGCAGGTCTTCCACTAGGATCTCGGCCTAACGCCTAGAGCTAAGCTGCAAAGCACGCCCCATCATTGCGAGCGCAGCGAGCGTCAGTAACGGTGCTTTGTCAGCTTCAGCGATCGTTAGACGGCTGGTCGCGATGTCCGCTCGTCAGGTGATGAGATCGATCCGGCGGCCGCTGCGCTCCCACTTCGTGCCTGACCAATGATAGGTATCCACCCACCGCACCCAGAATCCCTCCACGGCGCCCGGGCCGAAGTGACTCTCCAGTCGCCCACTCGCCTCGAGCTGGACCTGGGCCTCCGCGGCGCGCCGATTTGCTATGATCGAGTCGATCTGCACGGTGAGGGAGTCTCGCGGACCACCACCGCAGCGATAGCGTGAGGCGTTGGGAACGCAGTGCCACGCGCCGTTCGGCGGCGGCGTAGCGATCTCCGCGAGGGCGCTGGGAAGGTCTTCGACGACGGCGCTTCGCAGTTCGGCGACGGGCAGTGGCGCGCCGCACGCCGTCGCCGCGAGGGTTATGAAGCGGAGCGCAAGATGGGGTCGCACTAGTTGGTACCTGATAGCCGTCTAACGGCAATTAGACAGAACGATCTAACGTGCATTAGCCACGCGTCGGCGCGACCTAACGCTCCGGGATTCTACCTCTCGGCGATCGCGTAACGCAATACGCGGTGAGAGTGTACGTCTGTAGTTGCACGATAACGGTCGCGGGGGAAGGCTGCGAGAATCGGCGGCGGGGTGCGGCGCTTATTCGGGGTTCAACGGCCGGCAATGCGAAGCGGCACATACTGGCAGAACGACCCTCATTCGTTGCTTCCGCTGCGAAAGTCGGGTGGGCTCGGTGGGATCGGACCTCGGCGTGCGCGTGATGGAGC
This sequence comes from Gemmatimonadaceae bacterium, assembly GCA_035551575.1. Classification (GTDB taxonomy): domain Bacteria; phylum Gemmatimonadota; class Gemmatimonadetes; order Gemmatimonadales; family Gemmatimonadaceae; genus JABFXC01. Next base: position 1,083 of record DASZNJ010000410.1, read on the forward strand.
CGCGGCACCGGTGGATCGTGGCTGGTCGTTCGGCGAACCGACGCTGGCGGACGGCGGGGCCATGCTGTCCATCGGGCTGCGAACGCCCAGCCCGCCACGGTTCAGGACGTGGGTGTAGATCATCGTCGTCCGGACGTCGGAGTGGCCAAGAAGTTCCTGCACGGTCCGGATGTCGTAGCCCGCCTCGAGGAGATGGGTCGCGAAAGAGTGACGGAAGGTGTGACAGGTCACTCGGCGCGTGATCCCAACGGTAAGGGCGGCGTCGTGCACCGCGCGCTGGACCGCGCTCTCGTGGTAATGGTGGCGGTGCTCGTGACCCGTCGCATGGTCGCGATACGCGCGCGTCGCGGGGAAGACGAGTTGCCAACGCCACTCGAGAGGCGCCGCAGGGTTCTTTCGAACGTAAGCCTCGGGAAGGACAGCCCGGCCTTCACCCCGGGCGAGATCGCTCTGGTGGAGCTTGTGAACTCTGCGCAGGTGATCGCGAAGGGGAGGAACGAGGACGCGCGGAAGGACGGTGATGCGATCCTTGCCACCCTTCCCGCCGCGGACGACGATCTCGCCGCGAGCGAGGTCGATGTCCTTGATCCTCAACTGCAGTGCCTCGAGGATGCGAAGGCCCGCTCCGTAAAGGAGCGATGCGACGAGCTGGGGCGGCCCCTCCAGTGCGGCAAGCACCCGCCGCACTTCATCGAAGGTCATGACCTCGGGGAGACGGCGAGGGGTCTTCGCGGTCGCGACACCGTCGACGGTGCCGACCGGGGCGTGGAGAACGTCGCGGTAGAGGAAGGTGATCGCAGCACGGGCCTGGTTCTGCGTCGCGGCGCTCACCTTCCCGTCGATCGCGAGGGCGGAAAGGAATCGGCGGATGTCGTCGACGCTCAGCTCCTCAGGCTCGCGGCGATGGTACTGAAGGTAGCGGACGATCCAGCCGATATAGGCGTCCTCGGTCCGCGGACTGTAGTGCCGGGTGCGGATCTCAGTCCTCACACGCTCGACGACGGCGCGGGTGTTCACCTCGGTCTCCATTGACCGCATTCAACGCGGGTTGCGCGGAAATGCGTCATCGGTGCCTCGCGTGGAGAAGCGGAACGCCGCGCGCGACGCCGAGCTCGCGCGCGACGATTTCACTCGGATGGTCAGTCGTCCCGGTACGGCGACCGATCGTCCTTGTGTTCACCCTTGCGCAACGGCGCACCCGCTCGGCCGCCCGACGACGGAC
>DASZNJ010000411.1:0-2105 GCA_035551575.1 Gemmatimonadaceae bacterium
CGACGCCTAACGCGACGAGGACGACGAGCGCGAACGGCGCGCCCGTGCTCGCCGCGATCGCCGCCGAGACGCCGGCGAGGGCGAGCACCGAGCCGACCGACAGGTCGATCCCGCCGGTCAGGATCACCGCCGTCATGCCGACGGCGAGGATGCCGACGATCGCGATGCTGAGGGCGATGTTGACGGCGTTGGCGACGGTCAGGAAGCCAGGGGCGATCGACGCGAACACCGCGACGAGGACGAGCGTCGCGGCGACCAGGGCGTATTCGGTCGCCCGCCGCCGGCTGCGGGCAAGGCGGGACGCCCGGGGCGCGCCCTCGGCGGGAACGTCAGGCAGCGCGGTGTCCGTACGCCCTCAGCTGGTCGGCGCTCCACCCGCCGCGCGGATGGAGTCGGCGTCGATGATGCGCACCGGGACGGCGATGCGCGCCGGGGGGTTCTTCCCGGCGAAGTGGTCGGCGATCGCCTCGATCGTCCGCACCCCGATCTCGCGCGGCTGCTGCGCGACGTCGGCCTTGAGCGCGGAGCCGGCGGCGATCGCCTTCAGCGCTTCCGGCGCGGCATCGTAGCCGACGATGACGAGGTCCTTCATCCCGTGCGAGGTCGCGCTGGCGAGGACGCCTAACGCCGTCTCGTCGTTGATCGCGAAGACGGCGCGGAGGTCGGGGTGCGCCTGGAACATGTCGTCGGCCGCCTTGAGCGAGCGGTCGCGCACCCCCGCGCCGTTGATCGTCGACACGATGTGAATGTCGGGAAACTTCGCGATCGCCTCGCGGAACCCCGACTCGCGGTCGATCACCGACTGCAGCTCCGGCTGGCTGACGATGCCGATCTTCCCCTTCCCGCCGAGCACCCTCCCGACGTACTCGCCGGCGAGCCGCCCCCCGGCGACGTTGTCCGACGCGATGTGCGAGACGACCTTCCCCGCTTCGGCGCCGATGTCGGCGGTGAACACCGGGATGTTCGCCGCGTTCGCCTTCTCGATCGCCGGCGCGATCCCCTTGGTGTCGGTCGGGCAGACGACGATCGCGTCGACCTTCTGGACGAGGAAGTTGTCGATCTGCGACTGCTGCTTGGAGAGGTCGAAGTCGCCGGTGGTGACGATCAGCTTGTAGCCATGCTTCGCGGCGGCGTCCTGCAATCCCTTCTCGAGCTGCTGGTAGAAGTCGTGCTCGCGGGTGAGCAGGCTGACGCCGATCGTCTTGGTCGTCGCGGCGGCGCCGGTGCTCGCATCCTTCGCCTTGCAGCCGAGGGCGAGCGGGGCGAGCAGGGCGAGAACGACGACGCGACTGATGGAACGCGGCATGGCGGGGCGGGAGGCAGTGTGGTGATGGGGCGGGCGGAGGCAAAGGTGCGCGACGCGGCGCAGAAGGGCTAGAGGGGGCGGTGCCCCTCGAACCGCTGACTCCGACCCCTCAGGGGGGTGACCACCGTTTGGACGCGTTCGTCATCGTTGTACCCCCCGTTTCGGAGAGAATTACCATGCGTGCCCTGCTCCTCGTGTCGGCACTTCTGTTCCCCCCGCGCCCGGCGGCGGCGTCGATGACGCCCGCTGTCAGCGTCCGCGCCGACAGCGACAGCGTGATCGCGGCCGCGATCCTGCAGGACCTGACGGGCGCGATCGAAGAGGTGGCGCGGCGCAACGGGTACGACCACGACAACCCGGTGGCCGGGTGGCTGGACATGCCGTACCTCGCCTCGGCGAGCAGCCGCCCCGATGTCGCCGAGTACTTCACGAAGCAGCAGGGCTACGCCGCTGACCTGTCGGCGCACATGGACTCGATCGTTGCGGCGATCGTAGAGCGCCGGATCGAGAGCGTGGAGATGCGCGCCGCGTTCATGCGCGGGTTCAGCCGGAGCGCGGAGCAACAGCAGCTGATCCTCACGTCGATGGGACGGCAGGCGCGGCTCGCCCTCACCCTCCACAACTTCCTCGCGAAGGTCGACGCCCACGTCGCCCTCAACGCGAAGGGCGACGCCCTCGTCTTCGACCGCCCGGTGGACCGCCGCCGCTACGACGAGCTGGCGATCGCGATCGACGCGGTGAACGCGCAGCTCGTGCAGGCCGTGCCGCCGCCGGCGGAACCGCCCGCCGAGGCGCGGCC
>DASZNJ010000412.1:0-4631 GCA_035551575.1 Gemmatimonadaceae bacterium
CCAAGGCCGGCCGGCTTCACGCCCTTGTCGACCAGCGCGTCCCAGAGCCTGGTCGCGTGATCCGGCGCGCAGTAGAGCTCGAAGCCGTCCTCGCCGGTGTAGCCGGTGCGCGAGATGATGGACGGCATCCCGGCGACCTCACCTTCGGCGAAGTGGTAGTACTTGATCGCGGACAGGTCGGTCTTCGTCAGCTTCTGGAGGATCGACGCCGCCTTCGGGCCCTGGAGCGCGAGCAGCGCCGTCTCGTCGGAGACGTCCTCGAGGGTGGCGTTGAACTTCGGGAGCTGCTTCGAGATGTGCGCGAAGTCCTTCGCCGCGTTCGACGCGTTCACGACCATCATGAGATGGTCCGCGAAGCGGTAGACGAGGCAGTCGTCCTCGATGGTGCCGCGGTCGTTGAGGATGGTCGAATAGTGCACCTGGCCGACGGCGAGCTTCGCGACGTCGTTGGTCGTGACGTAGTTCACGAAGTCGACGGCACCGGGGCCACGAACGATGAACTCCCCCATGTGGCTCACGTCAAAGAGTCCGACTCTTTCGCGTACGGCGCGGTGTTCCTCGGTGATGCCGGTCGGATATTGGACAGGCATCTCGTATCCGGCAAAAGGGACCATTTTCGCCCCGCGGGCGGCATGCACCGCGTTCAACGCGGTGCGCTTCAGGGTTGCCGTTACGTCGTTGGCCATCAGTCCGTCGTCATGGTGAAAGGTACCGCAATATGACGGATTGGCAGGACGGATGGGAGGCGGTCGAAGCCGACCGTCGCTGCAGACGCTGAACCCGCATCACGAGAAGGAGCACAACATGATGAAGCCGACCTTTGGACTCGCCACCCTGCTGCTCGTGGGTGGATGCGTCATGCGCCCGACCCGGCAGGCCAACCTGCAGGGTGCCGGTTGCGCCACGCCGTCCCAGAACAGCTTGACCGCGGTCGAGGAGCTGAAGGGGACGCTCGCCAGCGACAACGAGGTCGTCGTCGAGTATCTCAACGGCCTTGGCTTCGCCGGGGTCGATCCGAATTCGGTGCGCCCCGTGACGGATGCGCGGACCTGCGGGCGGGTGTCGGGGGCGGTGAGCTCCTACCTGCGCCGGGGGACGCCGATGAGCGACCTGTACGTCGTGCGCGTCGGCGCGCGCTATGTGGCGCTCGACCAGGGCGCAACGCACTCGCCGCAGTACGTGCTGACGAAGAAGTTCGAGGTCACCGACTATCTGGTGCCGCCGGCGACGACCGATGGGCGGGTCGCGGCGCGCCGGTAAAGGCAGCCATCAGCCTTCAGCCGTCAGCAAAGACGGCGTTGGGAGCCCCGCTCCCAACGCCGTCTTTGCTTTCTGCTGATGGCCAAGCCGAACGTCAGCGGGCTTCGCTGCCAGAGGCGCCCTTGACCTGCGAGCGGAGCTCCTGCTCGCTGACGGTGCGGAGGTCGGCGACCTTTGGGGCGGTGCCGGTGACCATCCCCTTCACCAGCTCGAAGAGGACCATCGGCATCGGGCGGTCGGTCTTCGAGTAGGTGACGGTGTGCGCCTCGACGAGGATGAGCGTGATGCGCGGGTCGTCCGGACCTCCGTCCTTCGCGCCGCCCTCGTTCGGGAACCAGGCCTTCCAGTCCGGCTTGTAGAGGCCGCGGACCAGGTCCCGGTCGCGGGTGATGATCGCCTTCCCCGAGACGGAGACCCAGTCGCGCGTGCGGTCCTTGTAGTAGGTGACGCTGACGTGCGGGTCGAGCGCGATCTCATCGAGCTTGTCGGCGTACCAGCCGGTCACGAACCAGAGGTCGGTGCCGGAGGTGCGCTTCTGTGTCTGCATCGCGCGCGAGACGAGGTAGCCGTCGGGGCGGCGGGTGGTGAGCATCGCGGTTTCGATTCCGTCGATGAGCTTGTAGAGGTCATCGAGCTTCTTCGCGGTCGGGACATCGTCATCCCGGTTCTTTTCGGCGGCGTTCTGGCCCATCGGAGCTCCTGCGAATGAACGAGCGGTGAGCGCGGCGGTGGCGTCCGGCGCACTCACCGCTTTCGCAGAAGCCGTGCCTCGTCGCGACCATCAGATGCTGGCGCGGCCCCCGGTGGTCAACGCTTGATGGACCTTGGCGAGGGCGTCATCGATGGAGAACGGCTTGGCGAGAAACGACGCGTCGCCGGCGATGAGGCCGCGCCGGACGACGTTTTCCCCGGTGTAGCCCGATGTATACAGCACGCGACTTTGCGGGCGAGCCGCGATGAAGTGCTTCGCGAGGTCGGCGCCATTGGTATCAGGCATCATCAGATCGGTCATCAACAGGTCGATGGGTCCGTCGTGCGAAGCCCAGACACTCTCGGCTTCCGCCGCCGACACCGCGGAGAGCACGCGATACCCTGCGCGCTCGAGGATGCGCTTCGCTACCGCGCGGACGGCTGCGTCGTCATCGACGACCAGCACTGTCTGGCCGGAGCTGCCGGTCCTCGAGTCTCCTCGTGCGGCGGGCGAGCGGGCGGGCACCGTGATCCTGGAGCCGGTGCGCGGCAGATGGACGCGGAACGTGGTGCCGCGGCCGACTTCGCTGTAGACGCTGACGAAGCCGTGCGACTGCCTGACGATGCCGTACACGGTGGACAGGCCGAGGCCGGTGCCTTCGCCCGCGGGCTTTGTCGTGAAGAACGGGTCGAAGATACGGCCAAGGGTCCCCCGTCCATTCCGACACCGGTATCGCTGACGGCGAGAACGACATAGTCGCCCGGCACCGGCGGCTCCGTGCCGGCGAGAGTGGCTCCGTGCCGCTCATCGACGGTGATGTTCGCGGTTTCGATGGTGAGCACTCCGCCGTGAGGCATCGCGTCGCGGGCGTTGACGGCGAGGTTGACGATCACCTGCTCGAGCTGGCCCCGGTCGGCGAGGATGTGGCCGGCGTCCTTCGAGAGCACCGGCTGGCAGTGGATGTCCGGGCCGATCAGGCGGGCAAGGAGACGCGTGACACCGGTGACCACATCGTTCGGATCGAGGACCACGGGCTGGAGGATTTGCCGCCGGCTGAAGGCGAGGAGCTGGCGCGTGAGCGCCGACGCACGGTCGGCGGCAAGGGCGATCTCGGCGACGTCGCTGCGCGCGGGGCTGTCATGGGGGAGCTCGAGCATTGCCAGCTCGCTGAAGGCTCTGATCGCGGTGAGCAGGTTGTTGAAGTCGTGGGCGACGCCGCCGGCGAGCTGGCCGACTGCTTCCATCTTCTGTGCCTGGTGAAGCTGGGCCTCGAGCGCGCGGCGCTCGGTCGTCTCGATGATCATTACGCCAAGCCCGTGCATGCCCCCGGTGCTCGAGGGGATGGGGAAGGTGCTCGACAGCCATTGGCGCTGTCTGCCCGCACCGGGAGCCGTGCTCACGGATTCGGCGCTGGTGAGCGGGATCCCGGTCGCCAGGACCTGGCGGCAGGAAGCCTCGACAGCCTCGCCGCGGTCGGGGAGCATGTGGCTCACGGTGCGACCTATGTGATCAGCGGCCGGCGCTCCGTTGAACGCGGCGAGCGCGGGATTGACGCGACGAAAGCGCAGGTCGGTATCGAGCAGGCCGAAGGCGACGGGACTGCTGTCGAGGACGAGGTCGAGGAGCGCCAGCGCTTCCTCGCGTTCGCGGACGACGCGCTCGGCGGATCGGCGCGCGGCGGCCTCGGAATCGGCGCGGGCGCGGGCGGCGGCCTCGCTGAGGGCGAGCCCGACTCGTTCGCGATCCGCGGCGCGCCACTGCGCATCGGCAATATCGAGGGCACGGGCGGTATGCCAGATGACGAGGCCGAAGCTGAACATCGTGATCACGGCGACCGTCGCGCTCGCGGTCATCGCGCCGCCGATGTGGAACCACTCGCCGGTCATCCGCAGCGCGCCTAACGCGATGGGGATGCAGAGGACAACGGGAAGGAGGCGGCGGGCGAGCACTCCGCCCGGCCGCGGGGAGAACAGCGCCGGCAGCCAGCCCCTGCTCGTGTCGACGGTGATCGTCGCGGCCGAGAGGAGGAGGATGCCAAATGCCGTGTGCATGGCGATCTGGATGCCGTTGCCGTCGCCGGCGACCGGAATCGCGCCGTACAGATGGCCGAGCAGCGCGGCGAGCGCGAGTGCCCCGGAGGCGAAGGCGAGTGGCTGGACGACACGGTGGCTGATGGGCGGCGAGACGGTGGCCGCGACGAGCGCAAAGCCAAGCGGGGCGAGGGCCGCCGCCGTCAGCGCTGCCATGCGCCCCGGATTGGCCGTCAGAGCGTCCCCCGACGCCGCAAACAGGAGCTGATCGATCCCGAGATCGACCGCAAAGAGATACTCGGCGAGCGTGAGCAGGCCGACCAGGGCAACCACGATGCCTAACGCCCGGGAGACGCCGAGCCGCGCGCGCACCCACGCGCCCCCGGTGTGCGCCCCTTCGAGGAGGAGCAGGGCGCCCCCCGCGGCGGCGAGCGACGCAGCTGCATTCGGCTTCATCGTGACCCACCCCGGAACGAAGCTCTGCATCGTGCGGACGCCGAGCAGCCAGCCGGCGAGCACGATGATGCCCATGCCAAGCGCGAGCCAGGCGGCGGCACGGCGGAATCGGGCGGCGCATCGCTCGAGGTCGGACGAAATGCACCGTTCCGATTCGGCGAGGAGCCGCATGGCGATGTCGGGCAGCTTGAGTT
>DASZNJ010000413.1:0-3529 GCA_035551575.1 Gemmatimonadaceae bacterium
GCGCGACCCGGTGATCGCGCGGCGCGTCGCCGACACGGTGCGCGCGGTCCTCACTCGCTTCCGCCTCGACAGCGCCTTCCCGGGGGCCTACGCGGTCGTCGGCACCCACGACACGGTCCTCGCCAGCATCGGCGTCGGCACCGTCGACTGGCGTCCCTCGGCCGAGCCGGTGGACAGCACGCTCTGGGACATGGCCTCGCTGACCAAGGTCGTCGGGATGACGAGTGCGATGAACCAGCTCGTCGCCGCGGGAAAGGTGAAGCTCGACGCCCCGGTGCAGCGTTACCTCCCGCGCTTCAGGGATCCGAAGCACAGGGGGAGGAAGAAGTGGCGCGGGCCGACGAAGAAGACGGTGACCGTTCGCGACCTGCTCACCCACCGGTCCGGGCTTCCCGCCTGGCGCCCGCTCTACAAGGAAGGGGTGAATCCCGACTCGGCGCTGTCGATCGTCTACGCGACCCCCCTCGACACCTTCCCGCGTGTGCGGATGGTGTACAGCGATCTCGGCGCGATCCTCCTCGGCAAGATCGTCGAGCGCGTGTCGCACGAGAAGCTCGACGTCTACCTGCAGCGGCACGTCTGGGCCCCGCTCGGGATGACCGACACCCGGTTCAATCCCGACAGTTCGCTCAAGTGGCGGATCGCGCCCACGGAGTACGATCCCTACCGGCAGCGCCTCATCTGGGGAACCGTGCACGACGAGAATTCGGCCGCCCTCGGCGGGGTCGCCGGCCACGCGGGATTGTTCAGTTCCGCGCGCGACCTCTCGCGCTTTGCGCGGATGTACCTCAACTTCGGCACACTCGACGGGAAGAAGATTCTCGACCGGGCGACGATCCTCGAGTTCCAGCGGGTGCAGGACTCGTCGTTCTCCAACCGCGCGATCGGGTGGGAGAAGCCGACGGGAGGAAATTCCGCGGGACGCCGGATGTCTCCGGCGGCGTTCGGTCACACCGGGTTCACCGGGACGTCCATCTGGATGGATCCGGCGAACGACGTGTTCGTCGTCATCCTGACGAACCGGGTGAATCCGACGAGGCAGAACCCACGCTTTGCAGAAGTGAGGACGGCGGTGACCGACGCCGCGTTGTCCGTGCTGGAGACCGTCAGGCAGGGCACCACTCCCCTCCTCCCCCGAAAGTGAGCCGACCCTCATGACCCTGACCTTCGTCGACTGGGCAATCGTCGTCGCCTACTTCGCGCTCTCGGCCGGGATCGGCCTCTGGTTCACGAAGAAGGGCGGGGAGAGCCTGAGCGAGTACTTCCTGTCCGGACGGAACGTGCCGTGGTGGCTCGCCGGTGCGAGCATGGTCGCGACGACGTTCGCCGCCGATACCCCGCTCGTCGTGACGGGGCTCGTCGTCGCCCACGGGGTGGCCGGCAACTGGCTGTGGTGGAACATGCTGATGAGCGGGATGCTCACCGTGTTCTTCTTTGCGCGGCTCTGGCGGCGGGCGAACGTCATGACCGACGTCGAGTTCGCGGAGATACGGTACGCCGGCAGACCCGCCGCCGTCCTGCGCGGATTCCGCGCCGTCTATCTCGCGCTCCCGATCAACCTCATCATCCTCGGCTGGGTGACGCGGGCGATGGTGAAGATCCTGACGATCTCTCTCGGGCTGCACGACGTGGAGATCTTCGGTACGACGGTGTCGGGCGACGTGATGGCTGTCGCGCTCTGCTTCATCGTGACCGTGGCCTACTCGTCGGCGGCGGGGATGTGGGCGGTGCTCTGGACGGACCTGATCCAGTTCGTCATCAAGATGACGGCGGTGATCGTGCTCGCGGTGTTCGCGGTGAAGGCGGTCGGCGGGATGGGGGCGCTGAAGACCGGTCTCGCCGCGCACTTCGGCAGTGAGACGGCGGCGCTGTCGGTGCTCCCCGTGTCGATCTCGCCCGACGGTGGGCTGGTCGCCTACGCGTGGATGCCCCTCCTCTCCCTGGCTGTGTTTCTCTCGGTACAGTGGTGGGCGGCGTGGTATCCGGGCGCCGAGCCCGGGGGCGGCGGCTACATCGCGCAGCGGATCTTCAGCGCGAAGACCGAGCGCGACGGCGTGCTGGCGACGCTGTTCTTCCAGGTCGCGCACTACGCGCTGCGCCCGTGGCCGTGGATCGTGACCGGGCTGGCGACGGTGCTCCTGTACCCGAACCTCGCCGACAAGGAATCGGGGTACGTCCATGCCTTCGTCGACCTGCTGCCGACGCCGTGGCGAGGCTTCATGATGGCCGGCTTCGCGGCGGCGTACATGTCGACCGTCGGGACGCAGCTCAACTGGGGGGCGAGCTACCTCGTCAACGACTTCTACAAGCGGTTCATCAACAGGACGGCGAAGGAGCACCACTACGTGACCGTCTCGCGGTGGACGACGGTCGGGCTGTTCCTCGCCGCCGGCTGGGTGACGATGCACCTGTCGTCGGTCGAGAAGGCGTGGGAGCTCCTCCTCGCGTTAGGCGCGGGCACGGGGCTGGTGCTGATCCTTCGCTGGTACTGGTGGCGGATCAACGCCTGGTCGGAGATCAGCGCGATGACCTCCAGCTTCGTGATGTCGCTGTACATGTTCGGCAAGCTGTCCTGGCTCGGGCTGCCGGCGCCGGCCCTGGTGACCGGCGACTCGCCGAACGCGACTGCGTGGCGGATGATCATAACGGTCGCGGTGACGACCGTCGTCTGGCTGGCGACGACGTTCCTCACCGCGCCGGAGCCGGACAGCATTCTCGACTCCTTCTACCAGCGGGTCCGCCCGGGCGGGCGCGGCTGGCTCCCGGTCTCGCGCCGGCTCGGTTACGGGCACGAGCAGATTCCCGGCGGCGCGCTGGCCTGGACGAACTGGATCGCCGGCATCATCGCGGTGTACGGAACACTCTTCGGGATCGGGAAGTTGGTCTTCGGGGAGGTCGTCACCGGGCTGGTGATGGTGCTGGTCGCGATCGCGGCGTTCGCCTGGATCGCGCGCTCCTTCGGCGGCGGGCGCGGCGAGTCGGTGAACTCGGGGCGCGCGGCCCCGGTTCCGGCGCCGGCCCAGGGGGATTGAGGGGGAAGTTTTTCGCGGGATGCGGGCCCTTGTTTCTTGAAGGGCCACTCGTCCGTCGCTATATTGATCGGTTGATGCTCCCGCGAGGATCGCGGGGTCACGAACAGGAGGATCTACATGAGCGCAGTGCAGCCGGAAGTCGTGCTCGCCGTGACCGAGGTCGCGGGAGCTGAAGTGAAGAAGTTCATGGACGCCGAGGGCGTCGATCCGAACGTCGGCGGGCTGCGCGTCAGCGTCCAGCCGGGCGGATGCAGCGGCTTCAAGTACGGCCTCCTCATCGAGGACCAGCCGGCCGAAGACGACTTCGTCCTCTCGCAGGGCGGCTATCGCGTCTTCGTCGACCCGTTCTCGGCGCAGTACCTCAGCGGCGTGACGATCGACTACGTCTCGTCGATGCAGGGATCGGGGTTCACCTTCAAGAATCCGAACGCTACCGGCGGCTGCGGCTGCGGTAGCTCCTTCACCGCCTGAAGTCGATCATGACACGTCCGGTCTCT
>DASZNJ010000414.1:0-7164 GCA_035551575.1 Gemmatimonadaceae bacterium
CTCCCTACTCAGAGCCCTCTCCCACCTCTCTACTCGCCGCACCCGAGCTCTCCCACCCCCCTACTCAGAGCCCTCTCCCACCTCCCTGCTCAGAGCCCTCTCCCACCTCCCTGCTCAGAGCCCTCTCCCACCCCCCTACTCAGAGCCCTCTCCCACCTCCCTACTCAGAGCCCTCTCCCACCTCTCTACTCGCCGCACCCGACTTCTCCCACCTCCCTACCCGTCTTTCACCGGACGAGAGCCCCTCACTCGCTTGCCACCCGTCGTATCGCCCCGTAGATGACCTTCGTCCCGAACGCCAGCGACGCCAGGGGGATCCGCTCGTCGTTCCCGTGCATGCGGTCTTCGTCGTTCTGGTCCATCGGGAAGGGGAGGATGCCGTAAGCCTGCATCCCGAGCCGACGGAGCCGGGCGCTGTCGGTCGCGCCGGTGCTGAGGTAGGGGACCACCACCATCTGCGGATCGACCGCGCGGGTCGCGTCGGCGATCGCGGTGAACATCGGTGACGTGAAGTCCGATCCGGGTGCATCGTCGCTCCGCTCGACGATGTTGAACGTGACCTTCGGATCGTTCACGGCGCGCTTCAGGCGGGAGAGCACGCTGTCGAGCGACGCGCCGGGCAGCGTCCTGATGTTCAGCGTCGCCTTCGCCTCGACCGGGATGACGTTCGAGCGAATTCCGCCACCGATCATGGTCGCCGAGATCCCATTGCGGAGGACGGCGTCGAGCACCGGGATATTCGCGAGGACGCGAGCGCCGCGCTGCTGGCGCGCCGGTGCGCGCGACGCGACATCGGCCATCGCCTGCCGCTGCGACCTGTCGGGCCAGACCTTCGACAGCTCGAGAAAGAACTCGCGCGTCGTCGGCTTCACGTCGAGCGGCTCGCGGTGCTCGCCGATCTTCGCCAGCGCGCGCCCGAGCCGGACGATCGCGTTGTCCTTCAACGGGACCGACGCGTGCCCCCCGGTGCCGCTGGCGACGACCTCGACGACGTGCGACACCTTCTCCGTGTTCTGGACCGCGAGGTAAAGCGGCTTGCCCTGCACGATGCGCGTCCGCCCACCCTCGTTGAGCGCGAACTCCGCCCTCACCAGCTCGGGGTGGTTCGCGATCAGCCATCCCATCCCCCAGTCGCCTCCCGCTTCCTCGTCGGAGTTCGCGACGAAGACGACGTCGCGCGACAGCGTCGCTCCCTTGTCGAGGACGTTCCGCTTCAGGAGGAGCATCGTCTCGAGATTCGCCGACAGCATTCCCTTGTCGTCGATGGCGCCGCGCCCGTAGAGGTAGCCATCCCTGATCACCGCGCCGAAGGGATCGACCGACCACTTGTCGCGCTCGACTCCGACGACGTCCATGTGCGCCATCAGGATCACCGGCTGCTTCGAGCCATTCCCCCGCAGCCGGGCGACGAGCGCGGCGCGACCGGGTGCCGGCTCGAAGAGATGGGTCTCGATCCCTTCCGCCTTGAGCGTGCTGTCGAGGTAGCGGGCGACGGCGATCTCGTTCCCCGGGGGGTTCGAGGTGTTCATCCGGATCATCGCCTGCAGGTGGCTGATCGTCTCCTGCTGGGCAGCGGTCCAGTCGGGCTCCTGCGCCCGCGCAGCGTCAGGCAGGGCGGCGGCGGTCATGATGGCGAACAGGAAGAGTCGCATGTTGTGCGCACGGTGGTCGGATGGTTGAAGTCAGCTCTCGATCAGCCGCTCGATCCCGGCGACCAGCGGAGCGAAGGTCAGCTCGCGCCCGGCAACCCGGCGGGCGAGCTCGCCCGCGGTCTCTCGCTGACCTTCCGCGAACAGCGCGTCGCGAAGCCAGGGACCGGCGTTCGGGTTGCGCCACCAGTCCTCGTTGAAGCGCTCGGTCAGCTCGGTCGCGAGCACTGCCTGGAGCTGCCACGCCTGCAGGTAGCGTCCCACGTAGAATCGCGGGTCGACGTCGGTGTACGCGTCGTCGGGACTGTATCGGAACCCGGTCGCCTCGCTCAGGCGCTCGGCGTAGCTCGCCGGAAGCTGCGAGGGCGGGATCGCGCCGCCATGCAGGTCGAGCTCGTAGAGAAGCTTCGCGCAGTAGCGCCGGATGAAGCGGAGCTCGCCCGAACCCGCTCGACGGAGGAAGCGCGAGAGGTCGGCACCGCGCAGCCCGCTGTAGCGCCGGAGCCAGCCGGCGTCCTGCATCCGGTGATCGAACAGCATCGCGTACCCCTCGGTCACCGAGTTGTCACCGAGCCATCGGTGCTCGAAGGGAAGCGCGGCGCTCATGTTGGCGAAGTGCAGCGCGTGGCCAGCCTCGTGGAGGAGCGTCTGCCAGTCGGTTGCGCCACCGTGCGGGCGGAGGACGAGATACACTTCCTCCGGAATCCGGACCGGGGCGCAGAAGGCGCGTGACCGCTTCCCTTCCCGCTCGGCGGTGTCGTAGACGATATGTCCACCAGCTGCCGGGTCGAGTCCCATCTCGCTCACCTGCCGCCGGATTGCCGGCTCGAGATCGGACGGAGCGAAGGCGCCGTCGAATTCGACGCCGCGCGCCAGCGCCAACCCATCCGAGCGCTGCGCCTCCTCAGGCTCGATGCCGAGCTCGCGCTTGAGCGCGTAGCCGAGCAGCTCCCGGGACATGTCGGCGGTGTCGCGGAGGAATGCCTCGCACTGCGTGGCGAGCGCACGCAGCGGGAGCGCCGACAGCTGCTCGATCGCGTCGACGTACGAGGACGCCACATCGAGCCTGGCGACCACCTCGTGCTCGCGCTCGAACCGCTCGCGCCGGATCGGTGCCAGCTCGCGCGCGACGAGCGCGCCGCGCGCACGGTCGATCTCCAGCCGCTCCCGGCGGTCTGCCGCGTTCGCGATCTCGATCGCCGCCCGCTGGTACGGCAACCGGCGTCCGTCGCCGAGCGTGAGCACAGCCGCGGCTTCCCACGCCAGCTCGCGCTCCTCGAGCTCGGCGGTCGCGCGCGATGCCTGTGCCTCGAGCTGCCAGTCGAGCAGCGACCGCGCCGAGCGCTGCTCCTCGCTTCCCGGCGGTGCCGCGGCGTACGCCTCGCGCGCCGCGGCGAGCGAGTCGTCGCTCAGCGCCTCCGCATGCTTCGCGTAGATCCCGCGAAGGTCGATCGCGCTCGCGTACCCCGCCCCGACCATCCACTGCGCGCGCGACAGCTCCTGAATGAACGGCTCGCCGAGCCGCCGGAGCCGCGCGAGCGCATCGCTCACGCGCCGAGTCGCTCGAAGAGGAAGCCGGCGAGCTTGTCGGCGGCGACGCGATCCTGCTTGAGCGTGTCGCGGTCGCGGACGGTTACCGTTCCATCGGTGGTCGAGTCGGAGTCGACCGTGATGCAGAACGGAGTGCCGACTTCGTCCTGCCGGCGGTAGCGCTTCCCGATGCTCCCCGTCTCGTCGTAGTCGACCGGGAACTTCGCGCGAAGGTCGATCTCGATGCGCCGCGCCATCTCCGGCTGGCCGTCCTTCTTCGTCAGCGGGAAGATCGCAGCCTTGATCGGCGCGATCGACGGATGAATGCCGAGGACGACGCGGCCCTCGCTCTCGCCCTCGACGCTCTCCTCGCGGTAGCCGTTGACGAGCACGGCGAGCGTCGTCCGGTCGCAGCCGACCGAGGTTTCGATGACGTAGGGGAGGAAGCGCTCGTTGTTCGGCTGGTCGAAGTACTCCAGCTTCTTGCCGGAGAACGTCTGGTGCTGCGTCAGGTCGAAGTCGCCGCGGTTGTGGACCCCCTCGATCTCCTGGAAGCCCAGCGTTCCGCCGAAGTCGAACTGGACGTCGAAGGCGGCGCGCGCGTAGTGCGCCAGCTCCTCCTTCGTGTGCTGGTGGAACTCGAGGCGGTCGGCAGCCAGGCCTAACGCCTGGTGCCACTTCATCCGCTCGGCCTTCCAGTACTCGAACCACTGCATGTCCGTTCCCGGCTTGACGAAGAACTGCATCTCCATCTGCTCGAACTCGCGGGTCCGGAAGATGAAGTTCCCCGGGGTGATCTCGTTGCGGAATGCCTTGCCGATCTGGGCGATCCCGAACGGGACCTTCTGCCGCGTGCTCTGCTGCACGTTGAGGAAGTTGACGTAGATCCCCTGCGCCGTCTCCGGGCGCAGGTAGATCACCGACGCGCTCTCCTCGACCGGCCCCATGAACGTCCTGAACATGAGGTTGAACAGCCGCGGCGCGGACAGCGTCCCCTTGTTGCCGCAGGCGGGGCACGTCACGTCGGGAGTGCCCGGCGTCCCCTTGATCTTCGGATCGTCGGCGCGAAAGCGCTTCTTGCACTGCCTGCAGTCGACGAGCGGATCGGTGAAGCCGGCGACGTGGCCGCTCGCCTCCCAGACGCGCGGATGCATCAGGATCGCCGCGTCGAGCCCCTCGATGTCGTCGCGCGAGCGGACCATCGAATTCCACCACCGGTCCTTGATGTTCCGCTTCAGCTCGACGCCTAACGGCCCGTAGTCCCAGACCGATCCCGTGCCGCCATAGATCTCCGAGGACTGGAAGATGTAGCCGCGCCGCTTGGCGAGCGACACGAGCTTGTCCATGACGTCGGGGTACTTCCGTTGCTCTGGCATGTGCGGGCGGGTCCGGATCGGTGTTTGGGCGTGCATCCAATCTACTGCCATGGGGCGGAACTACACGGCCCGGAAGGCACCCGGCAGGCTGCTCCTGCCACCTGGCATGCTGCAGGGACGCGAGGCAGGCGCATGAGGCAGGATCCGCGGCCAGCGGTCAGGCGTGCGTCCACTCCTGACCTCGTTGCCGCGCCGCGGCCAGGCGCGCGGCGATGAGATCTCCATGTCCGCGGCCGTTCTCGATGAAGGTCTTGTTCGCGTCGTAGCCCGAGGCGAGGACGCCGGCGATGAACACCCCGGGTACCGACGTCTCCATCGTCGACGGATCGTGCGCCGGAATCCCCGTCTCCGGATCGAGCGGGACGCCGAGCTGCTCGAGCAGCCCGGTCTCCGGCATGTAGCCGATCATCGTGTAGACGCGTTCGGCGGGGATCCGCTTCTCGCCGAACGGGCCGGTCACCACGACCGCGTGTGGCTCGATCGCCGAGACACGGGCGTTCCACTGTGCACCGATGCTCCCTTCGGCGACCCGCGCGGTCACGTCGGGGAGCACCCACGGCTTGATGTTGCGGTCGAAAGTCGGGCCGAAGTGCACCATCGTCACCCGCGCGCCGGCGCGGTAGAGCTCCATCGTCGCCTCGACGGCCGAGTTCCCGCCGCCGACCACCACGACGTCGCGATCGAAGTCGTCGTGTCCCTCGCGGAAGCGATGCGTCACGTGCGGGAGGTCCTCGCCCGGGACGCCGAGCCGGTTGGGCCGGCCGAAGTAGCCGGTCGCGATCACCACCGCGGCGGCGCGCGTCAGGCGCTCCTCGCGCGCCTGCGTGCGCGAATGCACGACGAAACGCGGGCCCGTGCCGCTCCAGCGGTCGATGCGCTCGACCGGCTCGTACTGCCTGACGCCGAGGTCGAAGTGCCTGACGAGGGCGCGATAGTAGGCGAGCGCATCGCGCCGCGTCGGCTTGTCGCTGGCGACGACGAAGGGAACGTCGCCGATCGACAGCCGCTCGGCGGTCGAGAAGAACGTCATGTACGTCGGGTACCCGGCGATCCCGCTGACCACGCACGACCGGTCGAAGATCACCGACGACAACCCGGCCTTCGACGCGGCAATCCCCGCCGCGAGCCCGCACGGGCCGGCCCCGACGATCGCCAGGTCGACGGTGTCCGGCATGCCGCTAGACGTGCTCGTGCAGGCCGATGATCTGGTCGCGCCGGGTCCCGACGCTGACGTAGGTGATCGGCGTCTCGCAGAGCTCCTCGATCCGGTCGAGATAGGCACGGGCCGCCGCCGGCAGCGCGCCCAACGTCCGCGCCTCGTGCGTCGGCGTCTTCCACCCCGGCATCCACTCGTAGCGCGGCACGAGCTTCTCGAGCGCGGTGATGTCGCCGGGGAACTCGGTGTGCAGCTCGCCGGCCACGTCGTAGCCGGTGCAGATCGCCAGCTGGTCGAGGGTGTCGAGGACGTCGAGCTTCGTCACCGCCAGCCCGGTCAGCCCGTTCACCCGCGCCGCGTAGCGGACCACCACCGCGTCGAACCACCCGCAGCGCCGCGGCCGCCCGGTCGTCGCGCCGAACTCGTTGCCAAGACGGCGGATCTCCTCGCCTAACGCTCCCTCGATCTCGGTCGGGAGCGGCCCGTTGCCGACGCGCGTCGTGTACGCCTTGACCACGCCGAGCACCGCGTCGATCGACATCGGCGCGATCCCGGCGCCGACCGCCGCCCCCCCCGAGGTCGTGTTGCTCGACGTCACGAACGGATACGTCCCGTGGTCCACGTCGAGCAGCGAGCCCTGCGCGCCCTCGAGGAGGATGGCGGCGCCCTGCTTCTGCGCGCGGTAGACCATCAGCCCCACGTCCTCGGACAGCCCCAGCAGGCGAGGGGCCAGCCGCGCCAGCAGCTCGAGTGTCTCGTCGACGCTGACGCGCTTCGTGCTTCCCGAGTGCGAGAGCCGCGCATTCGCATGCTCGACCCCCCGCTCGACGAGCTGCCGGAGCCGGTCAGCGTGCCGCAGGTCGAGCACGCGCACCCCCCGCCGCGCAGCCTTGTCCTCGTACGCCGGACCGATTCCCCGCCCCGTCGTCCCGATAGCCTTGCTCGCCGAGCTCTCCCCGTCGAGCAGCTTGTGATACGGCATCACGAGGTGCGCGCGGTCGCTCACGTAGAGGCGCCCTTCGACGTCGACGCCATCCTCGACCAGCTCGTCGATCTCGATCGCCAGGGTGTCCGGATCGAGCACGACGCCGTTGCCGATCGCGCAGCGCACTCCCGGGTGGAGGATCCCGCTCGGAATCTGGTGGAGGACGAAGCTCCGGTCGCCGATGTGGACGGTGTGCCCGGCGTTGGCTCCGCCCTGGTAGCGCACGACCCAATCCGCGCGCTCCGCCATCACGTCCACGAGCTTGCCCTTCCCTTCGTCGCCCCACTGTGCCCCGACGACGACGACGGTGCGGTTATCGCTATCGAACATTTTTCTCCAGGACCACGCGCCGCTGGAGTGCGGTGCGGAGCCGATGAACCACTGTGATCGAAGGCCGCCAAAAAACAAACGCCCCGGCGTCGCGGGGCGTTGTTGAAATGTAGGGCGCGCGAGGGCCAAGTCAACCGA
>DASZNJ010000415.1:0-7559 GCA_035551575.1 Gemmatimonadaceae bacterium
ATCGGGGAGCTGCGCGGCGCGGCGCTCGCCATCGCCGCCGGAGAACGCGAGCCGGCGCTGGCCGCGCAGCCGCCGATCGAGTTCCGGCCGGTGTACTCCGCCTTCCGCCGGATGGCGACCGACCTCGGCGAGTCGCGCGAGGCACTGGTCGAGGCGCGGCGCCGAACGGAAGCGGTGCTGCGGACCGTCGCTTCCGGCGTCGTCGCCGTGGACGCATCCGGGTGCGTCACCCTCGCGAACCCTCGCGCCGAGGCGCTCTTCGCCCGCGCGTTAGGCGGCGAGCCGGTGGCCGCGCTGGGCAGCGCGCCGCTGGCCGCCCGTGTCCGCGACTTCCTCGCCTCGACCGAGGACGCCGTCAGCTTCGAGCTCGAGCACGGACGCCGCCAGCTGCGAGGGAGCCTCACGCGGCTGGCCCGCGGCGGGGGCGCGGTGCTCACCCTCGACGACGTCACCGACCTCGCCCGCGCCCAGAGGGTGCTCGCCTGGGGGGAGATGGCGCGACAGGTCGCCCACGAGATCAAGAACCCGCTCACCCCGATCCGGCTCGGCGTCCAGCACCTTCGCCGCGCGTACGGCGCGGGGCGCAGCGACTTCCCGCAGATCCTCGACCAGAACGCGGCCCGCATCCTCGCCGAGATCGACCGCCTCGACGAGATCGCGCGCTCGTTCAGCCGCTACGGGACGCCGCCGGCCGAGCAGCCGGTGGCCGAGGCGACGGACGTCGCCCCGATCGTGCGCGGCGTGGCCGAGCTCGAGGAGATGGGGGAGGACGGCGCCCGCTTCACCGTCCGCGGCGCCGATACGCCGGTGCTCGCCCTGGCCCGCGGGGGCGAGCTGCGCGACGTGCTCGTCAACGTCGCCGAGAATGCGCGGCTGGCGGGGGCGCGGAACGTGGACCTCTCGATCGTCAACGACGGCGAGGTGCGCATCGTCGTCCGCGACGACGGCGAGGGGATTCCGGCGGAGGTGTTGCCGCGCGTCTTCGAGCCGCACTTTTCCACCCGGACGAGCGGGAGTGGGCTCGGCCTCGCCATCAGCCGGCGGATGATCGACGGGTGGGGGGGCGCGATCACCCTCGACAGCGTGCGTGGAAAGGGGACGACCGTGACGATCCGGCTGCGCCGGGCCCCGCAGTAACGCTATCTTTGGGCGTGCCCGTCTACACTCCCCGGTCATCGGCTGCGATCGCGAGCGGCGGCGCGGCGCCCGCGTCGCTCTACCGCCCGACGACGACCGTGCCGCTCCACCTCGCCGAGTGGCAGCTGCCGCCGGAGTGGCGGTGGGGCGGGGAAGGCGTCTGGGCGGAGTACCGGCACTTCCAGGAAGTGGTCGACGCGTTAGGCAGGTCGCTCTCCCTGGTGACCGCGCCCGACCCCGCGCACGCGGGGTGGCTTGCCGCCGAGGCGCGGGGACTTGCCCACCGCGGCCATCCGTCGATCCCGACGACGTACCACTACTGGTCGAGCTTCCAGCCCAACCGGCGCGGCCCCGGCTACCTCCGGCGGTGGATCGGCGGCGAGACCGTCGGCGGGCGCATCCGCAGGCTCGGCGGGGAGGACGTGCCCTACGTCCTGCAGGTCGCGCGCGGTGTCGGCTCGACGCTCGCGTACCTGCACGACGCCGGCTCGGCGCACGGCAACGTCTCGCTCGAGGCGGCGTGGGTGACGCCGACCGGACGGCTGTTCATGCTCGGCTGGCAGTGGGCGCTCTTCCGCGGCGACATCCCCGCCGGGCTCGCCCCCGATCGCGCGTTCATGCCGGTTCCTCCCGAGTGGAAGGACGACCTGTGGGAGCCGACCCCGGCGAGCGACCAGTGGCAGCTCGCGGCGATGTGCTTCGCGATGATGACCGGCGAATACCCGGTCGCGGGGGCGACGCCGCCGCTGCGACTCGTCCGCCCGGAGTGCCCGGCGGGGATCGCGGCGAACCTCGACCGCGCGCTCAGTGCGCGGCCGAGCGATCGCTTCGCGTCGATCCCCGCGCTGCTCCGCGCGCTCGACCGCGGGGTCTCGGCACGCACCCTCGTGCTCGGCGACGACGAGTCGCTGTCGGCGCGGGTGCCGGAGACCGAGGAAGCGCGCCTGCGCTGGGCGACCGCCGACGACTACGAGGTGCTCTCCGCGTTAGGCTCGGGGACCTTCGGCTCGGTGTGGCGGGTGCGGGACCTGACGCTCGAACGCGAGGTCGCGCTGAAGATGCTGCACCCGTGGGTCGCCCGCGACGACCAGTCGGTCGCGCGCTTCCGCCGGGAGGCGCGACTCGCCGCGCAGCTCGCGCACCCGGCGATCGTCCCGATCTACGACTGGGACGGACGGGGCGACGTCGTCTGGTACACGATGGAGCTCGCCGAGGGCGGCTCGCTGGCCGAGCTGATCAAGCGCGACGGCCCGCGCTCGATCGGCGAGACGATCCCGCACGTGACGTCGATCCTCGACGGGCTGGCATCGGCGCACGCGACGGGGATCGTCCATCGCGACCTGAAGCCGGAGAACATCCTCCTCGACCGCTACCGCCGGTGGCGGATCACCGACTTCGGGATCGCCAACGTCACCGGCGTCGACCGGAGCAGCGCGACCGGGACGCCCGCCTTTTCGTCGCCCGAGCAGCTCCTCGGGGAGCAGCAGACGACGGCGACCGACTGCTTCGCCGTCGCCGCGATCGTCGCGTTCGTGCTCACCGGGCATCCGCCGTTCGGCGAAGGGGACAGCGCGCAGGTCCTCGCCCGCATCCTGTCCGGGACCTTCGAGGCCGAGAGCCTGCCGGCGCCCCTCGGCACCTGGCTGCGGCGCGGGCTCGATCCCGACCCCGACACGCGGTATGCCGACGCGACCGAGATGCTCGCCGCGTGGAAATCGTGCGCCGAGGCGCTCGAGGCGGGCGCGAACAAGCGCAGCTTCTGGGAGCGGCTGATCCGCGGATGAGGCGGACCGTCGGGGCTGACGATCAGCGTCAGCCCTGACGGTCGTTGCCGGCGCGGCTCACTCGGAGAGGGTGATCCCGCCGCCGGCGCGGATTGTCTTCGTGTTGGTGAACTCGTACAGGCCCTCCGACGCCAGCTCGCGGCCGTAGCCGGAGCGCTTGATCCCGCCGAAGGGGAAGCGCGGGTCCGACGCGACCATCCCGTTGATGAACACCGTGCCCGCCTCGAGCTCGAGCCCGAAGCGGCGCGCTTCCGCGGCATCGGCGGTCCACGCGGCGGCGCCGAGCCCGAACGGCGAGTCGTTGGCGATCCGGATCGCGTCGTCGATGTCGCGCGCGCGGAAGATGACCGCCGCCGGGCCGAACAGCTCCTCGCTCGCCGCGGGCGATCCCTCCGGCGGGTCGGCGATGACGGTGGCGGCGTAGAACGCCCCCTTCCGGTCGAGCCTCTTCCCGCCGAGGAGGAGCTTCGCGCCGAGGGCGACGCTCTCCGTCACCTGGCGGTGCAGCTCGTCGACGAGCGTCGCGGTGGCGAGCGGCCCGAGCTGCGTCTCGGGATCGGCCGGGTCGCCGACCCGGAGCGCCTTCATCCCCTCGACGAACCGGGTCGTGAACTCGCCGGCGATGCGCTCGTGGACGATGAATCGCTTCGCGGCGATGCACGACTGTCCGTTGTTGATCGTGCGGGCGGTGACGGCGGTCTTGACCGCCTTCACCATGTCGGCGCTGGGCATGACGACGAAGGGATCGCTTCCCCCGAGCTCGAGGACCGTCTTCTTCAGGTTCCTCCCCGCCGCGGCCGCGATCGAGCGCCCCGCGCCCTCGCTGCCGGTGAGCGTCGCGGCGACGATCCGGTCGTCATCGAGGATCCTCGCGACTGCCGCGCTCCCGACGAGCAGGGTCTGGAAGACGCCGTCGGGATACCCGGCGCGCGCGCAGAGATCCTCGATCGCCAGCGCGCACTGCGGAACGTTGGAGGAATGCTTGAGGAGCCCGACGTTGCCGGCGGTGAGGGCCGGGGCGAGGAAGCGCACGACCTGCCAGAAGGGGAAGTTCCACGGCATCACCGCCAGCACCGGGCCTAACGGCTGGTGAACGACCTCGCCCGCGCCGTCCCCCTCGCCGATCCTGCGGGGGGCGAGCAGCCGGTCGGCGTTGTCGGCGTAGTACCGGCAGGCGGTGGCGCACTTCGCCGCCTCCTCGATCGCGGCGACGATGGGCTTCCCCATCTCCAGCGTCATGAGCGCGCCTAACCGTTCCTTCTCGGCGTCGAGGAGGTCGCCGAGCCGCCTCACGGCGGCGGTGCGGACGGCGAGGGGGGCGCGGCGCCAGCCGGCGAAGGCGCTCGCGGCGCGCGCGAGGCGGCGGTCGATCTCCGCGTCGTCGTACGGCTCGAAGGTGCGGATCGTCTCGCCGGTGGCGGGATTGGTCGTGGCGATCGGGGTCGTGGCGCTCATCGGGATGTGCTCGAATGGTGGTGTGGGGGTTCGTGGACGGGCGCGTCCCGCATCAGCGGTCCGCCGTCATGCGGAGCACGACCTTGCCGACCGTGGCGTTCGACTCGAGGACGCGATGCGCCTCCGCGATCTCCTCGAGCGGGAAGACGCGATCGATGACGGGTTGAACCGTCCCGTTCGCGAGCAGCGGGACGACGCGGGTCGCGAAGGCGCGGGCGTCGCGCATCCGTTCCTCCAGCGTCCGCGAGCGGAGCACCGTTCCGCGTATCGTCAGGCGCTTGCGGAGGACGGTGCCGAGCGGGATGGTGGCCTCTGCTCCCGCCACCGTGCCGATGAGCATGACGCGGCCGCCCGGGGCGAGGGCGTCGAGCGTCGGGCGGAGGTACGGGCCGCCGACCAGGTCGAGGGCGACGTCGGCGCCGCGGCCGGCCGTGTGGCCGCGCACCCACTGGGCGAGCGGATCGAGGCCGCCGCTCGCATCGAAGCCGTCGGACATCCCGAGCTCCCGGGCGCGCGCCATCTTGGCGACGCTGCGCGACGTGCCTAACGCGATGCCGCCGCGTGCGCGGACGAGCTGCACCGCGGCGAGCCCGACCCCGCTGGCGACGGCGTGAACCACGACGGCGTCGCCGCTCCCCGCCTGCGCCTGGTCGAGCGCGTCGCCGGCCGTGATGAACGCCTCCGGTACCGCCGCGGCGGCATCCCACTGCATCGGCGCGGGGATCTCGCAGAGGGTGTCCTCGTGCGCGACCGCGAACTCGGCGTGTGCGCCGCCGGCGACGAGGCCGAACAGGCGGGTGCCCGCCGCCCACCGCGTCGCTTGCGGTCCCCGCGCGGCGACGACACCGGCGAGCTCCATCCCCGGGACGTCCACCGGCGCACCGGGGGGTGGAGGATACCGGCCCTGCCGCTGCAGCACATCGGCGCGATTCATCGCCGAACCGTGGATGCGGATCAGGACTTCGCGCGGGCCGGGGACGGGGACCGGGCGCTGCTCGATGCGCAGCACTTCCGGGCCGCCGGACGCGGTGATCACCACGGCACGCATCATCGCCGGCAGCGCGCCGCTCTTCGTTTCGTCGTTCATTGGTGTCGATGGGGGAGGGGGGCCGCGGACCCTCGGCGCGTGCAATCCCCAGACCGGGAAACGTTTGACGGCGCGCCACGCCAGATGTATGATGGAGTCGCCCAGCGCGACCCCCCGCGTGGTGGGCAGAACTCGCCTCCCCAAGGGCGGCATGATGGCTCCCGACCAGCCCTACCAGCCGCATCCGCGCAACCTCTCCGCGGAGACGACGGCCGCATTGCGCGACGCAGTGGTGCGCCACCTGGAGCGGGGGAGCGACGGCGACGACAGCCTGGGTCGTGCGGTTTCCATGGTCGTCGCTGAAGCGCGCGAGCGGGAGATGCGCGCCGAGGAGCTGATCCTCGCCTTCAAGACCCTGTACGACGCCCTCCCCGAGCCGAAATCCGCCGTCGCCCGCGCGGAGCAGGTGCACCTGCGCGAGCGGCTCGTCAGCGCCTGCATTCGCGCCTACTACACCAACGAAGCCGGCGGACGTTGACCGGCGCCGCGCCGGGCGCATGATCCCGGCCCTGCGCGCGGCAAAAGGATTCGGCCGAATCGCCTGCGGCGACTAACGTCGTCGCGTGCTCGCCGCCATCCGATCCGCCGCGGTGCTCGGCATCGACGCCTACGACGTGACCGTCGAGACGGACGCCGCCAACGGCCTGCCGCAGTTCACCGTCGTCGGGCTCCCCGCGGGCGCCGTTCGCGAGAGTCGCGAACGCGTCTCGGCCGCGCTGGTGAACTCCGGCTTCACCCTCCCCCCGCGGCGCCTGACGGTCAACCTCGCGCCGGCAGACGTCCGCAAGGAAGGCACGGCCTTCGACGTCCCGATCGCGCTCGGTATCCTCGTCGCCACCGGGCAGCTGGCGGCTGCCGCCGTCGAGCGGCTGATCGTCGCCGGGGAGCTCGGGCTGGACGGGTCGATCCGCGCGATCCGCGGCGCGCTCCCGATGGCGCGCATCGCGGCGCGCGCGCCCGATCACCCGACGTTCGTCGTACCACCGGCGAATTCGGCGGAGGCGTCGCTCGTCAGCGGGCTCCGTCTCAGTGCGCCGGCGACGCTCGCGGCGCTGGTCGCGTCGATCCGCCGCGGCCAGCCTCCCGCCGCGGCGGTCACCGCACCGCAACTCCCCGCTGATGCGGAGCCGCTCGATCTCGCCGAGGTCGCGGGGCAGGAGGCGGCGAAGCGCGCGCTCGAGGTGGCGGCGGCGGGCGGGCACAACCTGCTGCTCGTCGGCCCCCCCGGTGCGGGGAAGACGATGCTCGCGCGGCGGCTCCCGGGGATCCTTCCCGCGCTCACGGAGGACGAGCGTCTCGAGGCGACAGCGATTCACTCGGTCGCCGGAACGCTCGGCGGCGGCGTGCTCGCGTCGCGACCGTTCCGCGCGCCGCATCATTCGGTATCGTCGGCGGGGCTGGTCGGGGGTGGCTCGGCGCCGCGTCCGGGTGAGGTGAGCCTCGCGCACCATGGCGTGCTGTTTCTCGACGAGCTGCTCGAATTTCCGCGCTCGGTGCTCGACGCGTTGCGGCAGCCGCTCGAGGAAGGGCGCGTGGTCATCGCGCGCGCCAACGCGTCGGTGGCATTCCCGGCGCGCTTCACCCTGGTCGGCGCGATGAACCCCTGCCCCTGCGGCTACAGCGGAGACCCGGTGCACGGCTGCATCTGCGCGAGCGCCGACATCGCCCGCTACCGGTCGCGCCTCTCCGGGCCGCTCGCCGACCGGATCGACATGCACGTCGCTGTCGGCGCGGTCCCGATCGGGTTCCTTGCAGCGCGGGGCGGGGAATGCTCGGCCACGGTGCGCGCGCGCGTCGAGGGTGCGCGATCGGCGCAGCGCATCCGGTACGCGTCGCTGCGCGGTGCCGAATGCAACGCGCATGTCGCGGGGCGGTGGCTCGATTCGCACGGCGATCTCGACCCCTCTGCACGGGCGATGCTCGTCGCCGCCGCGAACCGGCTGTCGCTCTCGGCGCGCGGCTACCATCGCGTGCTGAAGGTCGCGCGGACGATCGCCGATCTCGATGGGGCGAGCGGGGTCGGCGAGATGCAGGTCGCCGAGGCGCTGCGCTACCGGCCCGCCCCGGCGGGCGCGGCGCCCCTCCACGCCGCCGTC
>DASZNJ010000416.1:0-2036 GCA_035551575.1 Gemmatimonadaceae bacterium
CCCTCGGCGCGGGCTACGTGTTCGACGGCTTCGGTGTCGACGTCGGCTACTACCACGCCTTCAGGAACAGCATCACCGGCCCGTTCCAGACGATGGGCGGGCCGGCGCCCGGCACGTCGATCACGAGCTCGATGACGGAGAGCTCGTTTCTCGTGGGCGTGACCTACAACCCACCACGCAGATGAAGAAGATCCTGATCCTCGGTGGCGGCACCGCCGGGACCATCATGGCCAACCGGCTGCGGCGGCTCTTCGCCCGCCGGCTGGCGAGCAACGGCATGCACATCACGGTCGTCGACCAGGACGAACATCACCTCTACCAGCCGGGATTGCTCTTTCTTCCCTTCGGCCTCTATGAGCCGGGGCAGCTCGTGAAGTCCCGGCGGCGACAGCTGCACGAGGACGTCGAGCTGGTGCAGTCCGCGATCGAGCACGTGGACGTCGAGCGGCAGGAGGTGCACCTCGCCGCTCACCGCTCGCTTCCGTACGACGTGCTGATCGTCGCCACCGGGACGCGGATCGTCCCGGAAGAGACGGAAGGGCTCACCGGCCCGGGGTGGGGAGACCGGATGTTCGAGTTCTATACCCTCCCGGGCGCAACCCGCCTCCGCGATGCGCTGGCGCGGTTCACCGGCGGACGACTCGTGATCGACATCGTCGAGATGCCGATCAAGTGTCCAGTCGCCCCACTCGAGCTCGCGTTTCTCGCCGACTGGTACTTCACGAAGCGCGGGATCCGCGACCGCGTCGACATCACCTATGTCACGCCGCTCGACGGCGCCTTCACCAAGCCAACGTGCTCGCGGGCGCTGACGCACCTCCTCGAGGAGAAGCGCATCCGCCTCGAGACCGAGTTCAGCGCGGGCCGCGTCGATGGAGGTGCGGGGACGCTCCACTCCTGGGACGAGCGCGAGATCCCCTTCGACCTCCTCGTCACCGTGCCGCTGCACATGGGCGCCGACTTCGTCAGCCGGTCACCGGGGCTCGGCGACGACATGGGATTCATCCGGACGAACCCGAACACCCTCCAGTCGCTGGCGGCACCTAACGTCTTCGCGGTCGGTGACGCGACCAACGTCCCGGCGTCGAAGGCCGGTTCGGTGGCGCATTTCGAGGCCGAGGTGCTCGCCGACAACGTCCACCGCTTCATCGACGGCCGTCCGCTCAGCGACGGCTTCGACGGACACGCCAACTGCTTCATCGAGACGGGGTTTGACAAGGCGCTGCTGATCGACTTCAACTACGACGTCGAGCCGCTGCACGGCACCTTCCCGATCCCGTGGCTCGGCCCGATGCGGCTGCTCGAGGAGACACGCCTCAATCACCTCGGCAAGCTCGCCTTCCGCTGGGTGTACTGGAACGTGCTGCTCCCCGGTCACGACATTCCCGGCGTCGGGCCGCGGATGTCGATGCGCGGCAAGCGTCCGGCGGCCGGGCCACCCGCGACCACCACATCAACCAGGAGCCCGCGGGCCAGGCCTGCCGGGAGCGCATCATGAGCATCACGATCGGAAACGTCACCCTCGATACCGATGCCGAGGGCTTCCTCCAGAAACCGGAGCAGTGGACCATCGAGATCGGCGAGGAGATCGCGCGTGAGGCGGGAGTCGGGCCGCTCACCGATCGGCACTGGCTCGTGATCCGCTTCATGCGCGACCGCTTCCTCGCTACCGGGCAGGCCCCGTCGATCCGCACGTTAGGCAGGGAGTCCGGAGTTCCGGTGAAGGAGCTCTACCAGCTTTTCCCGAAGGGTCCCGCCAAGCTGGCGGCGAAGTGCGGCGGGATCCCGAAGCCCCACGGCTGCATCTGACGGAGGCACCAATGTCCGACACGATCGAGAAGGTTTCCATCATCGTCTCGAAGGGCTCCTTCGAGGGGATCTACCCCGCGCTCATCCTGGCCAACGGCGCCCGCATGGAGGGCATCGAGGCCAACGTCTTCTTCACCTTCTTCGGGATGGACGCGATCAACCGCAGGCACCACGAGCACCTCAAGGTCGCCACGG
Organism: Gemmatimonadaceae bacterium; assembly: GCA_035551575.1. Taxonomy (GTDB): domain Bacteria; phylum Gemmatimonadota; class Gemmatimonadetes; order Gemmatimonadales; family Gemmatimonadaceae; genus JABFXC01. The sequence goes on from DASZNJ010000416.1 coordinate 2,005, forward strand.
TCGGCAACCCGGGGCTGCACATGCCGACGATG
>DASZNJ010000417.1:0-2133 GCA_035551575.1 Gemmatimonadaceae bacterium
TCCCTTGCTCGCGGGCGGCGGCACCGGCGGCGGCGATCCCTGGACGTGCAGCGTGCTGAACGTCGGCATCCCCGACGTGCATGTCACCGCGGTTTCGCCGCACATATGCTGTAGACCGAACTGCGTGTCGAAGTTGTTGAGGTCGCTGGCGATGGTGTCCGAACCGAACGAATCGACGATGGCGATGGTGGTCCCGCGGCCGTCCACGCCGCCGGCGTGGAGCCCGGCGTAGTTGTAGGACGCCGCCATCGAGGCAGGGCTGAAGCAGCGCCGTCCGCCGGTTGAAGCGTTAGCGAGGTTGCAGGCCGTTTGAGTCGGCGGCGCGAGGCCGGCGGAGACGAACTGCCAGTCGGAGATGGCGGGGGTAATCGCAGCTCCGGCCACCACAGCCGTCGCTGCTCCGCCCGTGAACGCGGCCGAGCCGCAGATCAGAGCGCTCAGCCCGCCAAGAATCCCTAGTGTCCTGGAACCGAGATTCGCAGACAAAATCGCTCGATGTTCGCCAGGATCTCGTCCGCAGTTTTGACCCAGACGAAGGGATGTGGGTTGTGATTGTTGGTGGCGAGGTAGAGGCGGATGGCGTCCTCGAGCGCTCGCGTGCTGCGGTGCGCGCCGCGGCGGATCTGTTTGTTGGTCAAGTCAGCGAACCAGCGCTCGACCTGGTTGATCCAGGAGGAGTAGGTGGGCGTGAAGTGAACGCTGAAGCGGGGATGTTGCAGGAGCCAGCGGCGAATCAGTGGTGTCTTGTGGGTTCCGTAGTTGTCGAGGACGAGGTGCACGTCAAACTCGGCGGGCACCTCGCGGTCGATGTGATCGAGGAAACGGCGAAATTCGGGGGATCGGTGCCGGCGGTGCAATTCGCCGATGACCTTGCCGGTGGCGACGTCCAGGGCGGCGAACAGGGAGGTGGTGCCATGACGCCGGTAGTCATGGGTGTGGCGTGCGACCTGACCGGGACGCATCGGCAACAGCGGCTGGCTGCGGTCCAAGGCTTGAATCTGACTCTTCTCGTCGACGCAGAGGACCAAAGCTCGATCAGGGGGATTGAGGTACAGGCCCACGATGTCGCGTACCTTCTCGATCAACTGCGGATCGGTGGACAGCTTGAACGTGTCGGTGCGATGGGGCTGCAGCCCGAAGGCACGCCAGATGCGCTGCACGGAGGCGTGACTGAGCCCGCTGCGCTCGGCCATGGAGCGCGAACTCCAGTGCGTGGCGTCACGCGGTGTCGATTCCAGGGTTTGCACCACCACCGCCTCCACGCGGTCATCGTCGATTTGGCGAGGCGCGCCGCTGCGCGGCTCGTCAAGCAGACCGGCGAGCCCGCGGGAGATATAGCGCGACCGCCACTTGCCCACGGTGGCATTGGTGACATGCAGTTCCTCGGCGATCTGCGTGTTGCTCATGCCGCTGGCAGCGCGGAGCACGATGCGCGAGCGCAGCGCCAACCCCTGCGCAGTCTTCCGCCGGCGCATCCAGCGCTCCAGCGTGTTGCGGTCCTCGACGCTGACGACGAGTGGGGCCTTGGGACGACCGCGAGTGGGATGCATGCTGGGACCCTCAGAGTAGCTGCTGCGGATCCCAACATTTTATCAGCTACTTCTGTTCCAGAACACTAGCGTATCGTTGAATTCGACCGCGAGCTGCGGCGGAGCGCACGCAGCCCACGCGTCGATGAGCGCATCGCGCAGGTCCGCCATCGACACGCGACTCAACTGAATCAGCACCCCGGCAAAGCCGTCGAAGTGCGCGATGTTGAAGAACGAGTCGGGCATCGCCGCGAGCACCGCCTCCTTGACGCCGAGGTTCGCCACCCGAACCGCGAGGATCGTTCCCTGCGGGACGGGCGCGTCGCCGAATCGCTTGATGTCCGCCTTGCTGAAGGGACGCTCCCAGGCAAACGTCTTGTCGCGAACAAGCCATGTGCGAGTGCCCCGACGCTCGCGTTCCTCCACCTCTGGCAGCGTCCGCGCAATCCGCGCCACGTCGTTCAACGTCGGCATCGCGACCGGCCACGTGTCATCGGGGGAGGTGCCCAACAGCGACCCATGCGTCGCGAGTGATCGCGCGGCCGTCGAAGCGAGTCACGACGATGTGGTCGCCGCCGCAGGTGCGTCGTCGCGCAGCTCACGC
>DASZNJ010000418.1:0-6362 GCA_035551575.1 Gemmatimonadaceae bacterium
GGCAGGGGCGGCGGGGGTCGCGACCGCGGCGCCGCCGCCGCCACCCGGCGACTGGAGGAACGCGCTGTCGTCGTCGACGCAGATCGACGCTTCCCAGCGGCCGTCGGCGATCGCGGCGCGCGCGATGAAGACACCGTCGTCGGAGCTGTACTGGAAGGTCGCGTCCTTCCCCGCCTCGAGCTTCGCGCCGGCATCGGCCGGAGCGATCTCGCGGAGCAGCGCGACGACCTGCTGCGATGTCAGTGGCTGCTTCGTCACGGGGCGGACGCCCCCCGGTACCTCGAGCTGCGCGACGTCGCCTTCGTTGAGGACGAGCGCGTTCGCACGGTTGCTCACCATGACGGACAGCAAACGATCGAGTTGTGCCATGTTTTAGTCGAGCGGACGGACGCGCTCGATCACCCGACGGTTGATCAGGAGGCGGCGTTCCGTGCCGTGCAGCGTGAGGAACCGCTGGACGTCGCGGTTCAGGAAATCGAGGAGCCGTGGGCGCTCGAGGGGGAGTTGCAGGAAGATCGCGCCGGCGTGCGTGGTGCCGTTGACGAGCCGCACTTCGATCACGGTCGGCCGCGCGAGCATCTCGTACTCGACGGCGTCCTCGGGAGCGAAGCCAAGGGAAACCTCGACGACCTGCTCCTTCGCGATGAGCACGGTCTCCTCTTCGGAGAGCGCGAGCGGAAAGAAGGGTTCGTCGCCGTTGAGGATGTCCTGGGGCCGCTCCATGCCGCCGTCGTGGCGGCCGAAGGGCTGCAGGAACATCTCACCGGTGATCGTCTCGCCGCTGTGTGTCGTGACGACGACGGGACACCGGCTCTTCTCGATGCGGTAGTCGCTCATAAGCAGTTGCGGATCATCGACGGAAGACGCGCTGCTGGTGCGATTGGTCACCTGTTTGTCGGCGCTTGACAGCGCCGCTGGCAGGGGGTAAGAGCCGTCTAACGGCGGCTTTTCCCGCATCGGGCTGCGGCGCTGGCCGCGGCCCCATCCGAACGAGTAGCTTTCGCCCGTGATATTCCGGCTGATCGTCATCGTGGTGCTCGTGCTCCTGAACGGCTTCTTCGTCGGCGCCGAATTCGCCCTCGTCCGCTCGCGGCGGACCCGCCTCGAGGCGATGACGCGGTCGGGCGACCGCAAGGCGCGGATGGCGCTGCGCGCGCTCGGGCACCTCCCCCGCCTCCTCTCAGCGACCCAGGTCGGGGTGACGCTGGCCAGCCTCGGGCTCGGCTGGGTCGCCGAGGCCGCCCTCGGCGAGATCTTCAAGGGGCTGCTCGAGCACCTGCCGCTGGCGATCGAGCTCTCGCTCCGCCTGACGATCGGCGCCACGATCGCGCTGATCATCGTCACCTACCTGCACGTCGTCTTCGGCGAGCTGGTACCGAAGGGCGCGGCCCTCAATCACCCCGAGGCGCTCGCCCGCTGGTTCGCCCCGCCGCTGATGGCGTTCGCCTGGCTCGTCTTCCCGTTCACCTGGGTCCTGAGCAAGTCGTCGACGGTGGTCCTCCAATCGATGGGACAGAAGCCCATCAACGCCGACGAGCAGGTGCACTCCGCCGACGAGCTGCGGCTGCTCGTCGAGCAGAGCCAGGAGGGGGGCGTCCTCGAGCAGCACGACGCCGACCTGATCGAGGGGGTCTTCGAGTTCTCCGAGAAGAACGCGCGCGAGGTGATGACCCCGCGCACCGGGATGGTGGCGCTCGACATCGAGGCCACCCTCGACGAGGCGGTCGCGATCGCCGAGGAGAGCGGCTTCTCGCGCTTCCCCGTCTATGAGGAAACGATCGACCACGTCGTCGGGCTGGTCCTCGCCAAGGACCTGCTGCGCGTCCTCGTCAGGCGACCCGCGCGCTTCTCGTTGCGCGACATCATGCGCCCCGTCCACGTGGTCCCCGGCACGCGCGAGGTCGAAGAGGTGCTCTCCGACTTCAAGCGCCTGAAGGAGCACATGGCGATCGTCCTCGACGAGTACGGCGGCACCGCGGGCGTCGTCACGATGGAAGACCTGCTCGAGGAGATCGTCGGCGAGATCCTCGACGAGTACGACGAGCCGGCCGAACCATTCGCGCGCCCGGCCGCCGGCGAAGTGCTCGTGCCGGGGAACACCAACATCGACGAGCTGAACGAGCGCTACGGCCTCGACGTCGCGTCCGCGGACTACACGACGATCGGCGGCTGGGTGTTCGGGATGCTCGGAAGGCTCCCCGTCGTCGGCGACCGCGTCAGCGGCGGCGGAGCCGTCTTCACCGTCCGGGCCATGGACGGCCGGCGCATCGACTCGCTCGCAGTCGACCTGCACTCGGCCGGCGACCGGAGAGAACGGGCACGCGAGGAGCAGCAGTCCTGAGGCAGCCGTTCGCCGTCAGCGGCCAGCGCCGAGCGACGGCGGCTGCTGGCGCCCTTGCCCCGGACCGCCGTCACCGCGGCTGACGTCAGGCAGGAAGGGCCGCTGTCGCGCGACCCCGCCGTCTGACCGCCGGCCGCGCCCCGCCTAACGCTGCGCCGGGATTCCGCGCGGCAGCAGCTCGTCGAGGTTCGCCAGCTGGTACGCGTTCACCGCCATCACCGTCGCCGCCTGGATCAGGTCGGGGATGACGGCGTGATCGAAGGTGTCGATCTGCGAGTGATGGGTGTGGTCGTAGCCGCGGGATTCCTGGTCGTAGTTGAAGGCCGGAACGCCATACGGCAGGAACGGGAGATGATCCGTGCCGCCCTTGTTCCCGGCGCGGACCTTGAACGGGCCGAGCGCCCCGGCGGGGGCGAACAGCGACGTCCACATGTCGCGCAGCTCGTTGCGCCCCTGCAGCGCCATGCCGAGGATCCGGCCGGTGCCGTTGTCGAGGACGAGGACCGACTGGACCTTCGGCAGCTCGGCGGCGTGGGCGCGGGCGTACATCCGCGAGCCGTAGAGCCCCTGCTCCTCCCCGCTGAAGAGCACGAAGCGGATCGTTCGCTTCGGCTTCACCCCGGAGGCCTGGAGGATCCGTGCGGCTTCGAGGACGGCGATCGAGCCGGTGCCGTTGTCGGTCGTCCCGGTGCCGAGATCCCACGAGTCGAGGTGGGCGCCGAGGAGGACGACTTCGTCCGGCTTCTCCGTGCCGCGGATCTCGGCGACGGTGTTGTAGACCATCACCGAATCCCCGCCTAACGTGTTCTGGACGTTGGCCTCGAGGGCGACGCGCTCCCCGCGACCGAGCAGGCGGTGCATCTGGCTGAAGGTCTCGTTGTCGACGACGATGTACGGGAAGGGGTAGATGCGCGCCGGCGATCCGCTCATCGTCTCGAGCCCGAACTGCTTCGCACCGGACGTCACGTAGCCGGCGATGCCCTCGGCGGCGAGCGCGGCGACCACCGAGTCGCGGAACGGGTTCGCCGGCGCGGCGTAGGCCGCGCGGCGCAGCGAGTCGAGCCGCGCGCTGTCGGCCGGGGTCATCGCCGGCCCGTCCGGGTTCCAGATCGTGACCGGTCCGCGGGCGAGCACCCACTTGCCGCGCAGCTTCCCGGCAAAGCGCGCGTTGAAGGCCTCGCGCGTCGTCGCGTCCATGTAGACGACGTCGCCGTCCACCGGGCCATTGGTCCCCGGCGCCCACGCCCACGACACCGCGTTGAGCCAGCGCTCGTGCGGCGCCGTCATCCGGACCGCGGCCGGGCCTCGCGTCCACCGCTGCCCGAACTTCCACGGCTCGAGGTGCACGTTGGCGAGCCCGTACTCGCGGAACCGCTCCGCGGTCCAGTCGTTGGCGCGCTTGAGCGCGGGGCTCGCCGTCAGGCGGGGGCCGATGACGTCAGCGAGGTACTCGAGGTCGGCCGCAACGTGCGAACGCTGCGTCCCTTCGGCGATGATCGCGTCCACCGCCCGCTGGTCGCTGGCGACGGTGACCGGATGCTGCGGCCCGCTGAACGCGGTGTCGAGGGCGCGCGCGTTCCGGCCGGCCTGCGGGCTTGCCGCGGGTGCCGGCGACGGGGCGGGCGCGGCGACCGGCCTCGAGCGGCAGCCGGCGGCGATGACGAGGACTGCGACGAATGAGGCGACCGGCGCGCGGAGTGAGCGGATCATCGCGGGGAACTCGGAGGGTGAGCGGGAATGCGCGCGGCGATCCGCGCGCAGAGGAGCGTCGCTTCGATGAAGCTCGACGGGTCGGCGCGACCGGTGCCGGCGATGTCGAGCGCCGTCCCGTGGTCGGGCGAGGTCCGCGGGAACGGCAGCCCCAACGTCACGTTCACCGCGCTGCCGAACGAGGCGACCTTGATGGCGGTCATCCCGACGTCGTGGTACGGCGCGATCACCGCGTCGAAGGCGCCGCGCATGGCCCTGACGAACACCGTATCCGCGGGGAACGGCCCGTCAACGTGCGCGGCGCGCGCGGCCGGGGCAAGGAGCTCGACGTCTTCGCGGCCGAACCGCCCGCCGTCGCCGGCGTGCGGATTCAGGGCGCAGAGCGCGATGCGCGGCTCGGCGATCCCGAACCACTCGCGGAGCCCGGTGCGGGTGAGCCCGGCGGCGCGGACGATCGCCTCGCGCGTCACCGCCCGCGGGACGTCGCGCAGGGCGATGTGGGTCGTGGCCAGCACGACGCGGAGCTTCTCCGAGGCGAGCATCATCGCCACGGGGACACCGGCGATCCCGGACAGCATCTCGGTGTGCCCCGGATAGTCGAATCCCCCCTCGAGCAGCGCGCTCTTGTCGAGGGGGGCGGTGACGATGCCGTCAACCTCGCCGGCGAGCGCCATCCGCGCCGCGCGCTCGACCGCGCGGCCGGCGAAGGCGCCGGCTTCGGCCACCGTCCCGCCGGGACTCCACCTGCCTGACGGTTCGTCGGCCGGCGCGGCGGTGCCGGCCGGCCCGATCACGTACGTCGTGCAGGCGGCGCGAACACGCTCGTCGGCCAGCGCGCGCGCGACGATCTCGGGGCCGATGCCGCGCGGATCACCGAGGGTGATGGCGAGGCGGGGACGACGCGCCGGGGCGCCGCCACCGGCGGCACGCACGCGATCACCCGCCGCCGCCTTCACCGTCAGATGCGGATCGACACGTAGGTCGTGTGCCGCAGCTGGTCGAGCATCCGCCGCATCGCCTTCTCCTGCGAGAGCTGGTCGCGGATCCGCTCGCGCAGGTCGTCGATGGTGAAGTCGCCGCCCTCGACCGAGGTCAGCATCGAGACGACGACGAACTTCGCGCCCCGGCGGGGATCCTCGATGCGGAAGGGACCGGCGATGTCGCCCGCCTTCTTTCCCGCGAGCGCAGCCGCATACTCCGGCGGCAGCTGCGAGCGCTCCCACGGGTCGAACGCGCCGCGCAGCTCCATCGGGTCGTGATGGAGCTTCGACAGCGAGTCGAAGGAGACCCCGCGCTTCAGCTGCGCCGCGACGGTGTCCGCCTCCGCCTGCGCCGCGGCGATCGCGCCGGAATCGATCACCGGCTTGATCAGGATGTGGCGGACCTTCACCTCGGCCGGCTGGACGCGATCGACGCGGATGATGTGGAAGCCGAACGGCGTCTCGACGACGTTGCTGACGACACCCGGCGGGAGCGAGAACATGACCCGCTCGAACTCGGGCACCATGGAGCCGCGCCGGTTCCATCCCAGGTCGCCGCCCTGCGCCGCGCTCGGATCCATCGACTCGCGCTTCGCGATCTGCTCGAAGTCGCCTCCGTGGCGGATCTCGACCAGCAGCGACTCCGCCTTGGCGCGCGCCGCCTCGCGGGCGGCCGGCGACGGCTTCGTCGCGATGACGATCTGCCGGAAGGTGACCGTCGCCGGACGCTTCGGGAGGTCGGCCTTCCGCTCCTCGTACGTCCTGGTGACATCCGCCTCGGAGACACCGACCTGCACGAGCTTTCCGTCCTGCTTCAGCTTCTGGATCAGCTGCGACTGCAACGCCTGTCGGCGCGCGTCGTCGGTGAGGCTGCGCCGGTATTCCTCCGGTGTGCCGAAGCCGGCCTTCTTCAGCTCCGCGCGGTACTCCTCCTCGCTCTGGAACTGGCCGCGGACGCGCTTGATCTGCGCTTCGACAGTCGTCGCGAGGTCGTTGTCGGCGACGACGACCTTCTCCTCCTTCGCCTTCTGGACGAGCACTTCCTCGTCGATCAGGTCGTTGAGGACGGTGCGCAGGACCTTGACCTGTCCAGCGGAGTCGGTCGGGAGGACGAGCCCCTGGGCGCGGCGGATGTTCACCGCCTCCATGACGTTGGAGTAGAGGATCGGGTGGTTGCCGACGACGGCGACGACACGGTCGACGGAGATCTCACCGGGGGCAACCGGTGCCGCGGGCGCGGCAGCGGTCGAGTCCTGGGCGTGAAGCGGGCGCGTGAAGAGCGCGGCGGTCGCGAGCGCGACGACTACGGAGAGCTTGCGTGGCATGTCTGG
>DASZNJ010000419.1:0-10653 GCA_035551575.1 Gemmatimonadaceae bacterium
TGCTTCACGCCGACCGTCTTCGCGCGCTACCAGCGTCACGAGCAAGCCTTGCGCTGCACACTCACCGAGTGCTATCTGCAGGGCGTCTCGACGCGGACGGTGCGCCACGTCGTCGAGACCCTCTGCGGCGAGTCGGTCAGCGCCTCGCTCGTCAGCGCGGCGACGAAGCGCCTCGATGCCACACTCGCTGCCTGGCGCGCGCGCCGACTCGACGGGCAGGCGATCCCCTACCTCATCGTCGACGCGCACTACGAACGGATTCGCCGCGAGGGCCAAGTGCTCTCCACCGCGGCGCTCTGGGTGGTCGGCGTCCGCGCCGATGGCTACCGCGAGCACTTGGGCTGCTGGCTCGGAGCCGGCGAGAGCGCGGCGACGTGGAGTCGCGTGTTCAAGGACCTCGCGACGCGGGGCCTCTCGGGCGTGCGCTACGTCGTGAGTGATGAGCATCTCGGGCTGCGGGCCGCGCTCCAGCGCTACTGCCCCGAGGCGGTGCACCAGCGGTGCCACGTGCATTATCTCCGCAACGCCTCCACGAAGGTCACGCATCCCGCGCGGCAGCAACAACTCCTCGCCGGGCTGCGGGACGTGTGGGCCGCGCCGACACGCACGGAGGCCGAGCGCCGCGGCGTCGCCCTCGCCGACACCCTGCGCGCCACGCTCCCCGCCGGGGCGGAGTGGCTCGAGACGACGCTCCACGAAACCCTCGCCTTCTACGTCCTGCCAGAGCCGGAAGCCCGGCGCCGGCTGCGGACGACCAACGCCCTCGAGCGCGAGCATGAAGAGGTCCGCCGCCGGACGCGCGTGATCCGCATTTTCCCCAACGACGCCAGCTATCTCCGCCTCGTCTCTGCCCTCACCATCGATCGCAATGATGCGTGGGCGAAACGCCGCTACGTCATCCCCGCCGCACCCCTCGCCACCACCGTCCCCCCCAAGCGCCCCCGCCGCCGCGCAGCATAACGCATCAGACCCGGAAGCGATCTACACACTTTGCTGCACTTGACCCGCCGTCTTCGTCATCGTCTACTCCGCGACCTGATGCATTCTGTCAAGCTGCTCTGATCGCGATGCGTGGAGCGCGCCGACAGCGGTCACGGGCCAGCGGCTGGAACTACTCCCGGCCAGCTGCCGAGCACCGACTCGACCGTCGGCCGTCCGCAGCGACGCGGCGGACGAGGTGGTCCTCGAAGCAGCAGTGAGGGCTGAGTGTGATTTCCTCGATGCGAAGCCCGTCGAGGGAGATGCGCTGTGAGCATCTGCGATCCCGACCGGCGGGCTCACGGTCACTGAAGCTGACAAGGCCCGTTTCGGAGGTTCGCTGCGCTTGCCGCCATGAGGCAGGCCTTTGCGACCAGCTCCCGGCGTCGGCCACCCACCACAGGTCCTCATGTCAGGCACCGAGCTCTTTGGTATCGCCGCGGTCACAGTGATGGTCGTCGCCTATGCGTTGGAGGCACGAGGCGCAAGATACGTCCTCATCTTTGCGCTCGGCTGTGTCATGGCCGCGACTTACGCCGTGTGGATCAGGTCGTGGCCGTTCGCGGCCGTTGAGACGGTGTGGAGCGTCATCGCCTTAGGCAGATGGCGGCGACTGAGATCGCAACGCCGTGGCGGCTGACAATCGCCGAAGCCGACGAGCATCACTGCCATGGGCCACCCTCACCGTAGGCGGCGGAGGGGCAGGGATACATCGCGCGGACCGACCGCTTCATCCTTGGCGCAGTGCTCTCGAGTGCCTGGCGGTGTGGCTCCTGGCTCGCGCAGGCCATCATCTGCCTGAGCGCGTCACCGATCAGGCGGGGCCGACATCCGACCAGCTGTCCAACGATCGCTGCAGCAGTCAGCCAACCGGCGGCTTGCCCCGCTCGCGTTGATGAGGTCCGTGCTGCAGGTTAGCTCCCGGCGATAGACATCTCCGGATCCTTCAGTCGGTCGGCACGCATGGACTACACGCCGTTGCAGGTAGGTCGTGAACTCCGACGAATCGGCGTCGATGAGCGCCGACTCGGCGCGCTGGCGGTCCAGGGGATAACGGCTGACGCGTTGCTGCGATGGCTCCGCTGGTTGCCGACGGACCTCGGCCATGACGCGTTCGTGGCGCGTTTGGAGCGTTGGGCCGACGATGGAGGGTTGAAGGCCGCGGTAGCGAAAGCATCGCTGCCCGCAGCCGATCCGCACCACGTGGATGCAGAAGCGGGCGAGATGTTCGCGCTCCATCAGGAGCTCGATCGCGTTGCCCCGGGGCGAACGGGAGGTATCAACTTCCCGACCGGGCGAACGCGCGCGCTCGCCCTCCTTCGCCTGCTGCCGAATGGTGCGGGTATCGGAGCCGTCACCGCGGCGTTGAATGAAGATCGCGACCAGATGTCCAACGATCGCTGAAGCTGGCAACGCACCGTCGAGGCGTGCCTGGCAGCTCAGCTCTACGCGTTAGGCGGCGCCGGGCGTACGAACACAGGTGGCATGCTCGGAGGGGAGGGAACAGTGAAGGGAGGCAAGCTGGGTCGGAAACGTCGAACAACTGGCGGAGCGGCCAAGCCTGGCCACGCCGGGCGGGGCACAGGGAAGGCGTCAACGCCAGGCCGGCCGGCTTCGGCAGCACCTAAGAAAGGGGAACGACGGAAACCCTTCGGTGGCCGCTCGAGCTCCGACGAAACGGAGGGATCGTGACCGATAGCCCACGGGCGTGGCCGATTTGCTGATGGTGCATGCTGCAGAGGCGTGTTGTTCGACTCGTTCGCCGCAGTACCTGGGCGTCAGGCCACACACGCTTCGCGAGCGCCGGCCATCCCCGGAAGGAGCACCATGGCCAAATACCTGATCTCTTTTCCAAGCGCGGCAATGGTTGTGCCCGATGGCGACCTGGAAGCGGTAGGGCGCGACGCGCACGCTGTGATCGATGAGGCGAAAGCCGCCGGTGTTTACGTCTTCGGCGGCGGAATCGACGAAGACGTGCCGCCCGTGCTCGTCTCTGCCGACGGCACTGTTGCAGTGGGCGGCTATCCCTGGGCGCCCAGGCTCGATGGCGGCTTCACCATCCTGGAACTGCCTTCGCGCGACGAAGCCGTCGCGTGGGCGGCGCGCATCGCCAGGGCCTGCCGGTGCGACCAGGAACTGCGCGTCTTCGGGTTCGACCCGCAGTCCTGAGGGCGACACTGGAATGGCGCGGCAAGAATTCTCTGGCGCCTGCCACGTCAACACCAGAAGCATGCGAAGCCACGAAGATCTTTCTCACTGCCCTGTTCGTCACGAGCCTGTTCGCGCGCGCCGCGGGCGCACAAGCCCAAACGCGACGCCCGGCCGCGTCGACCCCAGTCGGCGTCTGGCGCGGCACGTCGGTGTGCCTCGCGCGTCCCTCGGCTTGCAACGACGAAATCGTCGTCTATCGGATATCGCCCACGAACGCCCCGGACAGCCTGACGCTCGACGCGCGAAAGATCGTGCGCGGCGAGGAAGAGGCGATGGGTATCCTCACCTGCCGCTTCACGGCGCCCGGGGGAACGCTGACCTGCGCCATACCGCGCGGTACCTGGCAGTTCCGCGTGCGGAATGACAGCCTCGTTGGTGAGCTACGACTCGCGGACAACACGAAGTTTCGCGAGGTCCGGACGGTTCGCTCACAGGGGGCGCGGCGAAGCAGCGCACGCGCTCACGGCGCCTGACGCACCTTGCTGCCAACCGCGCCTTGCGGCACGCGTTCCCCGCGCGACGTTTCGTGAGAGCATCGCCGCGGGATGTTGTTCGGTCCGGAGGGCGTGGTGGCGATGCGCCATGCGCCGAGACGGTAGCCATCGGGCGAGGTCGCCGTTGCAGCACTGCGTGTCGCGTCAGGCAGCATACCTGAAACCAACGGGGGCGTATGATGTGGCGTGGCCGGCTGGTCTTCCTCCTCCTCGTCACCGCCTGTGCGCACCGTCGCGTCGTATCGGCGAACCCGTACGCTGACGCCAGGCACGATTGTCGGTCCGCGACGACGCTGCTCGAGCGAGGGCAGCCCACGCCTCGCATGGCGCCGCCGCTCTGGCGGTGCGAGCTTGCCCGGCGCGTGCCGGCCAGCTTCTCGCCGACCTGCTGCGAAAGTCGCGTGCGACGGTCGACACCGCCCAGCTCGAGCGGAATACCTGGCTTACACAGTATGTCCATGATGCGAACCTCCTCGCCGCGGGACTCGACGTGGCGGGCGACAGGACAGCGAGCCAGGAGGCGCGCTGGGCGGCGTTGCGAGTCCTCCTCTGGAGCAAGGCACCGGCTCACCCGATCTCCCTGCAGGCGATGCTCGAAGAGCCCGAGTGCGACCCGCGACGCTGCCGGTCCACATACACGGGCCACTTTTTCAGCAGCGGGCCTTTTCCCGGGGACACGACGAACTGGCCGGTCTTCGGGATGGTGATGCCGGCAGGGTACGTTGCACGGATCGACTCCGTCTCACGGCTTCTGGCCGACGATCCGGGCACGCCCCCGGCGGTTCGACGCGCGGCAGAAATGGTTCTCCTGTTCCCTCCCGGTCGCGAGCTGGGGAGCCGGTAGGGCATGGGCGGTTCGCGCGCGAGGCGGGCGCGGCGACGTCAGACAGTCACATCAACCAGCGAGAGACGCGATGGCGAAGATCACCGGAGTAGGCGGCGTGTTCTTCAAGAGCACTGGCGACCGCGCTGCACTGGCCGAGTGGTATCGAAAGCACCTCGGCATGCCGCTGGAAGACTTCGGCGGTGCCATCCTCAGGTGGCCCGACGACAGGGCCGAGGATCGGGGCCTCACCGTCTGGCACGTCGCGTCGAAGGACAGCAAGTGGTTCAGCCCCAGCCAGTCCTCCTTCATGATCAACTACCGGGTCGACAACCTCGGCGAACTGCTGGAGCAGTTGCGTGCGGGTGGTGTGGCGATCACCCAGGGACCCGAATCGCACGAGAACGGCAAGTTTGCATGGATCATGGACCCCGACGGCAACAAGATCGAGCTCTGGGAGCCGAAGGTGTGGGATGAGGGGAACAAGGGCGCGTGAAGGCGCGGCCGGAAGCCAGGGACGCCATCGTCGATCTCTATGAGCGGCATTCCGAGGAGTACGACCGCGATCGCGGCCGGTCGCTTCAGGAGCGAGCGTGGCTCGACCGGTTCCTCAGCCACGTGCGCATCGGCGGAACAGTGCTCGACGTCGGCTGCGGGATGGGAGAGCCGATCGCGCGCTACATCATCGAGCGCGGATTCAGCGTCGTCGGCATCGATTCATCACCGTCGATGATCGCGCGGTGCCGGACGCGCTTTCCGGACTTTGACTGGATCGTGGCCGACATGCGCAGGCTCGCGCTCGACCGGCGCTTCGACGGGATCGTGGCATGGGACAGCTTCTTTCACCTCGGTGCGGATGATCAGCGCGCAATGTTTCCGCGATTCGCCGCGCATGCCGAGGCGGCGGCGCCGCTGATGTTCACGAGTGGCACCGCCGAGGGCGAGGCGATCGGGAGCTGGTGCAACGAGCCACTCTATCACGCGAGCCTCGATCCCGGGGAGTACGAGCGCCTCCTGGCGACCAACGGCTTCAGGGTGAGGGAACACGTCGCGGAGGACGCGCAGTGCGGCGACCACACGGTATGGCTGGCCACGCACGATGTCGGCGGGAACACCTGACATTGCGGAGCCCAGGGGTGACGCGTGGCCAGCCGGGACCGCGCGAGCGCAGTCGCCCGCGGTACCGGCCACCGGCGATCGCGTCAGGCTGCAGGTCGCTGATGGCGTGCCTCGTGTGACCGGCACGGTGGCCGCCCATCGCGGGGAAACCATCACCGTCGAGACACGGGGCGAGTTCAGGCTCGTGGACATCAGGTCGATCGAGCGCCTCGAGTTTTTGCCCGGCTGCGACAGCGCGCGGACTGCGCGTCGGGTTTGGACTTTCCTTCTGAGCGGGGAGGGGGAACATGCGTCTCAACACCTATCTCAACTACGGCGGCAACTGTCGCCAGGCGTTCGAGTTCTACGAGAAGCACCTCGGCGGAAAGATCACGATGATGACGACGCACGCCGAGGTGCCCGATCCGGGCAACGTCCCGGCGGAGTGGCGCGACGCGGTGCTCCATGCGCGGATCGAGCTGGGTGGGACAACCGTCTTCGCCGCCGACGTCCCGCCGGAGCGGTTCCAGCCGATGCGCAGCGCCTATCTCTCGCTCTCGGTGGACAGCGACGCCGAGGCGGAGCGGATCTACGCGCTGCTCTCCGATGGCGGGCAGATCTTCATGCGCATGGAGGAAACCTTCTTCGCCCACCGGTTCGCGATGCTTCGCGACCGGTTCGGCACGTCGTGGATGCTCCTGCACGAGCGGGCGCCGAGCCCGGGGAGCCGTGGCGCCTGACGGCGATAACCATCCTGCTGGAGGAGCGGGCCGATGATCCGGAAGCTCAAGTCGGGGGAGTACCGGCTGTATTCGCGGAAGAAGAACCCGAAGACGGGAAAGCGCAGGAACCTCGGGACCTTCAAGACCCGTGCGGCCGCCGAGAGGCACGAGAAGGCGGTGCAGTTCTTCAAGCGCGGCGGCTAGCAGGGGGCCTGCCTAACGCTGACGGGACGGTGGCAGGCGGGCGCGAACGGAGCTATGTTTGCGGGCACGCGGTCGGAACGATCGAGCGTCAGGCACGACCACTACCCGGTCCCCCCCCGGCATGTCCAGCCGCACCGAACAGCCGCTCGACTACGGGACGCAGGTCACCCCTGGTGCGGGGGCGTGCGTCAACTTGGGCGCGGTGTTCCTCGATCCGGCGCCAATCACCATCGGATCGCGCTGCTGGTTGGGCGGAGGAGCGATCGTCTGCCCGGGTGTTTCGATCGGCGAAGACACGATCGTCGGCGCGGGGAGCGTCGTCGTCCGCGACCTTCCGGCGCGGGTGATCGCCGCGGGGAACCCGGCACGCGTGGTTCGGGAGCTGTGATGCGGGGAGTCGTCGTCCGGCTCGCGTTCGCCGTCGTGGCCGTCGCGTCGTGCGAGCGCCCGGCACCGGAATCGCGGCCGCGGGCGGCCGCGTGCTCGTACGCCCGCGCCGACACGCTCGCTCTCGCCGCCACGGCGCGCGACACCGTGGCCCGGCTCAAGGGACGACCCCAGCAGGTCACGGAAATCACCCCGCTTCCCGACGGCGTCGCCCTTCGGACCGAGGATACCGACTCGAGCGCATTTCATAACGGCGGGGCGGTGTCCTTCGACTGCGCGAAGCAGGTGACCACGGTATGGCTCGACGGCGGCTGACCCCGCGCGCATAATGAGCGTGTCGAGTAGAGGCCGGAACTCCAACTGAACGGGAGCGACCCATGCGCATCGTCGGAATCATCCTCATCATCCTTGGCGCGATCGGGCTGATCTGGGGCGGCATCACCTACACGAAGCGGCGCGACACGATCAACGTCGGCCCGATCAGCGCGACGGTGCAGCAGAAGGAGACGTTCCCGATCTCCCCGGTGGCCGGTGGAGTCGCGCTGCTCATCGGCATCGGCCTCGTCGTGGCGGGAGGGCGTCGCCGCGCATGAACAGGTCATCGATCGCCCTGGTCACCGGGCTGGTCGTCGCGGGGTGCGCCACCGCGCCGGCGCCCGCACCATCGCCGGGGCCGGCCCCGGCCGCGGCCGCGGCCGCGGCCCCCGCGCCTAACGCTGGGGAGCTGCGGCTGCACAACGACTGGGCCTACCTGGAAAAGTACCGGCAGGCCAACGCGGCGCTGCCGGCGCCCGCACCCGGGGAGAACCGGGTCGTCTTCTACGGCAACTCGATCACCGAAGGGTGGGCGCAGCACTTCGCATCCGAGTTCCCGGGAAAGCCGTACGTCGGGCGAGGGATCAGCGGACAGACCACGCCGCAGATGCTGGTGCGCTTCCGACAGGACGTGGTCGCGCTGCAGCCGAAGGTAGTGGTGATCCTCGCCGGGACGAACGACATCGCGGGGAACACCGGCCCATCGACCATCGAGATGATCGAGGACAACATGGCGTCGATGGCCGAGATCGCGAAGGCGAATCACATCCGCGTCGTGCTCTCCTCGGTGCTCCCGGTCTACGACTATCCGTGGCGGCCCGGGCTCGAGCCGGCGGGAAAGATCGTCGCGCTCAACGCATGGCTGCGGAACTACGCCGCATCGCACGGCGCGACCTACCTCGACTACCACTCGGCGATGGCCGACGAGCGGCAGGGGTTGAGGGCGGCGCTCACCTATGACGGCGTCCATCCCAACGAGGCGGGCTATCGCGTGATGGCGTCGCTCGCCGAGCCGGCGATCGAGGCCGCACTGCGGACGCCGGAGCCCTGAGCGGCGTGATCCCCGGCATCGGACGCCCGAGCCCGGTCGGGCAATCGCTGGCTTGCCAGCCGCAGGCGGCGCAGTGATGTTGAATGAAGGCTCCGGACTCCGGGTGGTGGCCGGGGCGACTGCAACTCGGAGGTCGCATGAGCGTCGAGACTGTCCGCCGCGAGATCGCGGCAAAGCGCGCGTACGCTGTCCAGCTGGAAGCGCGGGCGAACGACATGGCCCACGCGTTCAACGACCCGTCCCACCGCGACCACCTTCGCGAAGAAGCGGCCCGGCTGATGGCCGAGGCCGACCGCCAGGAAGCACGTCTCGCCGAGACGCGACCGCGTCACAGTTAGGCGGCGGGGCGGGAGCCGACGCTGCTGGATGAGCGCGCCCTGCCCGAGATTCGGCTTCCATCTCGCATTCACCATCGCGCCCGGCATCCCTGAATCCCGCCGCGGCGTGCTGGGCGCGGCATTCCTGGCGGCAGCTGCCGCCTATGGCCTCGCCTGCGAAGCGCGGGACGAAGAATCGCTCCAGTGGGTGGTCACCGGCGATGGGCTGCAGGCGACGGAGTCTGACCGGCAGCAGCTCATCGGCTGGCTGGCTCGCCAGCCGGAGATCGCGAGCCACCGCGCCGGCCCGCTCACCGACCTCACCGAACGGGTGTAGCTTCCCGTGCGACAGGCGGAAAGCAGCGAGACGCTGTAAGATCCACCTGGGACTGGCACCACCGTTCGCTCCGCGAGGACCAGATGCCGTATCGCCTGCTGCAACCTGACGGCAAGTTCGTGGAGAGCGACGTACCCGGGACACTTGGCGGGAACGCAACGCTCCGGATCTACGGGAGGCTCGACTGCGAGAGCGCGATCAGCGCGCTCAAGCGCGGCTACGCGAAGCACCGGGTCTTCTTCGCCAACGAACAGGCGGCGATCGACGCCGGCTTCCGTCCCTGCGGGCGGTGCATGCACGAGCAGCACGCGGTCTGGAAGGCGGGGCCCTCGACCGCGGCGCCCTATCCCTGGCACATCACCCCAAAACATCCGATCCTGCCCGGGTGAAGAGCCATTGGGGACAACGACTCGGCAACACGATCGCCATCGTCACGCTGCTCACCGCCGCCGTCGCCATCTGGCTGCTGCTGTCCCGGGAGGAACCGGTGCCGCGGACGACACCCCCGACGCCGGTCACCAGGCCGCGCTGACATCATCTCCCGCCAGGCGTTTCCGATGCGCTATGTGATGAAGCAGAAGCTGTTCAGCTGGGGCGACGACTTCACCATCAGGAACGAAGCGGGTGAAGACGTCTTCTTCGTCGACGGCAAGGCGTTCAGCTTCGGCGACAAGCTCTCCTTCCGGGACATCAAGGGGAGCGAGCTGGCCTTCATCAGGCAGAGGCTGCTCAACTGGGGGCCGACCTACGAGATCTCCCGCGACGGGAAGGTCGTCGCCGTCGTGAAGAAGCATTTGTTCGCCCTCATCCACCACCGGTTCACGGTGGACGTCCCCGGGCCGGACGACATCGAGGCGAACGGGAGCTTCACCGACCACGAATACACCTTCACCCGCGGCGGGCACCCGGTGGCGACGGTGTCGAAGCGGTGGTTCTCGTGGGCCGACACCTACGGAGTGGACATTGCCGATGGCGAGGACGACATCCTCATCCTCGCCAGCACGGTGGTCATCGACATGGCCTGCCACCCGGACGACGGGAAGCGCCACTAGCCGCGCCGTCAGGCCTAACGCTCGACGCAGGTCGCCAATGCCCGCTGCGAAGAAGCTGTTCACGATCGGCTACGAGGGGGCGACCGTCGCCAGCTTCCTCGAGGCGCTCCGCGGCGCCGCCGTCGAGCTGCTGGTGGACGTGCGCGCCCTCGCCAGCTCGCGGCGCCCGGGGTTCGCCAAGACCGCGCTCGCCGCGAACCTCGGCACGATCGGAGTGGACTACCTGCACCTGCGCGGGCTCGGCACCCCCGCCGACGGGCGCGCCGCGGCGCGCGCCGGCCGGCACGACGAGATGCGGCGGATCTTCCTCGAGCACATGAAGGGGGACGTCGCGCAGGAGGAGCTGGCGCGCCTCGCCGAGATCGTCCGCGGCCACCGGAAGGTCTGCCTGCTGTGCTTCGAGGCCGATCCTTCGCACTGCCACCGGAAGTACGTGGTCGAGGCGCTCGCGCCGCTCGTCCCGTTTCAGGTGGAGCATCTCTTTGCGCGGGACGAATGGGAGATCGCCTAAGGCCACGCACCTGACGGCCAGCAGGCAGCACTGATCCTGCCATGGAGGCAACGCGGCAGGCTGCTCCTGCCACCTGGCATGGCTGCAGGGACAGGAGGCAGGGACAGGAGGCAGGGACAGGAGGCAGGGACAGGAGGCAGGGACAGGAGGCAG
>DASZNJ010000420.1:0-2289 GCA_035551575.1 Gemmatimonadaceae bacterium
GGCGCCGAAGTCGAACAGCAGCAAGGCGGCGCTGCACGCCGCGCTCGAGATGGCGGCGGAACACCCCGCGGAACCTGTTCCGCTCCACATCCGGAACGCGCCGACGAAGCTCATGAAGGAACTGGGCTACCACAAAGGGTATCAATACGCGCACGACTCGCCGGACGCGTACATTCCGCAGGAGTACCTGCCGGACCGGCTCGTCGGTGAGGAGCTGTACACGCCGGGCGCGTTCGGATTCGAGAAGGAGATTGCGAAGCGGCTCGCCTGGTGGGAGGCGCGGAAGCGGCGCGCGTCAGGGGGATCGGGCGCGCCGGAGGAGGATGAGGCGAAATCGGAGTGAACTTCAAACCGCACGTGGAGGTTTCGAGATGCGACGGATGACGATGGTGGCCGCGGTCGCGGCGATGACGGCGATCGGTGGGTGCGCCAGCGCCGGAAAGCAGATGTTCGCGCAGCCGGAAGTGTCGGTGAAGGACGTGAAGGTCACCGGGCTCGGTCTCGCCGGCGGCTCGGTCGACGTCGTGATGAACGTCCACAACCCGAACAACTTCCGCCTCGACGCCTCGCGCGTGACGTACAACCTGCTCGTCGACACGGTGTCCTTCGCGACCGGCTCGCTCGATTCGCGGATGTCGGTCGATGGCGGGAAGGACATGGAGGTCCGTATCCCCGTGAACTTCACTTATGCCGGTATCGGCAGCGCCGGGAAGCAGCTGCTGGCGATGGGGTCGGTGCCGTACCGGGTGACGGGCGACTTCACCGTGGCGACCGTCCTCGGTAACTTCACTGTTCCCTACGACAAGTCGGGCCGCTTCTCGCCGGCCGTCTCCTTCAAGTAACCGGTAGTCCTCATCGCAAAAGAAACGATCTCCCTCCGCCCCCCGGCCGAGCGCGCCCTGCTGGTCGGGGCGCCGCGGAAGCGCACCAATGCGCGCCATTCGCTCGACGAGCATCTGCGCGAGCTGGCCGCACTGGCCGACACCGCGGGTGCGGAGGTGGTCGGTGAGCTGACGCAGCAGATCGACCGGCCGAACTCGGCGACCTACCTCGGCAAGGGGAAGATCGACGAGCTGCGCGACCGTGTGGCCGAGAAGGAGGCGACGCTCGTCATCTTCGACGACGAGCTCACGCCATCGCAGGGGAAGAACATCGAGGACGCCATCGGCACGCGCGTCGTCGATCGCGCGGAGCTGATCCTCGACATCTTCGCGACGCGGGCGCGCAGCTCGGAAGCGAAGATGCAGGTCGAGCTCGCGCAGCTCGAGTACACGCTGCCGCGCCTGACGCGGATGTGGACCCACCTCGAGAAGTTTCGCGGCGGCATCGGCGTCCGTGGCCCTGGTGAAACGCAGCTCGAGACCGACCGCCGGCTGATCAGCCACCGGATCAAGCTGCTCAAGGAACGGTTAGGCGACGTCCAGCGGCAGCGCGAGATCCAGCGGCAGTCGCGGCGCGGGGAGTTCCGCGCCTCGCTCGTCGGCTACACCAACGCGGGGAAGTCGTCGATCTTACGCTCCCTATCGGGAGCGCAGGATATTTTTGTAGAAAACCGCCTGTTCGCCACGCTCGACCCGCTGACTCGCGAAGCGGAGCTGGGCGAGCATGGGAAGGTGCTGGTCACCGACACCGTCGGCTTCGTGCGGAAGCTCCCGCACCAGCTGGTCGCCTCGTTCCGCGCGACGCTCGAGGAGGCGCGCGATGCCGACCTGCTGCTCCACGTGATCGACGCGAGCCATCCGCAGTGGGAGGAGCAGCGGGTGGTCGTGGATCAGGTGCTCGCGGAGCTCGAGCTGCAGGAGAAGCCGGTGCTCCACGTCTTCAACAAGATCGACCAGCTGGAGGAGGCGACTCTTGCGGCGATGAGGGAACGGATCGGGAACCTGCTGCCCAATTCCGTGTTCGTGTCGAGCGTCGAGGAGGGTGGGCTGGAGCCGCTGCGGCGGGCGTTGACGGCGGCACTGCGGGCGCGGAGCTCGGTGGCGGAGGTGCGGATCGGGAGCGGGGATGGGAGGCTGCTCGCGGAGCTGCACCGGGGGGCAGAGGTGATCGACCAGCGGATGGATGGGGAGGAGATCGTGCTGCGGGCGCGGGTGGACGAGGCGCTGGCGGGGCGGCTGAGGAGGGGCGGGGCGAGGGTGACGGTGGGGTGAGCGGTCGTTTGGACCGGCCGTGGCTGTCAGGGGCGCCCGCGGCTCGACCGGGCGCCCCTGGTGCGTATGGCGGCACGCGTCGCTAAATGCAATCAGGGATTGGCGTTGCGTGATTGTTACCATCCCGGGCCGGGGA
>DASZNJ010000421.1:0-16301 GCA_035551575.1 Gemmatimonadaceae bacterium
GTGCGGGCGACGCTCGCCAACCGCGACAACATCTCGAGCGACGACAACATCCAGCTCCTGCTCGGCACCTTCAACGACGGGCGCCAGGCAATGGTATTCGGCGTCAACCCGCTCGGGGTGCAGATGGACGGGATGCTGGCCGAGAGCAACGCGGCGCGGAGCAACGACTTCAACTCGAAGGCGACGTCGCGCGACCAGGCCGACCTCAGCCCCGATTTCGTCTTCGAGTCGAAGGGGCGGCTGACGCCGTACGGCTACGAGATCGAGGTGCGGATCCCGTTCAAGAGCCTCAAGTACCCGAACGCGCTTTCGCAGACGTGGGGATTGAACGTCGTCCGCATCGTGCAGCACTCGGGACACGAGGACTCCTGGACGCCGGCGAAGCGGGCGTCGCTCTCCTTCCTCGGGCAGTCCGGCGTCATCGAGGGGATGACCGACCTTCGCCGCGGGCTCGTGGTCGACGTCACCCCGGAGATCACCCAGCGGACGAGCGGGGCACCCGGTGCCGGCGGCTGGAACTACTCGGCAGGCAAGGTGCAGGTTGGAGGGACGGTGCGGTGGGGCGTCACCAACAACATGACGCTCAACGCGACGGCGAATCCCGACTTCTCGCAGATCGAGTCGGACGAGGGCCAGGTGCAGTTCGACCCGCGCCAGTCGCTCTACTTCACCGAGAAGCGTCCCTTCTTCCTCGAGGGAAGCGAGCAGTTCGCGACACCGCACAACCTGGTCTACACGCGCCGCATCGTGCAGCCGGTTGCCGCCGCGAAGCTGACCGGGAAGATGTCGGGAGTGAACCTCGCACTCCTCTCGGCGGTCGATCGCACCGCCGGCTCGCGCGACGGCCGGTCGCACCCGGTCTACAACATCATGCGGCTGCAGCACGACCTCGGCGGCCAGTCGAGGGTCGGCGCGACGTACACCGACCGGATCGAGGGGTCGGGATTCAACCGCGTCGCCGATGTCGACGGGCGCTACATCTTCGGCGGGATCTACAGCGTACAGGGGCAGTACGCGCGCAGCTTCACGAAGGACAGCAGCGCTGGTCCAAGGACAGCGGCGCCGTTGTGGAACACGATCTTCAGCCGCAACGGCAGGAACTTCGGCATCCGCTACACTCTCGACGGAGTGAGCGACCGGTTCCGCACGCGCAGCGGCTTCATCGGCCGCGGCGGGATCGTGACCGGGGCGTTCGACCACCGTTTCACCTGGACCGCGCCGGCGGGGCGGTGGCTCGAGACGTTCAGCTTCAGCCCGGTGGTGCGCACGACCTGGCGCTACCAGCGCTTCATCGACCACAAGGACGCGATCGAGAAGCTGCTGCACTTCAACCTCGCGGCGACGGCGCGCGGAGGATGGAACGCCGGCTTCGGGCTGCTCACCGAGACCTTCGGCTTCGACCCGCAGCTGTACGCGAACTACCGGATCCTGCGCGGGCCAGGCGACACGATCGCGTTCCGCGGCGTCGGACGGATCCCCAACCAGGACTGGGTCGTGTCGTTAGGCACTCCCGAGTGGCAGAAGCTTTCGGCGAACGCGCTCTACCTCTGGGGACACGACGAGAACTTCTTCGAATGGCAGTCGGCGAACATCGTCTACGCCAACTACGGGCTGACGCTGCGGCCGAGCCAGAAGCTGCGAGTGGACGGGAGCTACCAGCTGCAGAGCTTCCGCCGCCGGCCGGAAGGGACGATGGTCGGGGAGTTCCGCATCCCGCGACTGAAGGTCGAGTACCAGCTCGACCGGGCGATCTTCCTGCGAGTCGTCGGCGAATACGACTCCGGCTCGCAGGACGCGCTGATCGACGCCGGGCGTACGGGGCTGCCGCTCCTCGTCGGCGGCGCGCTCGTGCCGGCGCAGACCTACAGCAACTTCCGCGGCGACTTCCTCTTCTCCTATGCGCCGGTCCCGGGCACCGTCTTCTTCGTCGGCTACGGCGCCGGCTACAGCGACGTCCGCGACACCCCGCGCCCGTTCAGCTTCCCGCGGTCGTTAGGCCTGACGGGCTATGCGCGGGAGAACGACGCGCTGTTCGTGAAGGCGAGCTACCTGGTGCGGCTGTAGGGGAGGGACGGCGGTGGGGAGAGCTGCGGGGGAACTGCGGAAGGGCGCCACCGAGGCAGCGAGGCACCGAGGACAGCTCGCTGGGGGTGAGACGGTCGCGCTGGGGTCGAACGGCGCCGCAGGGACGCAGGGACGCAGAGGGTTCGCAGAGAACAGCCCGTCAGGGCTGAGCCGTTCGCGCTCCGGTCGAACTGTTTTGGGCAAGCGCGGTGAGATCGTCTCGCTTTCCTGCCCCAAGCCGTTGAGGGGTCCTGGTGGGAGAATCGCTCGCCGATTGAGTGCGTAGCGGCTCATGAGCATCAACAGGTGGAACTACGATAACGCGGATTTCGCGGATCGTTCCTGGGGCGGAGGTGGCTGCCCGAGGCAGTATCCGCGTAACCCGCGTCATCCGCGAAATCGTCGTTCCAACCTGTTACGAGCCGGAACGACTTGGGGGCAAGCGGGCGAGATGATCTCGCCCCGCTTGCCCCCAACCAGTTCGGCCCTGGTGCGAACGGCTCAGCCCTGAGACGGGCCGTCCTCCGCGCAACCTCTGCATCCCTGCGTCCCTGCGTCTCTGCGGCGCCGTTAGCCGTCCTCTGTGCCTCGGTGCCTCGGCGGAGCCGTTCCGCAGTCTCCCCGCCGTCCACACCTCACGGGGCCGGAAGTGCCTAACGGTCCCCCGCCGGGCGGCGGGTGTGCTGGTAGCCGATCCTTGCACCGAGGCCCTGGAGAGGCGCGCCGACGATGACGCCGAGGAATGGCGCGTACGGCTCGTTCCAGGCGAGGGCGACGGGGATGGTACCGAGGCCGGCACCGAGGGCGGTGGCGAGGAAGCTCCCGTGGGAGCCGTCGCTCCGGCCGGCGAGATAGCTGGCGAGGGTGGCACCAGCGAATGAGCCGACGGCGAAAGCGGCGTTGGCGTTCGGGGTGTACCCGGCGTCGCCCTTCACGCGGCGCCCGGGACCCGCAGGGTCGTCATAGTACGCGAAGGCGGCGATGCCGACGGCCATCGCAGCGAGGGTCCCGATGGCGAGTTGCCGGCGCTTCGTTCGCGACGACGCCTGCTCGGGCGCGGGGAGCGCCGCCGGGGTGACGCGCACCGGCGTGGTCGCGGGGACGAACCCCGCATAGCGGGTGGTCGCGTGCAGCTCGGCCATCGCCGGCGTGCGGAATGCGGGCGGGGCGAGATACTGGGCACCGGCCGGTCGCGACGCGGCGCAGAGGATCGGCGCCAGGAACAGCGTGCCTAACGCGAAGCAGGGGTGACCCATCGGGTTGCCTCGGAGGTCGGGGAGCTACACTGTCAACCCGGTGCCGACCCGGTGCGTCACTTCAGGAGATCGGCACGCTGCACTTCTCGCCCGCCTTGTTCTCGAGCGACGGGCGCGCGGGTGCTTCGGGGATGTTGACGTTGATGGTGACGTCGGCGGGAGTGCCCGGGGTGATCTCCACGGGCTGGAGGATCCTGTCCTTGAAGAACCATAGCTTGTCGCCGCACATGAAGTTCGTGATCTCGATTTCGTACTTTCCCGGCGCGCGGAGGACGGCGGGGCCGAAGCCGTCGGGGCCGTTGCCGGTGCGCAGCTTCCCGTACAACCAGTGGCCGTCGGGGAGGTGCAGGGAGTAGGTCGTCACGAAGTACTTCTTCGACGCCTCGTCGAAGATGCGGACGCGGAGCGGCACGGTGGCCGCCGCGTCGCTCGACGCGGGCGGCGCGGCGGCGCCGGTCGTGGTGGCGGACGCAACGCCCGCCCGAGTGGGCGGCGAATCGCCGCGCGGGGTTCGCGACTCGCCGGCTGGCGGGCGCGACGCCAGAGCGTTAGGCAGCGCGCCGCCGCTGCGCTTCGCCTTCGCGTCGGCCACCGCCTGCGCGCGCGCCGAGTCCTGTGCCGCCTTCTTGGCTCTCGCCCCGGCGAGGGCGACCGCCCTGGCCGAATCGCGGGCCGCAGCCCTGGCGAGTGCCGCCTCCTTCGCCTTCTTCCGCGCTTCCGCGCGCGCGACGGCGATGGACTCGGAGCGTGCCCTGGCCTTCGCGGCCGCTTCCTTCCTCGCCAGGGCGCGCGCTTCCGCCTTCGTCAGCTTCTTCGCCGGCGCGGCCGCTGCGGCGACGACCGCCGGCCGCCCGTCGGGAATGAGGGCGACGGTCACCGGATCCTTCGAGAGGCGACGCAGGACGAAGTGCCCCTCGCCGTCGTTGCCGCGGCGATACCAGCGCCCCTTCGCGGAGTCCCCCCAGAATCGGCCCCACATCGACAACCCGCCGTGATCGACACGGGGAATGAAGTCGATGCCGACCGAGTCGCCGCGGACGCTGCCGCTCACCTCGGTCACCATCGAGGTGTCGGCGGGGGTGAATGCCGCGACGTCGGGACGCCGGAAGGAGTTGCCGAAGAACGACTGCAGGTTGATGTTATGCCGCCCGAAGCGGTCGCTCGGGTTCCACCAGGAGAGCGTACTGAAGGCGATCTCGCCGTTGATCTGGCCCGCCATCGGCTCGACGCGCGCGCTGGGCTTGTCGAGATAGAGCTCCACCCGCCAGCGACCCTCGAGAGCCTTGCTCGGGCCGTCGATTCCCGGCTGCTGCGCGATGACCGTGTGGCCGACGGTCGCCAGCGCGATGGCGAGCTGCGCGGGACGCAGCGCCATCCGTGCGACGCGATCGAACGAACGCGGTGTCGAGCTGCGATCGGGTTGCGGGTTCTCGCCCTGACGTCCCATCCGTGCCCTCGTCATCTGGAGTCTCAACGACGCACGCCCGCCGGGCGTCGCTCCTCGCGGAAACGGGCCGGGCCGGGCGTCGACCCCGTACGGTAGTGCAGGAGACACGCCAGCGCTCGCCGCGACCGGCAGGAACCCGGCAATCGCGGCGTCCCGGGCCACCGCGCCGCTCCGTCAGGCGGCAATGACCGCGATGATCCCGGCGACGCCGACACAGAGCGTGATCGCGGTGCCCACCAGCGCGAAGCGCAGCCATCGCTGGTACGGGACCCCCGCCGCGAGGAGCACCGCCATCAACGCGCCGTTGGTCGGCGTCAGCAGCTCGGTGAGCCCGGCCCCCATCTGGTAGGCGAGCACCACCGAGAGTCGTGGAAGGTGCAGCAGGTCGCTGAGCGGGACGAACACGGGCATCGTCAGCACCGCCTGCCCGCTCACGCTCGGGACGGCGACGTGGATGAGCGACTGGGCGGGTATCATCAGCAGCACGGCACCCGTCGGCGACGCGCTGCCTAACGTCCCGGCGACCGACTGGAGGATCGTGTCGATGACGTGGCCGTCGCTGAGCACGAGCGAGATGCTGCGCGCCACCCCGATGAGGACACCGGCCGAGATCACGCTCTGCATCCCCTCGATGTAGGCGGCGGTCGTCCCGCCGGCGCCAAGGCCGCCGACCAGCCCGGCGACGACGCCGGCGATGAGAAAGGCGGCCGAGAGCTCGTTGAATCCCCAGCCCAGCTTCAGGGAGCCATAGACGTAGATCACCACCGGCGCCGAGACAATGAGGAGGACGAGGACGTCGCGGGCGGAGACCGGCGCGTGCCCGGCCGTGCTCACCTCCGGCATCGCGGTGCGCATCTGCGCGGCGTGCCGCATCGTCCACGCGATCCAGAGCGCGATGGCGGCGACGAGCATCCCGAGGCGCAGCATCCCCGCGGTCGACACCGGCAGCTGAGCGAGCTGCATCGCGATCCCCGCCTGGAACGGGTTGCTCGGCCCGAAGGCGCTGCCGATCATCGCGGCGCCCGCGCTCATCGCGACGACGCTGACCGCGTCGATCCCCAACCCGGTGCCGAGGACGAGGAGGACGGGGACGAGCGGGATGATCTCCTCCTGCATGTTTTCGAGCGCACCCATCGCCGCGAAGAAGAGGGCGATGACCGGGATCGCGAGGAGCCCGCGGTGCCGCAGCCCACCGACGAGGGCGTGGACCAGCCTGCCTAACGCTCCGATCCGGTCGACGACCACCCACGCCCCGCCGGCGAGGAGGATCAGCGCGATGACGTCGGCCGCCTCGGCGATGCCGCGGGGGATGGCGACGACGGCGGCGAAGGGACCGACCGGTGCCGGCGCGACCGCGTGATAGGTGCCGGCGACGACGACGCTGCGATGCGTGACCGGATCTTCACGACGGTCGAACTCGCCGGAGGGGAGGAGCCAGGTGAGGACGGCTGCAACGGCGACGGCGAAGAGGAGGAGGACGAGGGGATGCGGGAGGCGGAAGCGCATGAGTAGGGGGGAGGGAGCTTGCTCGGAGTTGGGAGGTGTGAGAGGTCTCGGAGTAGGGAGGGGTGAGAGGTCTCGGAGTAGGGAGGGGTGAAAAGTCCCTGAGTAGGGACGGGGGGTGAAATTACCGGCTATACGTCGAGGGAGAAGGCGCGCCTAACGGTACAGAGTACGGTGCGGGTCATTTTGTCGGCGCGGGAGGTGCCGGTGTCGATGAGCTGGCGCACGTGAGTGCGGTCGGCAGAGAGGGACAGGCGGCGGGTGCGGATGGGGGAGATCAGGGCTTCGAGAATTGCTTCGAGGCGGCGCTTCAGTATGGCGTCGCCGAGGCCGCCGCGTTGATAGTGGAGCTTCAGGTCGGTGACGGCATCGGTGTCGGGGTCGAAGGCGTCGAGATAGGCGAAGACGATGTTGCCTTCCACACGACCGGGGTCGCTGGCGCGGAGGTGACCGGGGTCGGTGTACATCGCGCGGGCGAGATTTCGGATCTCGTCGGCGGTGGCGCTGAGGGGGATCGCGTTTCCGAGCGACTTGCTCGCCTTGCGGCCGTCGATGCCGGGGAGGCGCGGGGTCGACGAGAGGAGGGCGCGGCATTCGGGGAGGACGGGGGTGCCGGCGAGGCGATTCACGCGGCGCACGATCTCGTTCGTCTGCTCGATCATCGGGAGCTGATCGTCGCCGACCGGGACGAGTGTCGCGCGGAACCCGGTGATGTCGGCGGCCTGGCTCACCGGGTAACAGAGGAAGCCGGCGGGGATGTCGCGGGCGAAGCCGCGCAGCTCGATCTCTGCCTTCACCGTCGGATTGCGCTCGAGCCGCGCGACGGTGACGAGATTCATGTACAGCACCGTCAGCTCGGCCAGCGCCGGGAGCCGCGACTGCACCGCGATGGTCGTCAGCTCCGGATCGATCCCGACGGCGAGGTAGTCGAGCGCGACTTCCTCGACGTGCGCCGCGACATGCGTCGGACCGCCGTCAGGCGCGCGGCTCGTCGCGTCGGTGAGCGCCTGCAGGTCGGCGATGAGCAGAGTCTGCGCACACCGCCCCTGAAGGGCGACGCGCGTCGCGAGCGACCCGACGTAGTGCCCGAGGTGGAGCACCCCCGTCGGACGGTCTCCCGTCAACACGACGTCGTCGGGACGCGGCGAATCGGCGGATGCAGTGAATGCGGGCGCGGCAGCTTCGGCTGGGAAGAGCATGGACGGATCCTCGAGGAAGGTGAGGGTCGACGCGATGCCGAGCGAGCCGCAGCGCCGCAGGATGCGGCGGAAAATGGCACGGGGTCGCTCGGCGGCGAGCGACCCCGGAATGTCAGTGCGAGTCGATATGCACGCGCGTCAGCGGGGCGCTCCAACGGAGGGCCACCACCACGCACGACTGGTCGTCACTGGCGCATTGATCATGAGGAGAGGATAACAGCCCACGTCGCTACCGGAAAGCCCGTCCCTACTCAGAGAACTCTCACACCTCCCTACGCAGAGAATTCTCACACCTCCCTACTCAGAGAACTCTCACACCTCACCAGTCACTACTCGCCTCACACCGCGACATGGAACAGCCGTCCCACCCCCGCCGTAATCCCCATCGCCAGCCCGCCCCAGAGCGCGACACGGAACGCGCCGACCAGCGGCGACGCGCCGCCGGTGCGCGCGGCGACCCCGCCCAGCACCGCGAGCATCACGATCGTCAGCGCGACGACGAGCATCGTCACGAACTTCCACGGCGCGACCGCGACGAGGAGCACGGGGACGACCGCGCCGATCGCGAAGCTCACCGCCGAGGCCAGCGCCGCCTGCAGCGGCTTCGCCGACAGCACCTCGGAGAGCCCGATCTCGTCACGGGCGTGCGCGCCTAACGCGTCGTGCACCATCAGCTGGGTGGCGACCTGCTCGGCGAGCTCGCGCGTCAGCCCGCGGCCGACGTAGATCTGGGTCAGCTCCTCGCGCTCCCCCGGCTCGTTGGTGGCCAGCGCGCGGCGCTCGAGGTCGAGGTCGGCCCGCTCGGTGTCGAGCTGCGAGCCGACGGAGACGTACTCACCGGCGGCCATCGACATCGTCCCCGCCGCGAGCCCGGCCACCGCGGCGGTGAGGACGCCGCCGCGCGCCGCGCCGGCCGCGACGACGCCGACGATCAGGCTCGACGTCGAGATCAACCCATCGTTGGCGCCGAGCACCGCCGCACGCAGCCAGCCGACGCGGTGCGTGCGGTGCGCCTCGCCATGCATCGTCCCGGTTTCGGTCATGACCCTGGATGGTAGGTACGTTCGGTGTGTCCGGCCAGCTGCGACGGATGGAAGTAGACCTCGCGCAGGTCGCCGGTGCTGTAGCGCAGCGCCTCGTCGTTGAAGTGCGGCGAATCGGGATGCCCGCTCTCACCGCCCGCCGTCACCGCGCGAGCACGCACGCTGTCGCCGAACTCGACGACCGCGACGAAGCTGTTCCCGCTGGTGCCATAGTACTTCTTCGTCCCCGGATAGCGGCGCGCGCCGAACGACGCGAGCGAACCCCACTGCGACGACGTGAACGGAACGGGGATGCTCGGCTTCGCGTCGCTGAACGGCTGAACGAGATCCCCCGTCAGGCGCTGGAAGCGGTTGATCTCCCCCCACGGGGTGCGCCATGTGCCGAAGTCCTGCTCGAGCCGCGCCGATGCATCGGCGAGCGCCTGCAGCTTCTGCTGCGCGGACATCTTCGTCGCCATGTAGTCGTACGTCGACATCACCTCGTCGCGCTCCTCGGCGCGCGCCTCGCCCCACAGGCGCTCCCCCCAGAAGACGGCGAGCGCGGTCGGGACCGAGGTCGCGCTCCAGCGGTAGTCCCACGCGCGCAGCATCGCGACCTGCCCGGCGAGCTGCGACTTCAATGGATTGGACGTGGGGGTCGAGTCGTACGCGGCGACGAGGGTCGGGATCAGCTGCGCGAAGGCGGTGAGGTATGAATCGTAGGCCGCGGCCTGGAGCGAGGCGAGGGTGAAGTCGTGCCTGCCCTCGAGCACCATGCGGGCGTGGATCCCGCGCGGGTTCTCGCCGGCGGTGTCCATGTAGCGCGGGAAGTCCGCGCGCTTCGGGCTGTACGGGCCCGCCGCCGAGTACGGCCAGTCGTTGGTGTTGAAGATCCAGCCGTTAGGCGGGTTGAGCAGGTGCGGCGCCGAATCGAGCGGGGTGAGCCCGCGCCAGTCGGTGGCCGGGTCGCTGCCGTCGACGGGGCGGGTGTAGTCGAAGCGGTCGTCGCGGCGCGGGATGAACTGCGGATGGAGGTAGGCGATGTTCCCGTCCGCGTCGGCGAAGATCGTGTTGTTCGACGAGTTCGCGCGGAGCCCGGCGACCTTGATGAACGACGCGTAGTCCGTCGCCCTGGTGCGCAGGTACGACTGCTCGAGGGCGGCGACCGGCGTGTTCATCAGCGCGACGCTGATCCACTTGCCCTCTGACTCGCGAACGATCGGGCCGTGATGCGTCCGGAAGACGACGAACGACTTCTTCGCCATCGTCCCGGCGGCGGTGCGGTAGGGGATCGTGATGGTCGACGTCGTGACCGGCCGCTGTTCACCGCCGTAGCGATAGAAGAATCGCCCGCCTCGCTCGACGATCGACTCCGCGAACTCGTCGATGACGTCGACGCCGCTCGAGGTGTGCATCCACCCGGCGCGCCGGTTGAACCCCTGGTAGATGAAGAACTGGCCCCACGTCGCCGCGCCGTAGGCGTCGAGCCCTTCGTCGCTCGACATCTGCAGCTCGGAGCGGAAGAAGAACGAGGTGTGGGGGTTGATCAGGAGGAGGGCGTGGTGGTTCACGGTGTTCGACGGGGCGATCGCGAAGCCGTTGGAACCCGTCGGCTCGACGAAGACTGTCCGGTCGCGCTCGCCGATACGCGCGGCGAGCGCGAGCTCGCTGCCTGGAGATCCGCGGGATCCGACGACGTGCTTCCCGTAGAAGGCGGCGAGCCGCGCGATCGAGATGCTCTCGATGTCGCCGCCGATGCTTCCCTCGCTGAAGGAGAGCGCCATCCACGGCTCGAAGCGCGTGATCACGCGCGGCTTCACCGCCGGATGCGTGGCGAGATAGTAGTTCAGCCCATCGGCCCAGGCGTTCATCAGCTGCTGCAGCCAGGCGGGACTCGTCGCATACTGCGCCTTCAGCGTGTCGGGGTCGATGAACAGCTTCATCCGCAGGTCCTGGTAGATCGCGGATTCACCTTCCGCTTCCGCCAGCCTTCCCATCGCGTTGATGTAGTTCGTCTCGACACGATTGAAGTCGTCCTCGGCCTGCGCGTAGATCATCCCGAAGACCGCGTCGGCGTCGGTGTGACCGCGGACGTGGGCGATTCCCCAGTCATCGCGGGTGATGGTGACGGACTGCGCCCGCTGCCGCAGCCGGGCGATCTCCGAGGCGGGAGCAGGTGGCGAGACGCCGGGCGCGCAGGCAGCGGCTGCGCAGAGCGCGGCGGCGCAGAGAAAACGGGATCGGCTCATCGCTGGCACGCGCAGGGCTCGACGGTGAATGAGCTGAAGCCGTTCGCGGCACCGGGGTGGATCACCGTCACCCCGAAGCGGCGCGCACCCGAAGGCGCTGCAGGGAGCGGCCTGCCGCGCGACGATTGCCTCCCCCCGGCAGACATCGAGCGGTGAGCAGGAGACGTTGAGGACGAGTGCCGTCGCCTTCTCGACCGGGAGGTCGAGGATTGTCTGCACGAAGTGGCGACGAAGAGCGACAGGAGCACGGCGGGGCGGCTGATCTTCATCCTGTGCAGAGGGAGCGGTGGGGGCGGGCGGGGGGCGCGGGCGAATAGATTGCGGGGTGGAGCGTCGTACCGCAACCCGGGCTGACCGGGCATGCGGGAATCAGCCAGCGGCGCCACTTAGCTTCCGGCGGGCTCCCCGCGCACCGCGTTCCCATCCCGCGCCTTGCCAATGATTCCACGTCTTCCAGCCGTATTGATCGCGTCAGGGACAGCGATCCTCGCCCTGCCACTCGCCGCCCAGACGCAGCCCTCCCCCGCCGTCGCTGCACCGCCAGCTACCGCCGGCCGCCCGATCCCCGGCCCGGTCTACGAGATCCCCGAGTTCTCGCGCGCCGTGACTAACGGTACGCGCTCGCGCGACGGACGCCCCGGCGCGAAGTACTGGGTCAATCGGGCCCGCTACTCGATAGACGCTGCTCTCGACGACGCGCGGCACCGCATCACCGCGCGCGAGCAGGTCGTCTACCGCAACAACTCGCCGGACACGCTGCGCCGGATCGCGGTGCACCTGAGGCAGAACGCGTTCGTCGCCGGGAATGCGCGCAACCAGCCGGCGCCGGTGACCAGCGGGATGGTACTGTCGCGGGTCGCGGTGAACGGACAGCGGGTCGCCGAGCGATCGAACGGGCCGGCGGCGCTCCCGATCACGTCGGTGGGGAAGCGGCAGCAGTCGACGGAGACGGGGTACGTCATCGACGGTACCGTGATGTGGCTGCAGCTCGCCGCGCCGTTGATCCCCCGCGACAGCATCCGTCTCGAATTCGCGTGGAGCTACGAGCCCCCTCCGTCCCCCTCCGACGGGCGCCAGGGACGCGAGGAGCATCTCTACTTCGCCGGCTACTGGTATCCGCAGGTCGCGGTCTACGACGACGTGAACGGCTGGGTGGCCGACCAGTACCTCCTCGGCGCCGAGTTCTACATGGACCACGCCGACTACGACGTCCGCCTGACGGTGCCGCGCGGCTGGGTGATCGGGGCGACGGGGACGCTGCAGAACGCGGCCGAGGTGCTGTCGGCGAGCGCGCGGGCGAAGCTCGCCGAGGCGCGGCGGACGGGCGCCGTGATGCACGTCGTCGAACCGGGGAAGGGCGCCGCCGCGTCGGCCGCGGGGAAGGGGAGCACCGCGACCTGGCACTTCGTCGCGCCTGACGTTCGCGACTTCTTCTGGGGGACGAGCGACCGTTATGTCTGGGACGCGACGCGCGCGCTCGTCGATCGCGACACCGTGGACATCTACAGCTTCTACAGGCGGAGCGCCGCCGCCGCGGCCTGGCCGCTGGGCGGGGCGCGCTTCACCCGCGACGCGGTCGAGCAGCTGTCGAAGTATCTCTGGAACTACCCGTGGCCGGTGATGACCTCGATGGAGGGGGTTCTCGAGAGCGGAGGGATGGAGTATCCGATGGTCACCGTGATGCAGCCGTGGGCCGACACGCTGTCGCTCGCCGGTGACCTGATGCACGAGACGGGGCACATGTGGTTCCCGATGCAGGTCGGCTCGAGCGAGACCCGCTATCCGTGGATGGACGAGGGGTTCACCCAGTTCGACGTCGCGCAGGGAATGCGCGCGCTGTACGGCGAGCCGCGCGCGGGGGGACGGCCCGGTGACTCCGAGCCTGGGCAGCGCGAGCTGTACCTGCGCGCGGCGCGGTCGGGTCACGACATGACGCTGATGCGGCACGGCGACCGGTACCCGCCGAGCCTCTACTTCATCATGTTCTACGACAAGACCGCGCAGGTGCTGGCGGCGCTGCGCGGGG
This sequence comes from Gemmatimonadaceae bacterium, assembly GCA_035551575.1. Classification (GTDB taxonomy): domain Bacteria; phylum Gemmatimonadota; class Gemmatimonadetes; order Gemmatimonadales; family Gemmatimonadaceae; genus JABFXC01. The sequence goes on from DASZNJ010000421.1 coordinate 12,767, forward strand.
TGATCGGCGACGAGACCTTCCATGGCGCCTATCGCGAATACGGGAGGCGCTGGTCGGGGAAGCATCCGTACCCGTACGATTTCTTCAACACGGTGAACGACGTCGCCGGCCGCGATCTGTCATGGTTCTGGCAGAGCTGGTTCTACGAGCCCTGGCCGCTGGACCAGGCGATAGCTTCGGTGCAGACGTCCGGCGGCTGGACGACGATCAGCATCGAGGACCGGGGACTCGCGCCGATGCCGGTGCGGCTCGCGGTGACGCGGAGCGACGGACGCATCGAGCACGTAGAGCTTCCGGTGAGCGTATGGCTGGGCGGGGGGCGCCAGCAGGTGATTCGCGTCCCCGCACGACCCGCGATCACGAGAGTCGAGGTCGACGCGGAAGCACTGTTTCCCGACGTCAACCGGAAGAACCAGCTCTGGGAGAGCGTGAAATGATCGCCACCACTTGGCGGATGACTTGGCTCAGGTGCCTGACGACCGCCGCGCTCGTCGCGGCGGCCGCGTTGCCGGCCGTTCCTGCACGACCGGCCGGCGCGCAGGCGGCGGGGCGACCAGCCGCGTCGCGGGCGATCGCGCGCCGCGCCGCCCGGCCTGACGCGCCAACCCTGTACCTGCCGCGGGCGATCAGGCAGGCGTACGCGAAGGGGACGCGCTCCCCCAACGGGCGGCCGGGACCGAAGTACTGGCAGAACCACGCCCGCTACGCGATCACGGTCGACGCCGCGCCCCCGAGCCGGACGATCCGCGGCAGCGAGCAGATCACCTACTGGAACGAGAGCCCCGACTCGCTGCACCGGCTCGCGATCAAGCTGTTCCTCAACAACCACAAGCCGGGCGCGCCGCGCAACGGCCCCGCTGACTCGCTGTACCTGACGTCGGGAGTGCACGTCGACCGGGTCACGGTGAACGGCGCGCCCTTCGACTGGGGGAACGACGCGCGGTATTTCACCGTCCATGGGATGACGCTCCCCGCCGCGCTCGCCCCGGGCGACTCGATCCGCCTCACGTTCGACTGGCACTACGAGATCTCCCGGGAGAGCGAGCGCGAGGGGATGATCGACTCGACGACGTATTTCCTCGCCTACTTCTACCCGCGCGTCGCCGTCTACGACGACTACAACGGCTGGGACACGATGCCGTTCACCGGGTCGCAGGAGTTCTACAGCGACTTCAACGACTACGACGTGACGGTCAACGTCCCGGCGAACTACGTCGTCTGGGGGACAGGAACGTTAGGCAACCCAGGCTCGGTGCTGCAGTCGGCTGTCTTCGAGCGCTACAAGGCGTCGCACGCTGCCGACACCACCGTGCACGTCGTGACGAAGGCGGATCTCGACGCGAAGCGCGCGACCGCGCAGAAGCCGGTGAACAGCTGGCACTTCTCGGCGCGCGACATCCCCGACGTCGCGTTCGCACTGAGCGACCACTACGACTGGGACGCGACGAGCGTCGTCGTCGACTCGGCGACGCAGCGGCGCGCCACCGCGAGCGCGGCGTTCGTCGACACGTCCGCCGACTACCACCGGGTCGCCCAGTACGCGCGGCACTCGCTCGAGTGGCTCTCGCACAACTGGCCGGGGATCCCTTACCCGTACGAGAAGACGACGGTCGTCCAGGGCTTCGCCGGGATGGAATACCCGATGATGGCGAACGACGAGACCTACAAGGACACGGTGTTCTCGCGGTTCGTCGCCGAGCACGAGATCGCGCACACGTACATGCCCTTCTACATGGGGATCAACGAGACGCGCTACGCCTTCATGGACGAGGGCTGGGCGACGACGTTCGAGTACCTGATCGGCACCGCCGACCTCGGCGCGGCTCGGGCGACGGACTTCTTCAAGCAGTTCCGCGTGAGCGGCTGGATCAACGATCCGTCGCCGGTCTCGGACATCCCGATCATCACGCCGGAAGACGTGATGTCGTCCGGCTGGGGAAACAATGCCTACGGCAAGGCAGCGTTAGGCTACCTGGCGGTGAAGGAGCTGCTCGGAGACGAGATGTTCCGGAAGTGCCTGCACGGCTACATGGACCGCTGGCACGGCAGGCACCCGATCCCATGGGACTTCTTCAACAGCTTCAACGACATCTCGGGTGAGAACCTGAACTGGTTCTGGAACGCATGGTACTTCGAGAACAGCTACATCGACCTGGGAGTGCGGGGAGTGACGCGTGTCCGCGGCGGTTACGACGTGACGCTCGACAACATCGGGGGGATGCCGGCGCCGGTGACCGTGAAGCTCGGATACAGCGACGGGACGAGCGACACCGTTCACGAGACGCCCGCGATCTGGCGGGCGAATCTACAGCGGGCGACGGTGCGGATCGCGACGAAGAAGACGCTGCGGTCGCTCCGGCTCGACGGCGGGATCTGGATGGACGCGGACTCGACGAACGATTCGTGGAAAAGCCGGTGAGGGAGGGCGGGCGAGGGGGCTGCGGGAAAATGCGGAACGGCGCCAAGGAGCCGCCGCCACGCAGAGGGCGCGCAGAGCACAGCTGGGCTTGACCCGTTTCAGTGGGCATGGAACAGACATGGCGCACCTCCTCCCAGTGAGAGGTTGAGGTGTCCACCGAAACGGGGCAACATCAGTGGCTGCCCGGAGCAGTATCAGCGCGATCCGCGTCATCCGCGAAATCGTCGTTCCCACCTGCTGATGCGCGTGCGGCGCCGAGCACTCGCTCCGCATGTGAGTCTCCCGACAAGACCCGATCACAACATGGGGCACGCAGGCGAGATCATCACGCCCCGCCATCCCCGAAGCTCTCCGGCGCTCGTGCAATGACCCAGCCCTGACGCGCCGTCCCCCGCGAAACCGCTGCATCCCTGCGTCACTGCTCGGAAGCTCCGCCGTCCCGCCTCTCGCCGCGCCGTATATTTCCCGCATGTCCTCACCCCCCCTCACCCCTTACGAGCAGATCGGCGGCGATCCCGCCGTCAGGCAGCTGGTCGATCGATTCTACGACCTGATGGACACGGCGCCGGAGGCGAGGAACGTTCGGGCGCTGCATGCGGCGAGCCTCAAGGCGTCGCGGGAGAAGCTGTACATGTTCCTGACCGGGTGGCTTGGCGGGCCGCAGCTGTACGTCGCGAAGCATGGGCATCCGAGGCTCAGGCAGCGGCACTTTCCCTTCGCGATCGCCAGCAGGGAGCGGGACGAGTGGCTCTGGTGCATGGACCGGGCGATGGACGAGCAGCCGATGCCGGGCGAGCTGCACGTGGTGCTGAGGGAAAAGCTGCACGCGCTGGCGGATCACATGCGGAACCAGCCCGACTGACGGGGGGGGAACGCGCAGCGGGCGGGGACCGGAGTCTCCGCCCGCTGCGTTCCACACCTCGTGATCGGTCAGGGAACCGTGATCACCTTCGTGCTCCGACCGAAGCCCCCGTTAGGCGCGCCACCGATGCCGGCGCGTCCCGGGGTGAAGACGTTGTCGGTCTCGGTGAAGTTGGACGTGCCGATCGCCAGCACACCCGCCGATGGCCCGCCGCCACCGCCGCCACCGTGGCCGCCGGCACCGCCAAACCCGCC
>DASZNJ010000422.1:0-4547 GCA_035551575.1 Gemmatimonadaceae bacterium
GGGGCGCTCGTCGCCCGGGAGCGGGACGCCGCGCCCGAGGGCGTCGACCCGCGGCGCTCGTACCTCGTCACCCCGTTCACGAACGTCCGCAACGACCCGCAGGTGGACTGGCTGCGCGAGGGGAGCGTCAGCATGCTCACCCTCGATTTCGCGCAATGGAAGGACCTCGAGGTCGTCGATTACGAGCACACCCTCGACCTGCTGCGCGACGCCGAGATCCCGGAGGGAGCCCGGGTCGGGCTCGAGGACGCGCGCAGGCTCGCCCGGCGCGCCGGCGTCTGGAGCGTGGTGATGGGGCAGATCGACGTCACCCGCGACTCGCTCATCGTCAACGCGACCGTGTACGACGTCGCCAGCGGGAAGCGGGTCGAGGACGCGCACGCCAGCGCCCCGCCGGGCACCGACCCTCGCCCGCTCTACGACGCGCTCGCCCGCGACCTGCTCAACATCGTCGGCGCGCCGATGGCCTCGCTCAACCTCAGCGCATCGACCACGCGTTCGGTCGAGGCCTACCGCGCCTATCTCGACGGGGTGCGCGCGCTCAACGCATGGCGGCTCGCGGATGCCGACTCGCTGCTCGCCCGCGCGTCGGCGATCGACACGACCTTCGCCCTCGCCTACTACAAGCGCGCTCTCGCGTTAGGCTGGCGGGCGAGCAGCGACACGTCGCAGTACGCGGCGGTCCGCCACGGGATCGAGAACGCCGACCGCCTTCCGGCGCGTGAACGTGCGCTGCTCTTCGCGTACGCGGACCTCGTGCGCAGCCTTCACCCCGGCACCGACATCAGCAGCGAGCGACTCGACACGCTCTTCCGCTCGGCGCAGCAGAAGTACGAGAACATCGTCGCCCGGACCCCCGCCGACGCCGAAGCATGGTACGGGCTCGGCGACTCCTACTACCATCACCGGCTCAGGGACCAGCGGGCGACGGTTCGCAACTGGACGCGTGCCTGGCGCGCCTTCAACCGCACCCTCGCGCTGGACTCGTCGTTCCATCTCGCCTACCTGCACAAGCTCGAGATCGAGCGGGAGGGCTCGCGGCTGGGGTCGGGGCTCCTGATCGACGGCGACTCGCTGGTCCTCCTCGACAGCGCCGGACGGCACCTGGTGAACGATGCGCGCGCGTCGCAGCTCCGCGCCGCCGCGAAGAGCCTCGCCATTCGCGACGCGCACGCCTGGGTCGCCGCCGATGCGTCGTCGCAGGCGTACCAGGCGCTGGTCAGCGCGTACATCGACGCCGGCTTCGTGGACTCGGCGGCGATCGCGGTCGAGGAGGCGCAGCGGCGGCCCCTCTCGCGCTCGCCGGTGCTGCCCTACGTCCTCGCCGCGGCGCAGGCGAATACCGACGCGCACCTCGCGCTGCGCACCCTGCGTGGCGCGATGTCGCAGTTCCCCGCCGAGTCGATCGCCGCGCACGACGGCACCGACCGCTTCTGGCACGTGCTCTCGGCCGGCGACGCGGCGCTGGTCACCGGAAGCGTTGCCGACCTGCACAAGCTGGTCGGGATCGCGACGAAGGTTTCGCCGAAGCTTCCCGGACGCAAAGACCTGCCGAGCAGCCTCGCGGTCGCGACGTGGGTCGCCAACGCAGAGCTGGCGCTCGGGCTCCCGACCGCATCGACACGCGCACGCGCGGACAGCGCGATCCGCTTCCTCGACCGGATGCCCGGGCGGGACGGCGACAACTTCCGCACGGCGTCGCAATCGCTGCCCTACGTCGCGTACCTCGCGACGCACGACACGAGCTACCTGGCGACGATCCGCCGCTGGGCGGGGCCCGCAGGCGCATCCCTCGCGGAGCTCGACGCGCTGGCCGCCCTCGGCCGTGGTGACCGCGCGGCCGCCGCGCGCGCTGCGCGACAGTTCCCCTCCCCGGACTCGATGCGCGCGGGGAACGGGTTGTTCGCGACGATGCGGTGGATCGCGCGCGCCGAGGTGCTGGACCGGCTGGGGGAGCCGGCGCGGGCGGTCAGCTATCTCGAGGCCCTCGAACCCGCGCGGCTGAGCCGGGCGTCGGCGATCGACCCGAGCCTCGCGCTCTGGGCGCGCAGCATCCTCGCGGCCGGGGTGCTGTACGAGAAGGTCGGGGAGAAGGAAAAGGCGCTGGCGGCCTTCCGGCGCTTCCTCGACCTCTGGCGGGACGCCGATCCCGCCCTCGATCCGCAGCGCCGCGTCGCGCGCGACGGGATCGCCCGGCTCGGCGGCGAGGTTCCGGCCGAGCCAACACGTTAGGCAGCGCCCCTCCGGGCGGCGGCCCACGCGGTTCGCGCCGGGCTGCCTAACGTGCGCGAGGGAGCGCGAACACCACCAGCTCGTCCCCCTTCCCGAAGACCGCGCCGTCGCCGCCCGCGGCGATCGCGACGTACTGGCGGCCGTTCGCCATGTAGGTCATCGGCGTCGCCTTGCCGCCGGCAGGGAGCTGGGCCTGCCAGAGCACGCGTCCCGTTTCGACGTCGAAGGCACGCAGCCGCTGGTCGATCGTCGCGCCGATGAACACCAGCCCCCCGGCGGTGACGACCGCCCCGCCAAGATTCGGCGACCCGAGCGCGGCCGCCGCCGAGTCGCTCGCGCCGGCGGCGATCGTCGCCAGACCCGAGCGCACCTGTTCGCCCGTCGCGACGTGCGCCGCGGGGACCGGCTTCGGGGGGCGCGGCGTGCCTAACGGCACGCGCCAGGCGACCTGGCCGGTCGCCAGGCTCACCGCCACGAGCGACCCGAACGGCGGCTTCGTGCACGGTACCCCGGCGGGCGAGAGGAGGATGCGCCGGCGCATCATGTACGGTGTCCCCTTCATCCCGGCGTACTCCCATCCCGGCTCGCTCATCGAGTGCGGGCTGCTGCGCGGCAGGAGCTGGACCTGCGCCGCGACCTCGTTCACCGGGACGATGACGAGCTGCCGCGCGCGATCCCAGGCGAGTCCGCCCTAGTGCGCGCCGCCGACGTTCGACGGCACCACCAGCGTCCCCTCGGTCGACGGCGGCGTGAAGATCCCTTCGTTGCGAAGCGAGGCGATCGTCGCCCGGCACGCCGCACGGTCGGCGCTGTCGACGCCGAATGCGTCGTCGGCCGTCAGCCGGTGGGGGCTGAGCGCCGGCAGCGTCGAGAACGGCTGCGTCGGCGACGCGCGCTCGCCGCTGACGGTGCTCGGGGGAACGGGCCGCTCCTCGACCGGAAAGACCGGAACGCCGCTGTCCCGGTCGAGCACGTACAACATCCCCGACTTCGTCGCCTGCATCACCACCGCGACCTCCCGCCCGTCGCGCCTGACGGTCGCGAGGAGCGGGGGCGCTGCGTTGTCGTAGTCCCAGAGATCGTGATGCACCGTCTGGAACGACCAGGCGACCTTCCCCGTCGACGCGCGCAATGCGACGATCGAATTCGCATAACGGTTGTCGCCGAGCCGCATCCCGCCGTAGTAGTCTGGACTCGGGCTGCTGGTCGGGACGAACACGAGGTCGCGCGCCGAGTCGGCGGCGATCACGCTCCAGGCGTTGGCGGCGCCGGTGCGGTGTGCGTCGCGCCCTTCCCATGTCGGGTAGGCGGGGTCGGCCGGATCCTGCGGCACCGGATCCCAGCTCCAGCGCAGCGCGCCCGTGCGCGCGTCGAAGGCGCGAACCTCGCCGCTCGCCGCATCGGTCCGGCTGTTGTCGGCCACCGCCGAGCCGACGACGAGCGTCCCGTTGACGACCGCCGGCGGCGAGGTGACTTCGTACTCCTCGTACTCGAAGGGTGCGTTGCGCAGCCCGCGACGCATGTCGATGCTCCCGCCGTCGCCGAATGAGGCGCAAGTCCCACCGGTCGACGCGTCGAGGGCGATCAGGCGAGCGTCGATCGTCGCGACGAAGATCCGCGCCGCGCAGCGCGCACCGGCGCGCGCGGTCGGGTCGACCCAGTACGACACGCCGCGACTGGTGAAGTCGCCGAAGTGCGCGACGCGGGCGACCCCCGGGTTGAAGCGCCAGCGCTCCGCGCCGGTCGCCGCATCGAGCGCGAAGACCCTGCCTAACGCGGTGCTGAAGTACATCGTGCCGTCGACCACCAGCGGCGTCGCCTCGAACGAGGTCCGTGCCCCCGTCTCGTATCCCGCACCGGCCTCGCCGGTGCTGAACCGCCAGGCGACGGTCAGCGCCGCGACGTTCGATCGGTCGATCCGGGTGAGCGGCGAGAATCGCTCCCCGCCGCGGTCGCGGCCGTACGCCGGCCAATCGGCATCCGCTCCCGCCCGAGTGGTCGACGCCGCCGCACCCGGCAGCGAGGCACAGGCGGCGAGCGCGATCGTCAGCCCTGACGTCAGGACGATGGGTCCGGGAAAGCTCATGTCGTGCTCCGCAGCTCGAGAACCATCTTGATGTTCGCCCGCTCGTAGTCGTTGGGCGGCAACGGCACCTCGGCGAAGCCGAGCGACCGGTAGAGCGTGACCGCCGGTGTCAGCCGGGTGTTCGACAGCAGCTCGACGCGAGGCGCGCCGAGAACCCGGGCCCGCCCGATCGCCGCTTCGCCCAGCGCGCGGCCGACCCCACGCCCGCGCACCGACGGATCGACCGCCA
>DASZNJ010000423.1:0-2823 GCA_035551575.1 Gemmatimonadaceae bacterium
CCAACCCTCCCCCCGACGCCTGCCTAACGTGATCACCCCGAGCACCCGCGCCGCCGCCCTTGCCGCGATCGTCGCCCTCGCCGCGCCTCTCGCCGCGCAGCAGCGCTCCGTCCAGTACGAGGTCGCCTTCCCCCGCGCCGAGCAGCACGAGGCGCGCGTCACCGCGACCTTTCGCGGGGTACCCGCCGGCCGGATGCTCCACCTGCGGATGAGCCGCTCCTCTCCGGGGCGCTACGCGCTGCATTCGTTCGCCAAGAACGTCTACGACGTCTCGGCGGTGGACGGGCACGGCCGCGCGCTCCCGATCACCCGCCCGGATCCGCATGGCTGGGACGTCGCGCGCGGCGACGGGACGGTCCGCGTCAGCTATACCGTCTTCGGCGATCGCACCGATGGCACCTACCTCGGGGTCGACCACTCGCACGCGCACATCAACATGCCCGCGCTCTTCATGTGGGCGCGCGGGATGCACGACGCCCCGATCCGGCTGACGCTGCATCCGCGCGCCGGCTGGCGGATCGCGACGCAGCTGGTCCCCACTGCCGACTCGACGGTCTTCACCGCGCCGAACCTGCAGTGGTTCATGGACTCGCCGACCGAGGTCGGGCCGCTGACCTTCCGCAGCTGGAGCGACTCGTCGGGCGGCAGGAAATCGACGTGGCGCATCGCCCTGCATCACCTCGGCAGCGAGGCGCAGGCCGACACCTTCGCCGCGATGGCGAAGAGAGTGGTCGCCGAGGAAGTCGCAGCGTGGGGCGCGCCGGCGGGCTACGACTTCGGGACGTACACCTTCCTCGCCGACTACCTGCCATGGGCGAACGGCGACGGGATGGAGCATCGGAACTCGACGGTGATCACCAGCCGTCGCTCGCTTGCCACGCCGCAGGAGCGCCGCGGCAACCTGACGACGCTGTCGCACGAATTCTTCCACTCCTGGAACGTCGAGCGGCTGCGCCCCCGCTCCCTCGAGCCCTTCGACTTCGAGCGCGAGAACATGTCGGGTGAGCTCTGGTTCGCAGAGGGGTTCACCAGCTACTTCGACCGCCTGTTCGTGCGGCGCGCCGGGTATTTCACCGACGACGAGTATGCAGGCGTTCTCACCGATCCCGTCAACACGGTGGTGACCGCGCCCGGACGACGGCACTTCTCCGCCGTCGGGATGAGCATGCAGGCTCCGTTCGTCGACGCCGCGGTCTCGATCGACCCGACCAACCGCGCCAACACCTTCATCTCGTACTACACCTACGGGTCGGCGCTCGGCCTCGCCCTCGACCTCACCCTCCGCGACCGCTTCAACCTCACGCTCGAGGATTACATGCGCGCGATGTGGCGCCGCTTCGGCCAGTACCAGACCAGGGCACTCGCCCCGGCGCGACCGTACACCCTCGCCGACCTCCGCCGCGTGCTCGGCGATGTCACGCGCGACAGTGCCTTCGCCAACGACTTCTTTAACCGGTACGTCGAGGGGCAGGAAGCACCCGACTTCGCGCGCCTGCTCGCCACCGCCGGCTTCCAGGTCAAACACAGCGGCGCCGGTCGCCCTTCTTTCGGGGCGTCGATGGACGACGACACCACCCGTGTCTTCATCAACTGGACGACGGAGAACGGCTCGGCGTGGTCGGCCGGGATCAGCGGCGGAGATCTCGTCTACGCGGTCGACGGAGAGCCGACGCCGAGCGTCGCGGTGCTCGCCGCGATCATCGCGAAGCACAAGGTCGGCGACGTCGTCAGCGCGGACATCATGCAGCGCGGAGAGCGGCGCACCGTTCCGGTCACGCTGCGCGAGTCCCCGACGGTCGAGGTCACGACGTACGAGAAGGCGGGGGTTCCGCTCACCGACGCGATGCGCGCCCGCCGGACGGAGTGGCTGCGGTCGCGCGTGACTCCGTAACGCGTGCTCCTCCACATTCTCGACCTGATCGGGGTCGCGGTGTTCGCGATCAGCGGCGCACTCGCCGCTGGGCGCCGCCGGCTCGACCTCATCGGGGTGGTCGTCCTCGCCGCGGTGACGGCGATCGGGGGCGGGACGATCCGCGACGTCCTCCTCGACCGGCGGCCGATCTTCTGGCTCACCGACCCGAGCTACCTGACGGTCATCGTCCTCTCGGCGGTGGCAACGCTGCTCTACACCCGGTGGGCACGGGTCCCCTGGCAGACGCTCGACGTCGCCGACGCGTTAGGCCTGGCGCTTTTCAGCGTTGCCGGCGCGCAGATCGCCGAGAGGGCGGGACTTCCGGCGGGCGCGTGCGTCCTCCTCGGCGCGGTGACGGGCGCTGCTGGAGGCGTCATCCGCGACGTGCTCACCGCGCAGATCCCGATGGTGCTGCAGCGGGGCAGCCTCTACGCGACCGCGGCGCTCGCCGGGACGACGCTTTACGTCGTCCTCGTCAGGGTGGGGGCCGGGCAGCGGCCGGCGGTGATCGCCGGGATGATCGTCGTCGCCGCGCTGCGCCTGGCGGCGATCCGCTGGGAGCTGATGCTCCCCTCGTTCGAGCTGCACGAGAGCGGCACGCACCGGCGGCCGGACCTCGACGACCGGCCGCGCTGACCGAGCTTTCCGGGCGCTCTGGCGAGCGTCGCCGGCCCGGTGCATGTTGTCGCGTCGGCCAGCCGCCGCCCCGCCTCCCGTCGCATCCCCTCGCGCATGCGCCCTTCCCGCCAGCTCGTGGTGCTCGCCCTCGTCGCGTCAGGCAGCGCGGCCTGCGTCCCTTTCCCGGGGCAGGGGAGTTCCCACCTCGACTGCGCGACGCCGTCGGCGGACACGAGCGGCTGGCATCGCGTTGCCGACAGCAGCGGCTTCTCCTTCCTCCTTCCCCCCGGCTT
>DASZNJ010000424.1:0-7941 GCA_035551575.1 Gemmatimonadaceae bacterium
AGAAGGCGCTGGCGGAGTAGGGAGGCACATCAAGCGGCCGCCGCACAGCGGCCATGGCCGTTCAAAATGGAGCGGGAAACGAGACTCGAACTCGCGACCCCAACCTTGGCAAGGTTGTGCTCTACCAACTGAGCTATTCCCGCATTGGCCCAGAGCCCGTTGCTCCAGTAATCGACCGTCCCGGCCGATACTCGAACTGCGGGAGGACCGACCGACGACCAGCCGCATCGTCGGGAGGTGGAGGCGAGGGGAATCGAACCCCTGACCTCTTGAATGCCATTCAAGCGCTCTCCCAACTGAGCTACGCCCCCTCGGCCGAGCGGAGACAACTGTTCCGCCAGGAAACACGAAGTGTAGTCAGGGGTAGGTACGATGTCAAGAAATTCAGGGCTGGCGTAATCCGGTCAGGCCGGTATTTTGCAGCGCTTTCCAACCCGATCGGGGCGCAGGCGATCCAGGGCACCGGACCTCCAGCAGAACGGCTCGGGCTTGCAGCACCGAAGACATATGGCGGCGTGAATGCGCCGCTCACGATAGATCTTTCACGCGCAGTACGTTGAGGGCCAGACAATGACCGAAGTGAAGCGCCGCCGCCGGTCCGCACCGGCGGGCATCGCGCCCAACGAGCCCGAGCGCGACATCCTCGATCAGTATCTCTACGAAGTCAGCACGTACCCCCTGCTCAAGGGCATGGAGGAGATCGAGCTGGCGAAGAAAATTCGTGCAGGCGATCCGGATGCGCTCCAGGAGCTGGTGAAGCGCAACCTGCGTTTCGTCATCTCGGTGGCGAAGAAGTACCAGAACCGCGGCTTGCCGCTCATCGACCTCATCGGTGAAGGCAACGTCGGGTTGCTCACCGCTGCCCGGAAGTTCGATCCGGATCAGGGTGTGAAGTTCATCTCGTACGCGGTCTGGTGGATCCGCCAGGCGATCCTCTCGGCGCTCGCGCGCCAGGGTCGCACGGTCCGGGTGCCGCTGAATCGCACCGCGGACCTTTCGCGCATTATCAAGGCGAGTGAGATCCTCCGGCAGAAGCTCAATCGCGAGCCGACGCCGGAAGAGCTCTCGCAGCTCACCGGGCTCTCGACCGAGGTCGTTCAGTCGCTCGCCGCGCTCAACACCAGCGACGTCCGGCTCGACGCCCCGATGGATCCCGACGGCGATCGCTCGCTGATCGAGCGGTTCGTCGCCGACGAGATGCCGGATACGGAAGAGGAGGCGATGAACCGCTTCCTCACCGACGAGATCGAGCAGGCGCTCGGCACGCTCCCGCCGCGCGACGCGAAGGTGCTGCGCCTGTACTTCGGCCTCGAAGGCGGGCGTGAGCATACGCTCGAGGAGATCGGCTCGATGCTTGGCGTCACGCGCGAGCGCGTCCGCCAGCTTCGCGACCGGGCGCTGAAGCGACTGCGCGAAGGTGATGTCGGCCGCGCACTCGGCAGCTTCGCCGCCTGACCGGTCGCCGCGCAGGACAAAGGGCCGCTTCCCACGGAAGCGGCCCTTTGTGCGTTGTGACCTGGCGCTCACCCGGACGTCGTCGCGAGCGCTTCCAGCGCGCGGTCCGAGCGAGTCTCACTTGCCGCCCGACACGCCAAGATCACAAATTGATTCGATGATCCGGCTCGTCGATGTTCACAAGGCCTTCGGGCCGAAGCAGGTGTTGAACGGTTTCACCCTCGACGTGCTCGAGGGGGAGACGATGGTCATCATCGGGTACTCCGGAACTGGAAAGTCAGTCGCGATCAAGCACATCGTCGGGCTGCTCGAGCCGGATTCCGGCGACGTGATCGTCGACGGGCTCGAAGTTCCGAAGCTGCCGCGCCGGGAGCTCTACAAGCTGCGCGCCCGGATCGGCTATGTCTTCCAGTTCGCGGCGCTCTTCGACTCCCTGACCATCGGCGAGAACGTCGCGATGGGGCTTCGCAAGCAGGGTGAGCTCGACGAGCGCGAGATCAGCGAGCGTGTCGACCAGGCGCTCGACCTCGTCGACCTTCCCGGGGTGCAGAGCAAGTTTCCGGCGGAGCTCTCCGGCGGGATGCGCAAGCGAGTGGGGATCGCCCGCTCCGTCGCGCTGCGACCGAAGTACATGCTGTATGACGAGCCGACCACGGGGTTGGATCCGGTGACCAGCGCCGTCATCGACGACCTGATGGTCCGCATGCGCGACAAGCTCGGCGTGACGAGCATCGTGATCACGCACGACATGCGGAGCGCGTATACGGTCGGGACGCGGATCGCGATGCTCTATCAGGGCCGTGTCCGCCAGGTCGGGACAGTCGACGAGATCCAGCATACCAGCGACCCGGTCGTCAGGCAGTTCATCGAGGGACGCGCACACATGGAGAGCTCGCCCGTCGCCGCGGGGGCGCGGTGACCGCTCGCGCCCGCGCGACGCAGGAAACCTCCGCCGGCGGCGTCGTCTTTCGCGTCGGTTCCGCGGGGGAACCGGTATTCCTCCTTATCCGCGACAGCTATCGCAACTGGGGCTTTCCGAAGGGCCACCTCGAGGAAGGTGAGCTCCCTGATGCGGCCGCCCTCCGCGAGGTGCGCGAGGAAACGGGCCTCGATGGCCTCGAGCTGCGCGGCGAGATCGAGACGATCGACTGGTATTTCCGCTTCCGCGGCCGGCTGATCCACAAGGTCTGCCACTTCTACCTGATGGAGACCGCGTCGACGGCCACCTGCCCGCAGCGTGCCGAGGGGATCACCGCGTGCCGCTGGATGCCGATCGCCGAGGCGTTGCAGACGATTTCGTACGCGAACGCGAAGGCGGTGCTGCAGCGAGCCGGCGACATGGTGGGCGAGGCGCTCCCGCGCCGGTAGACGATGTCGCCGCGACCGAAGGGAAGCGTCGCCCCCGGCGGCGGTGCCGCCGGCGCTGCATTGGCGGAATCGGCCGCGGCGGTCCCGCAGCCGGCGAACGTACCCTGCGTGGTTGCCCTCGTCTTCCGTGAGCGGGCCCGCGCCGCGATCCGGGCGGCCTTTCCGCGACGCCGGGCGCGGCTGCTCCTGGTGCATGGTGCGAGCGAGCTGTCAGAGACGCTGCGCGCGACGCTCGCCGACGCGGTGATCATCGACATCGCGGGAGGGAGCGATGAGGCGGACCGCGCGTCAGGGCTGGCGCGCGAGTTTCCCAGCCTGCCTTTCGTGGGGATTGCCCCGCTGCGCGGGGCCGATGGTCCCGCCCTCGCCGCCGCCGTCGCCCACGACTTCGCCGACGTGCTCACCGAGGGTGTCGACGATGGCGTGCTCCGCGCCCTCCTCGCTCCGGTGATGTTCTCGACGCGGTTCGCCGGTGCGCTCTGGAATCCTCCGCCGGCGCTCGGTCTCGGCGCACCACTGCAGCAGTCGGCATGGCGAAGCGTGATCGCGCGCGGAGGACGCCCCGTCCGGACGAGCGAGCTCGCGGCATCGTTAGGCGTGACCCGGGAGCACCTGAGCCGGTCGTTCGCATCGGCGGGTGCACCCAACCTCAAGCGCGTGATCGACCTCGTCCGGCTGCTCGCGGCGGCTGAGTTGAGCAAGAACCCGGGCTACGACGTACGAGATGTGGCTCGCATACTCGGGTTCGCGTCCGCCTCGCATCTCTCGAGCACCGCGCAACGCGTCGTCGGCACCAGGCCCGCGTCGCTGGCCCGGCTCCGCGCGGTGGACCTGGTCGACCGCTTCGGCCAGGGGCGCGGCCGCAGCCGGGCCAGCGGCGATAAGCCGAAGGCCGGGCACTAGACAGGGGTCATCCGCGCCGCCTCCGCGTCGGCTTCCACGAGCCGATCGAGGTAGGTGATGTAGCCGGAAATCAGGCGTGCGGTATGGCCGGCCCGAACGCCGAGATCGGCGCACGCCGGGAGTGGGAAGAGCTCCGCATGGCGGGCGATCGCGAGCCCGGTCTCGAGCGACGCGATCGCGTCGCGCGCGAGGCGAAAGCCATCGCGTTGCGCGACAGCGCCTTCCTTGACGTGCCCGCGCGCGATCGCCAGCGCCACCTCCGCGCTGCATCTGATCAGGAGATCGACCAGTGCCCGCGACTCGGGTCGCGTCTTCCTGGACAGCTTCGCGATCTCGCCGGCGGTCCCGACCGCTTCCTGCCACACCCTCAGTTCCCGGATGCTGGATGGCATGGCAGGAATCTCGCGGCAGCGCTCCAGCTTCCATCACCGCCCGTTGGCGAATGGGGGCATTAACCCGCTCCTGCCAGATCGCCGGGGGGCGCGGCTTGCACGTCGGGCTGGCTTGTGATAATTTTCACAAGCTATAGGCCAGCCTCGGCCGAATGCAGTTCGTCGCACGTTCTTCCCCGACACACGTTATGGCTTCCGACACGTCACTCCGCCCCGGCGAGATCAAGGACATCCTGCTCCGCGAGATCGAAGCCGCTGATCTCCGCTCGCTGGACGCCGAAGAAGTCGGCACCGTCCTCGAGGTCAAGGATGGCATCGCCCGCATCTATGGCCTGAGCAAGGCGATGGCCGGCGAGATGCTCGAGGTCACCTCGAGCGAGACCGGAGCCGCGATCACCGCGCTCTGCCTCAACCTCGAAGAAGACAACATCGGCGCCGTCATCCTCGGCGATTACCTCCAGCTCCGCGAGGGCGACGAGGTGCGTCGCACCAAGCGCGTGCTCGAGGTCCCGGTCGGTCAGGCGATGGTCGGCCGCGTCGTCGACGCGCTCGGCCGGCCCATCGACGGCAAGGGTGACATCCGGACGTCGACGACCCGCAAGGTCGAGAGCGAGGCCCCCGGCATCATCGTCCGACAGCCGGTGAAGGAGCCGCTGCAGACCGGCATCAAGAGCATCGACGCGATGATCCCGATCGGCCGCGGGCAGCGCGAGCTGATCATCGGCGACCGCGGCACCGGCAAGACGGCGATCGCGATCGACACGATCATCAACCAGAAGGGGCAGGGCGTCGTCTGCGTCTACGTCGCCATCGGCCAGAAGGCATCGACCGTCGCATCGGTCGTCGAGCGGCTGACGCAGGCGGGCGCGATGGAGTACACCATCGTTGTAGTGGCTTCCGCGTCCGATCCCGCCCCGATGCAGTACATCGCGCCCTACTCGGGCTGCGCGATGGCCGAGTTCTTCATGTACAACGAAGGGAAGCCGACACTCTGCGTCTACGACGACCTGTCGAAGCAGGCCGCGGCGTACCGCCAGATCTCGCTCGTGCTTCGCCGCCCGCCGGGGCGCGAGGCATATCCGGGCGACGTCTTCTACCTGCACTCGCGCCTCCTCGAGCGGGCGGCGAAGCTGCGTGAAGACGCGGGCGTCGTCGACGGCAGGACGATCCTCAAGCCGGGCGGCTCGCTGACCGCGCTGCCGATCATCGAGACGCAGGCCGGCGACGTGTCGGCCTACATCCCGACGAACGTCATCTCGATCACCGACGGACAGATCTTCCTCGAAGCCGACCTGTTCTACGCCGGCGTTCGTCCGGCGGTGAACGTCGGCATCTCGGTGTCGCGCGTCGGCGGGTCGGCGCAGATCAAGGCGATGAAGGGCGTCGCCGGCCGCCTCCGCCTCGACCTCGCGCAGTACCGCGAGCTCGAAGCGTTCGCGTCGTTCGCGTCGGATCTCGACGCGGCGACGAAGAAGCAGCTCGAGCGCGGTGCCCGCACCGTCGAGATGCTGAAGCAGGGCCAGTACCAGCCGATGTCGGTCGAGCAGCAGGTCATGATCATCTTCGCCGTGACCAACGGCTTCCTCGACGAGGTGCCGGTGCCGCAGGTGCGTGACTGGGAGCGCGGCTTCCACGAGTTCATGCACGCGCAGTATCCGCAGGTCGGCGACGCGATCCGCAAGGAGAAGGCGATCTCGAAGGATACCGAGGCCAAGCTGCGCCAGGCGATCGAGGCCTACGCCAAGGTCGCCGCGGCGACGAAGTAGTTCGGCGTCAGGCACACACTCACCGGGACGCACTCCGCATGGCCAAGGGACGCGAACTCAAGGGACGCATCAAGTCCGTCGAGAACACGCGGAAGATCACGCGCACCATGGAAATGGTCGCGACGTCGAAGTTGAAGCGCGCGACCGATCGCGTCGCGGCGGCGCGCCCGTACGCGACGGCGATCGCCGACACGATCGCCAGCCTGTATTCGGCCGATCTTGCCGAACGCTTTCCACTGCTCCGCCAGCCGGCGTCGGTGAAGCGTGCAGCGGTGCTCCTGCTCACCTCGAACCGGGGGCTGGCTGGTGCGTTCAACGCCAACCTGCTCAAGGAGGCGCGCGGCACCATCGCGCGGCTCGAGCGCGAAGGGACCGAGGTCGAGCTTCACGTCGTCGGCAAGAAGGGGATAGGCTTCTTCCGCTATCTCGGGCGCACGCTCGCGACCAGCCGCACCGACATCACCGACCGTCCGTCAGCGCAGGACGCGACGTCGCTCGTCGACGGGCTGATGGAAGGGTTCGTCAATGGCTCGCTCGACGCGGTCTACGTCATCAGCTCGCGCTTCAACTCCGTGCTGTCGACGCCCCCGCACACCGAGCGGGTGCTGCCGGTGACGCCGCCGGCGCAGACGGGCGCACGCCGCGACTATCTGCTCTTTCCGTCGGCGGAGCGGCTGCTCACGGAGCTGCTCCCGCTCTACGTTCGCAACACCGTCTACCGCGCGCTGGTCGAGAACGAGGCGAGCTTCCAGAGCGCCCAGCGCACCGCGATGAAGAACGCGACGGACAACGCCGGCGACATCCTGACGAACCTCCGGCGCACGTACAACCGCGCACGCCAGGCGCAGATCACGCAGGAAATCGCCGAGATCGTCGGCGGCGCCGCCGCGCTCGAATAGACTGACCGCAACAGACTCTCACCGAGTTATCGATATGGCTACCCTCGCTGCACCAGGCACACAGGTCGGAAAGATCATCCAGGTCATCGGGCCGGTTCTCGACGTCGAGTTCGAGTCCGAGCACCTTCCCGAGATCTACAATGCGCTGGAGATCCGCGCGAAGTCGGCGAGCGGCGAGCAGCTCCGCGTCGTGGTCGAGGTGCAGCAGCACATCGGCCGCAACCAGGTTCGCGCGGTCGCCATGTCGTCGACCGACGGCGTCGAGCGCGGGATGGAAGTCATCGACACCGGCGCGCCGATCACGGTGCCTGTCGGTGAGGCGGCGCTCGGCCGCATCCTCAACGTGCTGGGCGACCCGATCGACAACGGCACGCCGATCCCGGCGAGCGCCGAGCGGTGGCCGATCCACCGGAAGCGCCCGGACTTCGTCAACCTCGAGCCGAAGACCGAGATCTTCGAGACCGGCATCAAGGTCGTCGACCTGATCGCCCCGTTCGTGAAGGGCGGAAAGATCGGTCTCTTCGGCGGCGCCGGCGTCGGCAAGACCGTCGTCATCCAGGAGCTGATCAACAACGTCGCGACGGGCCACGGCGGACGCTCGGTGTTCTGTGGCGTCGGCGAGCGGACGCGCGAAGGAAACGACCTCTACCTCGAGTTCAAGGAAGCGAACATCCTGGACAAGGTCGCGCTGATCTATGGCCAGATGAACGAGCCGCCCGGCGCGCGTCTCCGCGTCGGCCTCTCGGGGCTGACGGTCGCCGAGTACTTCCGCGACCAGGAGAACGCCGACGTCCTCGTCTTCATCGACAACATCTTCCGCTTCACGCAGGCGGGTTCGGAAGTGTCGGCGCTGCTCGGCCGCATGCCGAGCGCGGTCGGCTACCAGCCGACGCTGGCGACGGAGATGGGCGAGCTGCAGGAGCGCATCACCTCGACCAAGAAGGGCTCGATCACCTCGGTGCAGGCGATCTACGTGCCGGCGGACGACCTGACCGACCCGGCGCCGGCCACGTCCTTCGCCCACCTGGACGCCACGACGGTGCTTTCGCGCCAGATCTCCGAGCTCGGTATCTATCCCGCCGTCGACCCACTGGACTCGACCTCGCGGATGCTCGATCCGCGCGTCGTCGGCGATGAGCACTACCGCGTCGCGCGCCA
>DASZNJ010000425.1:0-5979 GCA_035551575.1 Gemmatimonadaceae bacterium
GCGCTCCGCGAGCGCGCCGCGGACGCGATGGCCCGGTCGATCGAGCGCCACCGTGCCCGCACCGCCGCGTTAGGCGGGCGGCTCGACGCGCTCAGCCCGGTGGCGACGCTGAGCCGCGGCTTTGCCGTCGCCCTCGGCCCCGACGGAAGGCTCCGCGGCCGCGCCGCACAGTTCACCCCTGGCGACTCCTTCGAGCTCGTGCTCCGCGATGGACGCGTCGCGGCGCGGGCCGGCGGGGTGCGCCTGACGGAGCCGGGATGAGCGGGAGGAAGCGGGAGACGGATCCGGAAAGCGTCGAGCAGCAGCTCCGCCGCCTCGAGTCGATCGTCGGCCAGCTGGCGGGCGACGGCATCGAGCTCGATGCGGCGCTCAGGCTGTTCGAGGAAGGGGTGGGGCGGCTCCGCGCGGTGACCGAGCGCCTCTCGCAGGCGGAAGCGCAGGTCAAGCTGCTCGTCGAGGCGAGCGAAGGCGAGTTTTCCCTCGAGGACCTCGATGAGTGAGGCGGGCGTCGCTGCGTCGGGCGTCGCCCCGTCGGGCGTCGACGTCCGCCACGCGGTCGCCGGCGCGCGCGCGGCGATCGATGGAGCGCTCGAGGAATTCTGCACGCGCTTCCTCGGCGAGATGCCGCCGGCGGTGGCGAATGCGATTCGCTATTCGCTCCTCGGTGAGGGCAAGCGACTGCGCCCCGTGCTCGTCCTCGCCGCGTTCGATGCCGCGGGCGGCCGGGGCGATGCGACCCGGATCGCGGCGGCGGTCGAGGTGGTGCACGCGTACTCGCTCGTGCACGACGACCTGCCGTGCATGGATGACGACGACATGCGGCGGGGCCGGCCGACCGTCCACAAGGCGTTCGGGGTCGCGGCGGCGACGGCGGCCGGGCTGGCGATGGTCCCCCTCGCCGTGCGCTGCGCGCTCCACGGCGCGGACTCGCTCGGCCTCGACGATGCGCACGCGCGCCGGGTGGTCGGTGAGCTGATGCGCGCTTCGGGGGCGGGCGGGATGATCGGTGGCCAGCTTCTCGACCTCGAGGGCGAGGGGCGCGCCCTGACGCTGCCCGAGCTGGAGCGCATTCACAGCGCGAAGACCGGCGCCCTGATCAGCGCGGCTGTCCGCATCGGCGGCATCGCCGCCCGTGCGAGCGACGAACGCATCGAGGCGCTCGGCGTGTACGGGCGAGCGATCGGCCTGGCCTTCCAGATCGCCGACGACGTGCTCGATGTCACCGAGACCTCGGACGTCCTTGGCAAGACCGCGGGGCGGGATCTCGTCCTGCAGAAGAGCACCTACCCGGCGCTCCTCGGGATCGATGGAGCCAGGGCCCGGGCATCGGCGCTGGTGGATGAAGGCTGCTCCGCGCTCGGGGCGGCCGGATTGCTCACCCCGCAGCTCGAACACCTCGCGCGATACGTGGTCGCCCGGCGAAATTAGTAGGAGGCCGGCGCCCATCCTGGGCGGCCGGCCTCGCAGTCGCACTACGCTCCAACGCGGACCCGTCATGTCGCTTCTCGATCGCGTCAATTCTCCCGCCGACCTCAAGTTGCTGACTCGCGACGAGCTGCGCGCGCTCGCCGAGGAGATGCGCGCGCGGCTCATCGACGTCTGCTCGCGGACCGGCGGCCACATCGGCGCCGGGCTCGGCGTCGTCGAGCTGACGATCGCGCTGCACTACGTGTTCGACACGCCGGCCGACCAGCTGGTCTGGGACGTCGGCCATCAGGGCTATCCGCACAAGATGCTCACCGGCCGCCGCGACCGGTTCGAGACGCTCCGCACGGAGAACGGGCTGTCGGGGTTCCTCAAGCGCACCGAGAGCGAATACGACGCGTTCGGGGCCGGCCACGCCGGGACCGCGATCTCCGCCGGGCTCGGGATGGCGACCGCCGCCGAGCTGAATGGGGAGGATCTCAAGGTCGTCGCGATCCTCGGCGACGGGGCGCTGACGTGCGGGCTGTCGTACGAGGGGCTGAACAACGCCGGGCACTCGGGGCGCGACCTCATCGTCGTCCTCAACGACAACGAGATGTCGATCGCGCCTAACGTCGGCGCGATGTCGAAGTACCTCGTCTCGATCCAGCGCAACCCGCTCTACAACCGCGTCCGCAGCGCGATCGGCGAGATGCTCGCGTCGGCGCCGTCGAAAGTGCAGGTCGTCGGGAACCTGGTGAAGCGGTGGGAGGAGAGCGTGAAGAGCTTCCTTACCCCCGGCGTGCTGTTCGAGGAGCTGGGCCTCCGCTACTTCGGTCCCGTCGACGGCCACGACCTCGACGTCCTGATCGACACCTTCACCGCGGTCCGCCAGATGAAGCAGCCGCGGCTCGTCCACGTGATCACCCAGAAGGGGAAGGGCTTTCCCGCCGGCGAGCACGTCGAGAAGTGGCACGCGCTGCCTCCGGGGCACGACCCGGCGACCGGGAAGCAGCTCAAGACGTCGTCGGCGAATCCGGCGTACACCGCGGTGTTCGGGAAGGGGCTGTCGGAGCTGATGGAGGAGGACGAGCGCCTGGTCACGATCACCGGTGCGATGCCGAGTGGCACGGGGACGGGGATCGTCGCGAAGGCGCATCCGGCGCGCTTCTTCGACGTCGGCATCGCCGAGGGGCACGCGGTGACGTTCGCGGCCGGGATGGCGACGCGCGGCGTCGTCCCGGTCTGCGCGATCTACTCGACCTTCCTCCAGCGCGCATACGACAACGTGATTCACGACGTCGCGCTGCAGAAGCTGCACGTCCTCTTCTGCATGGACCGCGCGGGGCTCGTCGGCGAGGACGGCGAGACGCACATGGGACTGTACGACATCGCGTACATGCTCGCCGTGCCGAACATGACGATCACCGCGCCGAAGGACGGGACCGAGATGCTCGGCCTCCTCCGGACCGGTGCCGCGCACGACGGCCCGTTCTGCATGCGCTACCCGCGCGATGCGTCGCCGGACGTCGTCCCGCACGTCCGCGAGATCGCGGCCGTGCCGTACGGCACGTGGGAGGTCCTCCGCCACGGACGCGACGTCGCGATCCTCGCCGTCGGCACGATGGTGCTCAAGGCGATGGAAGCGGCCGAGACGCTGGCCGCCGAAGGGCTCGACGTCACCGTCGTGAACTGCCGCTTCATCAAGCCCTACGACGAGCTGACGCTGTCCGCGCTCATTCACGACCACAAGATCCTCGTCACCGTCGAGGAAGGCGTGGTCACCAACGGCTTCGGGGCGTACATGGCGTCGATCGTCGAGCGCCTCGAGCCGTCCGTGCGCGTGATCGCGCATGGCGTCCCGGACCGGATCGTCTACGCGGCGTCGCGGACGAAGCAGCTCGCCGACACGGGGCTCGACGCGGCGGGAATCGCGGCGCGGGTGCGGGCGCTGCACGAGAGTGAACACGAGAGCGAAGCGGTCGCCGGGTGATGCGCGTCGGGGTCGTCGCCCATCGCGGCTACGACGGGCTCGCTGACGTCCTCCGCCGGCTCACCGGGCTGGCGCGGCGACTCGACCTCCGGCTCGCCTTCGAACCGGAGCTCGGTGCGCTCACTGGAGACCACGAGGTCCTCGACGACGACACCGAGCTCGACGCCCTCCTCACGTTAGGCGGCGACGGCACCCTCCTGCGAGGGGCACGCGCCCTCGATGGGCGCGCCGTGCCGATCCTCGGGATCAACCTTGGCCGGCTCGGGTTCCTCACCTCGTGCGGCGTCGACGACCTCGAGGCGGGAATCGAGCGGCTCGCCCGCGGCGACTTCCACGCCGAGCGACGGATGACCCTCGACGTGAGCGCGCTCGACGCGTCGGGGAACGAACGGCAGCGGTGGTTCGCGCTCAACGACGTCGTGCTGCACAAGGGCGGGTTCGCGCGGATGGTCTCGCTCGACGTGGCCGCGAACGGCGAGTCGATCGCGTCGTACTCGGCCGACGGCATCGTCATCGCCACCCCGACGGGATCGACGGCGTACAACCTGTCGGCGGGCGGGCCGATCGTCTACCCGACCGTCGAGTCGATCATCCTGACCCCGATCTCCCCGCACACCATGTCGGTGCGCCCGCTCGTGCTCCCGCCCAGCGCGCAGATCACCCTGCGGGCCGAGGATGGTCCCGAGGAGCTTCTGGTGACGGTGGACGGCCAGGTCGGCACGACCTTCGCGAGCGGCGAGACACTGGTCGTGTCGCGCAGCGCCCGCGCAGTGCAGATCGTGCGGTTCCCGGGGACGTCGTTCTTCGCCCGGATGCGCCTCAAGCTGGGATGGGGCGGGCTGGTCGACCGCGACGAACGCCGCGAAGAACCGCTCGATCGCAAGTCCAGGGGTTGACCCGCATCCGATGCTGACCGAGCTCCGCATCCGCAACTTCGCCATCATCGAGCAGCTGACGCTTCCCCTGGGGCGCGGCTTCAACGTGCTCACCGGCGAGACCGGCGCCGGCAAGTCGATCATCGTCGGCGCGCTGGGCCTGCTGCTCGGCGAGCGCGCGAACAGCGACGTCGTCCGGACCGGTGCCGACAGGGCACTCGTCGAGGGAACGTTCGACATCAGCGAGCGCCCGGAGCTCGCCGCGCTCCTCGACGAGCGCGGGATCGACGTCGAGGAATCGACGGTCGTGCTCAAGCGCGAGGTCGCCGCCGCCGGCCGGGCGCGGGGCTGGGTGAACGGGACGCCCGTCACCGCCGCGGCGCTCTCGGACATCGGCCGCCGGCTCGTGAACGTGCACGGCCAGCACGAGGCGCAGACGCTCCTCGACCCCGACGAACAGCGCGAGATCCTCGACGCTTTCGCCGGTGCGCAGGGGCAAGCCGCGGCCGTGCGCGCCGCGCACGCGGCGCTCGCCCACGTCAGGCACGAGATCGCGGAGCTGCGGCGGCGGAAGGCGGACGCCGAGCGGCGCGCCGACTACCTGCGGCACGTCGTCCGCGAGATCGAGGAGGCGAGGCTCGTCGACGGAGAGGACGTGCGGCTCGACGAGGAGGCGCGGCGGCTCGAGCATGCCGAGGAGCTGCGCTCCCTCGCCGGCGGCGCGGCCGGCGCCCTCGACGGCGGCGAAGAGGCGGTGCTGAGCCATCTCGGGGCCGTGCAGCGCGCGCTGGCGTCGATCACGCGCATCGACCCGTCGCGGAGCCGCCTCCAGGAGCTGTTCGACAGCGGGTACTACGCGATCGAGGAGCTCGCCCGCGAGCTCGAGGAGTACGAGGCGGCGGTCGAGCTGGATCCCGACCGCCTCGAGGAAGTCCGCCGCCGCCGCGACCTGCTGTTCCGCCTGACGAAGAAGTACGGGGGAACGTTAGGCGACGTGATCGAGACGGGGACGAAGGCGCGCGCCGAGCTCGATCTCGTCGAGTCGGCGGACCTCGACCTGCGCACCCTCGAGCAGCGCGAGCGTGAGGCGGCGACGCGACTCACCGCGGGCGCGGCCGAGCTGTCGGCACTGCGGCAGGGCGCCGCCTCGCGGCTCGCCCGGGCGGTGGACGACGTGCTTCCCTCGCTCGGGATGTCCGACGGCCGTTTCGTCGCCGTGCTCGTGCCGCTCGCCGACGTCGGCGCGTCGGGCGCCGAGGACACCGAGTTCCGAGTCGCGCTCAACGTCGGGCACGATGCCCGGCCGCTCTCGCGCGTCGCCTCCGGCGGCGAGCTCTCCCGCGTGATGCTCGCCCTGAAGACGATCCTCGCGCGCCTCGACCAGGTGCCGACACTCATCTTCGACGAGGTCGACGCCGGGATCGGCGGCAAGGTCGGCCTCCAGGTCGGCGACACGATGCGCCGGGTCGCCGCTCACCACCAGGTGTTCGCGATCACGCACCTGCCGCAGATCGCCGCCCGTGCGCATCACCACATCCTCGTCGCCAAGGGCGCTCGCGGCGGTGTCACGACCGCCGACGTCGCGGTGCTCGTCGGCGAGGAGCGCATCACCGAGCTCGCCCGCATGCTCGGCGGCGATCCGGAGAGCGACATCAGCCGCGCCCACGCCGCCGAGCTCCTGGAGACCGCGGTCGTCCCCGAGCCGAA